>DATHIZ010000267.1:0-4343 GCA_035316385.1 Bryobacteraceae bacterium | reverse complement strand
GGGATTGTCTAATCAGCTTGGCCGGACGGTCCTGGACAAGACGGGGCTCAAGGGAGCTTATAATTTCACGCTGAAGTGGACGCCTGACGAGAGCCAAGGTCCCATGTTCAAGCCGCCGGGTGAGGGCGCTCCACCTCCGCCCGACCCTTCGGGACCTTCCCTCTTCACGGCTATACAGGAGCAGCTCGGACTCAAGTTGGATTCGCAAAAAGGCCCGGTTGAAATTCTTGTGATAGACCATGCCGAGAAGGCCACGGAAAATTAGCAGTGGCTTGAGATGGCTCGCTACCGGCTGGCTTTGCCTGACAAGTCTACTTGCTTCCGAGCATCGCGGACAAGTCCTCTTCGGCGGCTTGCCGGTCCCCGGAGCAATTGTAATCGCGAGCCGGGACCAGAAGAAGCTTTCCGGCATAACGGATCAGGAAGGCTTCTATACTTTCAGCGATTTGCTGGATGGAACCTGGGCGCTGGAGATCGGGATGACCGGCTTTTCCCCGGTCAGCCGGGAAGTGAACATAACGCCCGGTGCGCCGCTCGAGAAATGGGATCTCAAGCTGTTGCCGTTGGGTGAAATGGAAGCAGCGGCAACCCGCGCGCGTCCGGCTCCGGCTACACCTGAGCCGAAACTCGATTCCGAAAAGGCCGCCGGCAAGACCGTCAATCCCACTGCGACGCTCAATCAGAATCCGTCCGACGGTTTTCTTATCAATGGCAGCGTAAACAATGGAGCGGCTTCTCCATTTGCACAGTTCCCCGCGTTCGGGAACAATCGCGCGAGCGCGCGTGGACTCTACAACGGCGGCCTCGGCATTATCCTGGATAATTCGGCGCTGGACGCCCGTTCTTTCTCGTTGACCGGTCAGGATACGGCCAAGCCTGCCTACAACCGCCTGACCGGCGTGGTGACATTAGGCGGTCCATTGAGAATTCCGCATCTGCTGAAAAACGGGCCCAACTTTTTTGTTGGATATCAGTGGACGCGAAACCGGGATGCGAGCACACACTCTGGACTGATGCCTACTTTGGCGGAACGCAACGGCGATTTCTCGCGGATTTCGACCGCAATATTTGATCCGGCCAGCGGAATGCCATTTTCCGGTAATCTCATTCCACAGAGCCGGATCAGCCCGCAGGCGCGCGCCTTACTGCACTTTTACCCACTACCCAATTTTGAAGGCGGCGCGAGCTATAACTATCAGATCCCGCTCGTCAGTGCGATCCACCAAGACGCCTTGCAATCGCGTCTCAACAAGACGCTCGGCCAGCGCGATCAACTCTACGGCGGATTTGCGTTTCAGAGTATGCGGCAAGACACGCCAAGCCTTTTCCAATTTCTTGATACGACCAGTACCCTGGGCATGCTGGCCAACGCGAACTGGACACACCGTTTTGGCCAACGCCTGCTGATGAACGTGGGATACCAGTTCAGCCGGTTGGCGGTTCGCACCACGCCGTACTTTCAAAATCGGGAGAATGTTTCTGGCGAAGCTGGAATCTCCGGCAATAATCAAGACCCTGTGAATTGGGGTCCGCCGAGCCTCATTTTCTCCGGCGGTGTCGCCGGTCTGTCGGACGCGCAAAGTTCATCTAATCGCAATCAGACGGGCGGGTTGTCTTATTCCATGCTGTGGAGCAGGAGCGGGCACAATTTTACATTTGGCGGAGACTTCCGCCGGCAGCAATTCAACTATCTGTCACAACAAGACCCGCGCGGCACGTTTGTTTTTACCGGTGCGGCGAGCGGCTCCGATCTCGCTGATTTTCTGCTGGGCGTTCCAGGTACGAGCTCCATTGCCTTCGGCAACGCCGACAAATACCTTCGCGAATCCCTTTACGACGCCTATATTAACGACGACTGGAGAATTAGCCCCGAACTCAGTCTGAACATCGGCATGCGTTGGGAGTATGGTTCGCCGATCACGGAGCGGTATGGGCGGCTCGTAAATCTTGACATCGCACCGGGCTTCGCGGCAGTCGCGCCGGTGGTGGCGAACGATCCAGTGGGCGCGCTTACGGAGCAGCGATATCCCAGCTCGCTTCTTCGCCCGGATAAGAACGGGTTTGCACCGAGAATTGGAATTGCGTGGCGCCCGGTATCCGGCTCGTCGTTGGTAGTTCGCGCAGGCTACGGAGTTTACTACAACGCTTCGGTTTACCAGACGATTGCGGTACAAATGACGCAGCAATCGCCGCTATCGAAGAGTTTGAGCGTCGAAAACAGCGCGGCCAATCCACTTACGCTGGCGAATGGATTCAACGCCTCCCCATCCACCACGGCGAACACCTACGCGGTCGATCCGAATTTCCGCATTGGCTATGCGCAGAACTGGCAACTCTCCGTTCAGCGCGACCTGCCCGGTTCACTGCAGATGACGGCGAGCTATTTGGGCATCAAGGGAACGCGAGGGCTACAGGAATTCTTGCCGAATACGTTTCCGGCCGGGGCAGTCAACTTGTGCTCCGTTTGTCCCAGGGGATACGTGTACCTGACTTCGAACGGTAATTCCACCCGTGAAGCGGCTCAAATCCAATTGCGGCGACGGCTGCACAGCGGTTTTACTGCTACTGTCCAGTACACTTTTTCGAAATCTATTGACAACGACGCAGCGCTGGGTGGCATGGGTTTCACTACGACACAGAACGCATCCAGTTCGGGTAACACGTCGGGTAACAATTCGGGTAACAATTCGGGTAACAGCGGGTCCGGCGCGACGCTCATGCCGCCGCAGGCCCGTGCGGGCCCGGCAAACCCCACGATCGCGCAGAACTGGCTCGATCTGAGCGCGGAACGGAGCCTGTCGAATTTCGACCAGCGGCACCTTGTAAGCGTGCAGATGCAGTACACCACCGGTATGGGACTTACGGGAGGAACACTACTCAGCGGCTGGAGGGGGACGCTTTTCAAGGACTGGACCTTCGCCACGCTGATTACGGCCGGCAGCGGCTTGCCTCTAACTCCGATCTATCTGGCGGCAGTGAACGGCACGGGTGTTACCGGAAGCATCCGGCCGCAGTACACCGGCGCTCCACTGTATTCGGCTCCACAAGGCTTGTTTCTAAATCCGGCGGCTTACACGGCTCCTCTGACGGGCCAGTGGGGAAATGCAGGAAGAAATTCGATCACCGGACCCGCTCAGTTCAGTCTCAACGCCTCCATGGGGCGTACGTTCCGGGTGAATGACCGGCTAAATCTGGATTTGCGGATCGACTCCACCAATGCGCTGAACAACGTTACTTTCACGAACTGGAACACCACGGTTACGAGCGCGCAGTTTGGGGCGGCAACGGCTGCGAACGTCATGCGGAGTGTGCAGACCACTCTGCGGTTGAGATTCTAAAGCATGCGGTTGCTTACAGCCTTTTTCTTATGCATGGCAGCCGCGGCCGCGCAACAGGTTGGCCAGAACACGACGCCCGGCGGTACTGGAGCGGCCACCTTCACCTCCAGCACGCAACTGGTCGTGGAGACGGTGGTTGTCACGGACAAGAGCGGCAGCCCGGTGGAAGACCTGACCGCCAAGGATTTTACGATTACCGAAAACGGCGTACCGCAAGTTATCCGGTTATTCGAACACCAGAACCTACCGGAGATCACGGGCACACCGCCCATGGTCCGGTCGGGGCCTGAGAATATCCACGTTTTTGACAAGCTGGGCCGGGTGCACATCTCGCGCGAAGTGAACGGCACGCTTCAATACAAGGACCGCCGGCTGTTGGCATTGTATTTCGACATGACGGCCATGCAGCAAGCCGACCAGTTGCGCGCGCTCGCCGCCGCCAAGACATTTGTACGCACTCAGATGCAGGCGTCCGACCTGCTGGCGATCATGCGGTATTCCGGAGGCGCCGTGGACGTCTTGCAGGATTTTACGGACGACCGCGACCGGCTATTGAGCATCATCCAAACATTGATTGTGGGAGAAGGCGAAGGCTTCGATGAATCCACCAGCGACGCTAGTAGCTCCGACACCGGCGCGGCTTTCGGGCAGGACGACAGTGAATTCAACATCTTCAATACCGACCGCCAGTTGTCCGCGCTGCAAACCGCCGCCACCATGCTGGGCCAGCTCAATGAAAAGAAATCATTGATTTACTTCGCTGGCGGCCTACGGATGAACGGCCTGAACAACCAGGCGCAGCTGCGCGCCACCATCAATGCCGCCATCCGGGCAGGCGTTTCGTTTTGGCCGATCGACGCGCGCGGTTTGGTGGCCCAGGCTCCGCTTGGGGACGCTACCAAGGGGTCGCCTGGCGGAATCGACATGTACACGGGCAACTCTGCGCTTGCGGTAACGACGAACTTTCAACAATCGCAGGACTCGTTGTACGCGCTTGCCAGCGAC
>DATHIZ010000266.1:0-2363 GCA_035316385.1 Bryobacteraceae bacterium | reverse complement strand
CGTAGAGAATGGCCGCCTGATGGGGAGCGGATATGTCGTAGAGGATGCCGTTGGGATCGGTGCCGGCGTACAGATGACCGCCCCCGAGGGAGAGCGCGGTTACGTTGGCTTGGCCGGTTTCGTAATACACGTCGGCGCTGTACGCCTGGGCGCCAGCGGGTGCCAGGCGATAGACGCGGCCTTGTTCGCCGGTCGCGACAAAGAGCGTGCCGTCAGGGGCCGCCTGAATGGCCCATATATATTTCGCCGGTGAGTGCCAGACCTCGGTAGCCTGCCCACCTTCGATTCGATAGACGCCGCCGTTGGGCGAAGTGCCGGCGTAGAGAACGCCTTTTGCGTCGACACTCAGGGCGAAAATTTCGGACTGCCCAGCGGACCAGAGCAGGGAAGGCCTGCCGTCGGCCGCGACCCGATAAAGCTTGCCGGTATGACCTGTTCCCGCGTAGACAGAACCATCCGGCGCGGCCGCCAGAGACCAGAGGGCGGGCTGATCGAGAGAACTGTTCCAGCGCACTCCTGGGCCCGGTTGTAGCGCGCCATCGGCGCTGAGCGAAAGATTCGTAAGACGGCCTTTGAGGAAGTCGGAGAAGCCATTGACCTCCCAAGCGGTGCTGGTGGCGGCATTGGCCACGGAGGCGGATGCGCACAAAGCGAGAGATAAAAGAATTTTCAACCGGCGAGTCATTGAAATTATGGCTGAGAGTGTTGCGCGAACTAAGTCCATGGTAAAGGGACGCGTCATCCGCAATGCTTCACGGCTTTCCGCGCCCAGATTTCTCCTTGACATCCTACCTATCGCACGCTATATGTAGAACAACATAGAGAGAGGGCCATTGCCAACCGATAAATCCGATCTGCTGCAGGGAACTTTAGACATGCTGGTATTGAAGATCGTCGCGCTGGGGCCGGTGCATGGATACGGAATCTCGCAACGAATCCGCCAGATTTCGAACGAAGTGCTGCAGGTCCAGCAAGGATCGCTCTATCCGGCGCTGCACCGGCTTGAGAAGCGCGGCTGGCTGGAGGCGGACTGGGGCGAATCGGATAACGGCCGGCAAGCCAAGTTCTATAAGTTATCGGCCAAAGGGCGGAAGCAACTGGCGGCGGAACAGTCGAATTGGGATCGCCTGTCGGGGGCTGTCGCATTGATTATGAAGACGGCTCAGTAGGGGAGTTCACTATGAACTGGTGGAAGGCGCTGTTAAGAAAGAACGATGCGCGGCTCGATTCCGAACTGCGTTTTCACATCGACAAACTGACAGAAGACAAAATCGCGTCCGGCGTTGCTCCAGAAGAAGCGCGGCGGCAAGCCCTGCTTGAGTTTGGATCTCCGGAGCCGCTGAAAGAAGAGTTGCGCGACGTGTACCGGTTCATGCCCGTGGAAGATGCCGTGGCGAATCTGAAGTCCGCCATCCGGTTCATCCGCAAATCCCCTTCCTTCGCCGCGGCGGTGATCTTGACGCTGGCGCTAGGCATCGGCGGCAACAGCGCTGTGTTTTCGGCCATTGACGCCATTTTGTTGCGGCCGTTGCCGTTCCCGGAGAGCGACCGGCTGATGACGCTGCATCAATCGAACACGAAACTGAAAAGCCCGGAGACATACGTGGCGCCCATACGAATCGAGGATTGGAACCGTATGAACACCACGTTTCAGGCGATTACCGGCTATTACACGGACGACGTGACCGACACGTCCGGTTCGCTGCCCGAGAGGGAAACTCTGGCCTTCGTGGCTCCGCGTTTTCTGCAGGTCTGGGGCATTGCGCCAGCGCTCGGGCGCGACTTTAGTTCCGAGGAACTGACTGCGGGTGGCCCGCCTGCGGTGCTCATCAGCGACCGGTTTTGGCAACGGCGCTTTGCGGCGGATCCGAGTGCAGTAGGCAAACAGTTGCGCATCGGAAATAATTCGTACCGAATCGCGGGAGTAATGCCGGCATCGTTTCTGTTTCCGGTATCCGGCGTGGATTTATGGTCGCCGATTCCTCCACACGCCACGGAATTTACAGAGAGAAGGGAATCGACCTGGTACCGGGCAATCGGACGTTTGAAAGAAGGCGTCACTCGTCAGCAAGCGCAAGCCAATCTAGCGGTGGTACAGGCCGCGCTTGGCAAACAATTTCCAAAGCCGGATGCCGATCTGAGTGTTGCCCTGGAGCCGCTGAAAGAGCAAACGGTAGGAGGCGCGCGGCGTTCGCTTTGGGTTTTATTCGCGGCGGTTTCACTGGTGCTGTTGATTGCTTGTACGAATATCGCGGCGCTGCTGCTGGCGCGCACGGCCGATCGCGAGCAGGAAATCGCAATTCGCTATTCGTTGGGCGCGTCGCGTGCGTCCGTAATGGCCCAGCTTTTGACGGAAACGCTGG
>DATHIZ010000265.1:0-2902 GCA_035316385.1 Bryobacteraceae bacterium | reverse complement strand
ACGCGATGGTGCGGCGCACGCCGTCGCCGCGCATCTGTCGGAGCGTGTCGGCCAGCATGGGATGCCAGTTCCGATTGCCCCAGTAGATGGGCAGCGGCGGTCCTTCAGCCGCGAGCAGATTTCGCAGCGCGGCGATCAGTGCGCGGTTCTGATCGTTGATCGGACTCTTGCCGCCGAAGTGGTAGTAGTGTTCGGCAACGGCCATCATTCGCTCGCGCGGGACATTCCTTCCCCGCAGCACGTTTTCGAGGAATGGAATTACATCGTCCGGCTTCTCCGGCCCTCCGAAGGAGACTACCAGGATTGCATCATATTCTCTCATTTATACCCATTATCCCTGTCTGCGATGTTATCCTGAGACGCTTGAAGCCAAATCGTATTCTGTCGCTTGACGTCTTCCGCGGCGGCACCATCGCGGCCATGATTCTGGTGAACAATCCTGGAACGTGGGACCACATCTATGCGCCATTCGAGCATGCGGAATGGCACGGATGGACGTTCACCGACCTGGTGTTTCCATTCTTCCTGTGGATTATCGGGGTGTCCATTACCCTCTCGTTCGCCAAGCGCGTCGACCGCGGCGATAGCCGGACGGGCTTGCTGGTGCACGTCGTGCGGCGTTCGGTGCTGATCCTGGCACTGGGCTGGTTCCTCAATCTATTTCCTTACTTCCACTTCGCAACGTTCCGCATTCCCGGAGTGCTGCCGCGCATCGCCGTCTGTTATTTGATTGCAGCGAGCATCTTTTTGTTCACAGGATTACGCGGGCGCATCGCGTGGATCGTTGCGCTGCTGAGCGGCTATTGGCTGTTGATGAAATTGTATCCGGTGCCGGGCCACGGAGCCGGGATTTTGGAACAGCAGGGCAATTTTGCGCAGTACGTGGACGGCCTGGTGCTGCAGGGGCACATGTGGGTGCAGTCGAAGACATGGGACCCGGAGGGAATCGTCAGCACGCTGCCGGCAATCGCGACTGCGCTGTTCGGCACGCTTGCGGGGCAGCTATTGCAGTCCAAACGGACGATGGAAGAGAAAGCATCCTGGATGTTTTTCTCCGGCAACCTGCTGCTGTTTGCGGGGCTGATGCTTTACACTTGGATGCCGATCAACAAGAAGCTTTGGACCAGTTCGTTTTCCGTCTTCATGGCGGGCATGGCGATGGTGGTCTTCGCGTGTTGTTACTGGGTTGTCGACGTACAGAAGCGGCACAAGTGGGGAAAGCCGTTTTCGATATACGGGATGAATGCGATCGCGGTGTTCGCGCTATCCAGCCTGATGGCCAAGGCGCTTGGGCTCGTGAAGGTGATGGGCGCCGATGGAAAACGGCTGTCGCTGCAATCCGCGATTTATGGGAATTTGTTTGCGCCGCTGGCGTCGCCCGAGAATGCTTCGCTGCTGTACGCGCTGGCGAATGTGGCCTTCTTCTATGCCATTGCGTATGCGATGTATCGGAAGAACTGGTTCGTGCGGTTTTAAAACATGGCGACCTAAGTAATTGCGCATAGACGCGGGAGAGTCTCGTTGCGGGTAGTCCATTGTGCAAACTCCGCTTCAACGGTGGCGATCACGTTATCCAACTTGGGGAAGTATCGATTATGCAAGCAGCGGCGTCGAGTCAACTTCCACACGCGCTCGATTGGATTCAGTTCGGGGCTATAAGGAGGCAGGTAGTCCAGAGCAAAATTGTCGGCGTGTTCGTCTCTCCAAGGCTTATGAAGCAGGGCGTGATGGTATTTGGCATTGTCGGTGATTACAACCACCCGGCGACCGGTTCGGATACTGACGCGCCGGAGACTCTTCATGAAAGCAAAGAAAGTCGTGCCATTGAACTTGCCGGACTCACGGCTGAACTGAAATCTTCCGTCCCGCAACCGCACAGCACCAAAGTATCCAACGCTGTGACGTGTTGGAGCGTGCAGCAAGATGGGGTCTCTGGTTTCTGGAGGAATCCACATCCTGCATCGGGAGCCATGTTGCTGGAAGTGCACTTCGTCGATAGCCCAGAGATCGACTGTCCCGTCGGCCATTAGCGTTTGGAGTTTTTTTTATGGGCTTTCTGCCGCGCCGGGTCGGCCTGGGCAATGCTGGAACGCGGTTTGCGCAGCCGAAAGCCAAACTGCCGGAACAGACGTTGGCATTGCCGGACCCCGAGGTCAATCCCATACTCTTCGGTAATCCACGCTGCCAGCGTCTTGCCATCCCATAGATTCCCACCCAGCCCCAGATCGCGAGGCATCTGGCGAAGAGCTACATTAATTTCTCCCAATTGCTTCTCATTCAGCCGCCTGGGCCGGCCTGATCGCTCACCCTCACGCAATCCCGCCAACCCCTTCGCCTCAAAATCCCGCACCCAGTACTCGACTGATCGCGGAGCATCACCCAATAGTCTGGCAACCTCAGGGCATGTCATCCCCTGCGCAACCAAAAGGACACCGTGTAGCCGGTGGTCATATCGGGATTCTTTAGATCGACGGATCTCGTCCTGCAATCCGAGAATGATTGTTGCTGAGTCAGCAATAGTAAGTGCCTTCATCTTTCAATGAAAACACATGCTCATCACTATGCGCAATTACTTATGACGCTGTGTTTTTAGTTCAATGTGCCTGGTATAATCCCCCGCTTTTTAGGCGGGCCGCTTTCAGCCACAGTGCTGCAGAATAAGAGGATGGCAGAGTACCGGCGGAGTGCGCACGCGGTTTTCGACATCAAGTATCACGTGGTGTGGATCACGAAGTATCGGTACAAAGTATTGAAAGGGCGCGTAGCGGAGCGAGCGCGAGATCTGATACGCCAGATCTGCGAAACGCGCGACGTGGTTATCGTGAGAGGTGCAGTGTCACCAGATCATTTCCACATGCTGTTGTCAGCTCCGCGGCTTTAGCCGCGCACTGCGACTTTCAGT
>DATHIZ010000264.1:0-3370 GCA_035316385.1 Bryobacteraceae bacterium | reverse complement strand
CTTGCACCTTGCGGGCAGACTCGAGGGCGCGTGGGTTGCTGAAACCGAAAACGCCTGGCGTTCCGCACCGGTCTCCGACAGACGGGTCGAAATCGACATGAGGGAGGTTACTTGGATCGATCCAGCAGGGCGGTTCCTGCTCCAGGCGATGAATCAGGCAGGCGCGCGCTTTATCGCAAAGGGAGTGGCGATTGAGGCTCTCGTCGAGGAAATTACAGGCAAGCCGGTTCGCCGGAAGCGGCGGGCATGACCACACAGGAGACAAAGTTGACAACTGCATTGAATAAGAAGATTGAGATTTGGGCAGCGCTTGTTTTGATTCCCGCAGCCCTGGCCGCGGCGGGCTGCACAAAGCCAAGCGAAGCCGCCGGCGTGTCGCGGCCGCCGGATGTCCAAGTGGTCCAGGTAGAGCAGAGGGACGTTCCCGTCTACCGCGAATGGATTGGCACGCTGGATGGCATGGTGAACGCGGCCATCCGGGCGCAAGTCACTGGATATCTGCTCAGGCAGAACTACTCGGAAGGCTCGTTTGTCAGAAAAGGACAATTGCTGTTCGAGATCGATCCGCGACCCTTTCAGGCGGTAGTCGATCAGGCGCAGGGACAACTGGCGCAGGCAAACGCGCAGGTGGCACAAGCGAAGGCTCAACTCCTCGATGCTCAGGCGCGGCTTGTAAGCGCTGACGCTAATCAAGGCAAGACACAACTTGATGTCGACCGTTACATTCCCCTTGCGCAACAACAGGCGATCACTCAGCAGGAATTTGATAATGCCAGGCAGAACAACTTATCCGCCAAGGCTCAAGTAGAGGCTGCCAAAGCGCAAACTGAAACCGCAAAGGCCCAGATCCAGGCGTCGAATGCCGCGGTGGAGGCTGCGAAAGCGGCACTGGAGACGGCACGGGTAAATCTCGGCTTCACGCGACTGACGTCGCCCATCGATGGCATCGCCGGCGTAGCGCAAATTCAACTCGGCAATCTCGTCAGTCCCGGCAGTGGAGTGATTACCACGGTTTCGACGCTCGAGCCCATTAAGGCGAACTTCGCGGTCGGGGAACAAGAATACCTGAGCTTGGCGCGCGGCGGCGGAACCGATCTGGCGAAGTTCCAACTCGAGCTGATCCTGGCCGACGGAAGCACCAATCCGCATAAGGGCAAGTTTGGCTTCGCGGATCGCCAGATCAATCAAAACACGGGGGCGATTCAGCTCACAGCATTGTTCCCGAATCCGGGAAACGCTCTGCGGCCCGGCCAGTATGGGAAAGTTCGCGCAGCGACTGGAACAATCCATGGAGCACTACTCGTTCCACAGCGCGCTGTCAGCGAACTCCAAGGCACTTATCAGGTGGCCGTTCTAGACGGCGCGAATAAGGTCAGCGTTGAGACGGTCAAGGTCGGTGATCGAGTCGGCGCAATGTGGGTGATCAGGGAAGGACTGAAGCCCGGCCAGCGCGTGGTCGTCGAGGGCCTGCAAAAGGCCGCTCCGGGCACGACCGTGAACCCGAAACCATTCAACAAAAAAACGGAGAGGTAACAAATTGTCAAAGTTTTTCATAAACCGGCCGATTGTGGCTATGGTCATCTCGATTCTGACGGTGATCGTAGGGGCCGTCACGATCGCAGCCCTTCCAGTAGCCCAGTTCCCGAATATCGTGCCGCCGGAGATTCAGCTCCAAGCCACGTACGTCGGCGCCGATGCGCAGACACTCGAGCAGTCCGTCGCCACACCCATCGAGCAGGAAATCAACGGCGTGGACAACATGAACTACATGTACTCCCTGAACGCCACGGGCAACTCGCAAACCCAGCTCACTGTGAACTTCGATGTAGCGACGGACCCGAATAACGATCTGATTCTTACTCAGTCCCGCTATAATCTGGCCGCCGCTAAACTTCCTACCGATGTCACGAATCAAGGCGTAACCGTCCGCAAGTCACAAGCGGCCCCGCTCATGCTGATCCCCGTATACTCGCCGAACGGCACTTACGATGCAAAATTCCTGGCCAACTACGCCTATATCAACCTCAACGATCCCCTCGGACGTGTGCCAGGCATAGGCAACGTGCTGGTTTTCGGCGCAGGCAAGTATGCGATGAGGCTCTGGGTAAAGCCAGACCAGTTGACGAAGCTGGGCATCACCGTTACTGAGATCGTCAACGCGCTCCAGGCGCAGAACTCGGTGAATCCAGCGGGAAAGGTGGGCGGCGAGCCGGCTCAGGTTGACCAGCAATTCACGTATTCCCTCCGTGCTCAGGGCCGTCTGACTTCGCCGGAACAGTTCGGAGAGGTGGTGGTGCGGGAAGCCCCGAATGGCGGGATTGTTCGCGTGAAAGACGTCGCGCGCATCGAGCTGGGCGCTGACGACTACAGCATTATGGCTCGCTTGAATGGCAAGCCAAGCGCGGCGCTCGCGGTTTACCAGTTGCCTGGTTCCAACGCGGTTCAGGCGGCCGCCGGCGTCAAGAAGCTGATGTCCGAGATGAAGCAGCGCTTCCCGAAAGACATGGATTACGTCATATCGCTTGACCAGACTAGTGCGGTTACAGAAGGCATGAAGGAGATCGTCGAGACAATTTTGATCGCTATCGTGCTCGTGATCGTGGTGGTCTACCTGTTCCTGCAAGACTGGCGCGCGACAATGATCCCATTGCTTGCTGTGCCGGTCTCGCTGGTGGGCACGTTTGTCTTCTTTCCGCTGTTCGGTTTCTCCATCAATACACTTTCGCTTTTCGGACTGGTACTCGCCATCGGCTTGGTGGTGGACGATGCGATTGTCGTCGTTGAGGGCATACAACACCACATCGACAACGGTCTTGCTCCCAAGGACGCGGCTCGAAAAGCTATGGGAGAGCTCTCCGGCCCGGTCATCGGTATCGCCCTGGTTCTCTCGGCGGTTTTCGTGCCAACAGCCTTCATCCCGGGAATAACCGGAAAGCTCTACCAGCAATTTGCCGTGACCATCGCGATCTCGGTGATCCTCTCGGCCTTTAACGCCCTCACGCTGAGCCCCGCGCTTGGCGCCCTGCTGCTGCGCCCAAAGAAGGAGAGCCGGGGACCGCTCGGAAAATTCTTCGACTGGTTTAATCGCATTTTCGGGCGCGCCACGGAAGGATATGTCCGTCTATCCGGCGCGCTCATTCGGAAGAGCGCTTTTGCGTTGGTGGCGCTTGTGGTACTCGGTGTTGCCGGGCTCTTATTTGCCAGCCGCGTGCCCTCGAGCTTCCTTCCCGATGAAGACCAGGGCTATGTCTTCATCAGCATGCAACTGCCGAATGCGGCTTCCATGGAGCGCACAGGAGCAGCGGCGAAACAGGTTGAGAAACTCCTCGCCAGTACGCCAGGCGTCCAGTACACCACTACCGTTATCGGT
>DATHIZ010000263.1:0-9746 GCA_035316385.1 Bryobacteraceae bacterium | reverse complement strand
TGCCTCCACCGGTGCCCGCGTCGAAGAAGATGCCGCGCTGTCTCCCTTGCAGCATGCCCGGATTCACATTGCCTTCGGGGGTCAATTCGCCGCGCAGACCCGAATAGCAGTGAGTGTAAATGTCGCCCGGACGCAGTTTCTTGGTCAGCAGGTCGTAGAGCGGACGTTCGGGCCGGTTAGACCCGAAGTCGACCATCACGGGTATTTTTGCCAGCGTTCCCGCTTGCACCGCGTGTTCCACCGGAGTCCATTCCGGGCCTGTATAGTGTGCGGTCTTAATGCCAATGATGACGCCTTGGTAGCGCTTCGCCATGTCCGCCGCCGGCTGAGCCTCCATGTCGGCCTGGTTGTCTTCGTATTTGACGCCGCGCATGCCCGCGCCGACGATGTTGAGGAATGCCAGCACGCGCGTCTTCGAGCGATCGATGATGTGCGTCTTAAAGTCTTCAAAATTGCGGTATCCGGAAGAACCGGCATCGGCTACTGTAGTCACGCCGGTCCGGAACGTAAAGCCATCCGGGTACAGGCCGTAGTCGCCTGCATAGGAATTGGCTTCGCCCGTACTGCCATAAACGTGAACGTGAATATCCACCAGGCCGGGCGTGACGTAGAGACCGTGCATGTCGATGGTTTTGAGAGCGGCCGAAGGGTCGATGTGCTCGGCTACCGCAGCCACCAGGCCATTCTTGATAGCTACATCGCGAACAGCGCTAATGTGATTCTTCGCATCGACGACGTGCCCCCCTTGCAGCAGCAGGTCATATTGATTTTGCGGCAGAGCCGTGAGGCCGATTAGGCTCATCAGCATGGCTCGCGTAAGGGTTGCCAGTCTCATCTCTGGCCAATCCTAACAAAAGTAGGCCCGGGAACATAATAGATAGTGGCTCTCTTACTCAACACCCGGGATCTGGCGAAGACTTTCGGCGCCGCACCGCTTTTCCGCAATATCTCTTTGACGGTTTCAGATGGTGATCGCATTGGACTTATCGGTCCGAACGGTTCTGGAAAATCGACTTTGCTTGCGCTTTTGGCCGGATTGATCTCACCCGATACCGGCGAGGTATCTCTTCGAAAGGGCACCCGCCTGAATGTAGTCCGGCAGGACTCCGCGTTTCCCTCCGGCGAGAGTGTGCGCGAAGTGGTTCGCGCGGCGCTGGACCGCTCGCTGGTGCCGGATAACGAGAGAGATATGCGCGAGGCCGAAACGTTGGGCCGGGCGGGGTTTAAGGATCTGGAAGCGGAGGCGGCGACGCTTTCGGGCGGTTGGCGCAAGCGTCTGGCCTTGGTGGAAGCCCTGGCGACGAACCCGGATATCCTGCTGCTGGATGAGCCTACCAACCACTTGGATCTGGCAGGCATCGACTGGCTTGAAAAGGTTCTGCAGGGGGCGCGCTTTGCCTGCGTTGTGGTGAGCCACGACCGGTACTTCCTTGAAAACATTGCGACTTCGATGGTGGAGCTCAACCGCGTTTATCCGGATGGCCTGCTGCGCGTGCAAGGGAATTACAGCACCTTTCTGGAAAAGAAAGGCGAGTTTCTAGCGGCGCAAGCCAAGCACCAGGACGCTTTAGAGAACCGGGTACGCATTGAGATGGAATGGCTGCGCCGCGGCCCCAAAGCACGCGCAACGAAGGCTAAAGCACGCATAGACAATGCAAACCAGCTCATCAACGAACTAGCCGATTTGAATTCCCGTTCGCGGACCTCGAGCGCGGACTTTGATTTCTCGGCTTCGGACCGTAAGACGAAACGCCTGGTCGAATTGGATAATGCCACGTTTGGCTTTGATGACCGGCTGCTGTTCGATAAGCTCAGTTTCACGCTGACGGCAGGAACGCGCCTGGGTTTGGTTGGTCCGAACGGCAGCGGTAAAACGACGCTTCTGCGGCTGATTCGCGATGAGATTGCGCCCCTATCCGGTGAAGTACGCCGTGCCGATCTGCTGCGCATCGTGTATTTCGATCAGAATCGGCCATTGAACCCGGATCTGACGCTGCGCCAGGCGCTTTCGCCCTACGGAGACTCTGTTGTTTACCAGGACCGCACGATCCACGTGGCCGCCTGGGCCTCGCGCTTTCTCTTCTCGAACGACCAATTGAGCCAGCCCGTCAGCCGGCTGTCCGGCGGCGAACGCGCGCGGGTATTGATTGCGAATCTAATGCTCGAATCCGCCGATCTGCTGCTGCTGGACGAGCCTACAAACGATTTGGACATCCCGACACTGGAGATTCTGGAAGAGAGCTTGCTCGAATTCAAGGGCGCGCTGATTCTGGTGACGCACGACCGCTACATGCTGGACCGCGTTTCGACGCTAGTGCTGGGGCTCGACGGAGAAGGCAATGCCGAGCGCTTTTCGGACTACTCGCAATGGGAAAACTGGCAAACCGAGCGGCGGAAAATCAAAGCCAAGGCCAACGGTCAATCAGGCGCAAAGGCGCCGGCCGCGGCTCCCGCCAAGAAAAAGCTCTCTTACATGGAGAAGCGGGATTTTGCGACGATTGAACACCGCGTGGAGGAAGCCGAGCGCGCGTTGAACACCAAACGCGACCAATTGGAAGATCCGCAAGTGGTCTCCGATCCTAAGCGTCTGCAGGAGAGCCTTGCCCAGTTAGACTCGGCGCAAGCGGCGCTGGATGTGTTGTATGAGCGCTGGGCCGAACTGGAAGCGAAAGTGAATTAGTTCGGGCTTATTCGGACCGCAGCGTTTCAATGGGGTCGATAGACGTCGCCCGCCGTGACGGAAGATAGCTGGCCAGCATAGCCGCGGCGACCAGTCCGGCGGACATGAAGACGTAGGTAGAGGGATCATTCGCGCGCACCGCGAAAAGCGCAGAGCTGAGGAGCCGGGTCAGGCCGAGCGCGGCGGCCAGGCCAAAAACTACTCCTATTGCGGCGAGCACCAGGCCGCGCCGGACGAACATTCCGCTGACTTGTTGCTGCCGGGCGCCGAGCGCCATGCGGATGCCAATTTCACGCGTCCGCTGCGAAACCGAGTAAGAGATGACGCCGTAGATGCCGACGAGGCCCAAAATGAGCGCCATCGCGCCGGCGATACCCAGCATGACAAGGGTAAACGAAGTGCGGGCCATGGACCGGCTGTAAACTTCTTCAAGCGTACGCACATCGGCGAGCGGCGACTCGGGGGTGATGGACCAGATGGCCATTTGTAGATCGTTCAAGAAAGTGGCGGCGCCGGCACGTTTGCTTCGGATGACGTAAGTTGCCGTTCGCTGCAAGAAGAATTCTTCCCCCCAGAAGTTCTTCATCAGAATTGGCCAATACACGATCGTAGGAGGCTTGACTTGCGCGCCGTCGTCATACTCGTTGGCGACAACGCCTATGATTTCACGCCACTCGTCCTTCATGCCTTCGCGGACGCGGTGGCCAATTGCCGCGGAAGGACCGCCCCAATATTCGCGGGCAAGATTCTCGGAAACGATGACGACCGGATGGAAACCATAGAGTTGCGTCCACGTCAGATCGTGCCCGGCCAGAAACTGCCGCCCCATGGTGTGAAAATAGCCGGGTGCAATGAATTTAAACCGGCGGATGGGCGGGACCTTTCCGGAGGCTGTGGCGCGACCTTCCACTAGCAGCACATCGTTGCTGTCATGCTCGTCCATGGTGACGGAATTGCTAAAACTAGCGGTCTCGACACCGGCGATACTGCCGATTTTGGAGAGAATTTGCTGATGGGTGCGCACGGCGCGTTCCGGTTCCTTGACCTGCGATTCGGGAATGAAAACACGCAAGGTCATGACTTGTTCCGGGTTTGTAAATCCGGGTTGTACCTGGCGCAAGGCATAGAAGGTGCGAATCATCAATCCCGAACTGATCAAGAGTACGAGAGCCAGTGCGACCTGTAGGACAACGAGCAGATTGCGGGCGCGAAGGCGGTCGCGGCCAGCGCTGACGCTCCGGCTGCTGTCGCGCAGTCCGGTGCCCGGCCGTATTGCCGCGTACTTAAAAACCGGCAGCAGGCCAAACAGCAAGCCCGAAACCAGCGAGATCACGAGTGTAAACAGCAGCGCTCGCGCGTCGATACCGATTTCTTCGAGCCGCGGAAGGCTGGCTGGGCCTAACGCCACCAGCAGCCGCAAACTGCCGAAAGCCAGAGCCAGGCCCAGCACTCCGCCGGCTAGTCCGAGCGCCACGCTTTCACCAAGCAAATCGCGTGCAATACGCCTCCATCCCGCGCCGAGCGCCGCGCGGATGGCAAGCTCATGCTGGCGGCCTTCGGCGCGCACAAGCAAAAGATTTGCGACATTCGCGCAGGCGATCAGGAGGACGAGTCCGATCGTGCCCATGATCAGCCACAAGACCTTGCCGATGTCACCCACAACATCCTGCATGAAGGGCCGCAGGTTGGGGCCGAGCCGCGCGTCCTCGAAGAGTTTAGGGCTGAAGCCGGGAGGGGCGGGCCAGCTTTTTAGCCATATAGGCAGCAGACGTGCGATGTCGGCGTTGGCTTGCGCCAGCGTGATTCCGGGTTTCAGCCTCGCGATGCCTCTATAGCTGAAGTTGCCCAGCATAGCCTTGTTGCGGTTGAATTGCAGAGGAAGCACGAGCTGGGGCTGCGGCCGCATGAATTGGAAGCTGGCGGGCAGGACGCCGATGATCTCACGGTCCTCACCATTGACGATGATGTGACGCCCGATCACGGAAGGTGAACCGCCGAAGCGGTTCTGCCAATATCCGTAGGTCAAGAGCGTGGTGCGCGGACTTCCCTCCGTATCATCATGCCGCGTGAAGAGACGGCCCATGGCAGCCGGCACTCCCAGAATTGGCAGTACGCCATCACTGACCCACAGAGCGCGGACCTGCTCTGGTTTTGCAATACGACTTACGCTAACAGAGCCCCCATTGTATGCGCCGACATCCGTGAAACTTCGCGCCTGTTCGCGATAGGTGAAATACAGGGAGGGGCAGAGATTGATCTCGTCAAGATTGAGCCCTTTAGCCGTGTGCCAGAGGCCGATGAGGCGGTCAGGCTCCGCAAACGGCAAAGGCTTCAGCAGAACACCGTTGACTACGCTGAAGATTGCGGTGTTGGCGCCGATTCCGATCGCCAAAGTGAGGAGCGTGACGACCGTGAATAGCGGCGAATGAAGTAGCCGGCGGAGGACGTATTTATCCATTGACGAGACCTCAGTCAGAGAATGATACGTTTCGCCAGCGGCAAAGTTCGGCTTGTTTGTCGCTAACGCAAGCTATTGAATGGGCGCGGGTAGCAGGGGCATCCCGCATTCCTCCTCGCCGATTGGCTGTCCCGGAGGAGGGGGGCTAATCTTCGGCACCTGGAAATTCTTAGGGTCGCGTTCGAATTCATCGAGCAGATGGCGGACGTAGAATGGCAGCCGGGCCTTCCCCGATTCGAGCGCGGACAGCGCGGTTGCTTTGACCGACGTGGCTGCTTCGGGATCGGCGGCTAGCTGTAGCAGGCGCTCCAGCAGAACGATATCTACCGTGGCTTTAATCTCCCCTTCCAAACCGGCGGGAGGAGGCGCCAGCCAAGTCGCTTTTGCGACCGTCTGGACCACTTCGGTAAAACTCGGATTCGCCTGGTTGCGCGCGTGATACTGCGCCAGGCGCGCGGCGCGTTCCGGATTGAAGAGCAAACTCGCCGTTAAGTCGGCTGCGGCTTCGGCCGCCGCTACCGGATCGAACGTTAAACCGGTACGGGATGGAAAGGTTTCGCGATTGCGCGGATAGCCGGGCGGATGCGGAGGAATCAGCAGGAGAATACGCTCCGGCAGAGTTAGTGTTTTGGGACTGATGGTTTCCAGCAGAGCCATCAGCGCGCGCCGCTGCTCAGTAGCCGGTACAATCTTCGTTACCAGTTGGCCATCGCCGCGCACGGTGTAGGTGTAGTCGAGCCCGCCCAGCGATTTCCCGGCGGCCTCCGTCTGGTACCGATGCAAGTAGTAGAGCGGCACCAACGTGTCATCCAGCGAGGACATGGGGGAATCCGCTGGAACGCTGTTCTCCCCGAAGCGTGCCAAGGCTGCCTGGCGTACTTTTAGAATGCGCTGCAATTCGTCGACGGTATTGGGTCCGTTGTCCCACAGGTGCGAATGCGGGTTTGCGCTGCCCAGAGGGCGGCTATCGGCATCGGTAATAGATATATCTCCGGAACGCGCGGCGTCCAAAAGGATGCCATCCAATGCTTTGTGTTCGTCGGCGCCACTGGGAAACTGGGTGTAGCCATAGCGAATCGCGACTTTGTCCCACTCCCCGATGCCGGTTGGATAGGCGTGCGAGAGGTCCAAGGCGCCATCCGGCAGCAGATCCACTCTCGGATGCGGATAATCCATGACCGACGCGTTATTTTGCGTACTGGCGATATAGTTATGCGCCAGGCCGAGGGTGTGTCCAATTTCATGCGCGGAGAGTTGCCGCAGCCTGGCGTAGACTGCATCCTTCATGGAAGGAACGGATGCTGCAGACGGTCCAAACGGCGACAGAAGGCCGCTGAAAATCAAATAATCCTGCCGGTAACGCAGCGATCCTAGCGTCACCTGGCCTTTTAGAATTTCACCGGTGCGGGGATCGGCGATGGAATTTCCGTAGGACCAGCCGCGGGTGAAGCGATGCACCCACTGGACTACGTTGTAGCGAATATCCATGGGATCGGCATCCGGCGGCAAAGTCCTCACCTGAAAGCCATCGCGAAAACCGGCTGCTTCGAACGCCTGATTCCACCAGCGAGCGCCCTCCGTTAAGGCCTGCAACACATCGGCCGGTGCGCCCCCATCGATGTAATAGATGAGCGGCTTCACGGCTTCACTCACCGCCGCTCCGGGATCGCGCTTCACCAGGCGGTGGCGGTGAATGAGCCGCTTATCAAACTCCTCGCCCAAGGGAGCGGAATAATCCCGGTAAATCAGTTCGCCGTAACCAGCCCTGGGGTCGAAGGCGCGCGGTTGATAACCGTCCTCCGGCAGTTGGATCAGCGAGTGATGCTCGCGGACAGTAACCGATTCGGGAGCCGGGGTCACTTCGCGCACAAAGCTTCCGGGGTGATCTCCCCGAAAGGTGAGCGTGACTTCCACTTCGCTGTTCGCGGGGAAGCCCTTGGTGCGATCAAGGTAGAAAGCGCAGCGCGATGGATCGAGAGTGAAGGCGCCTTGATGCGTGTTGGCCATGGCCGCGGCGACGCCGACAAAATCATGTTCGAAAAAGCCCGTGGCATCGACCAGCACTTTGTCCCCGTCCACCGCTTGGACGTCAAAGCCCCATAGCGCCGATGTGGCAAACGAATCCGCTACGGCGCGCGTTTCCATGGGATTGGCGCTGGAAGAGCGGAACCGGTAATTTTTCTGCACCAGCAGAACGCGTGGTCCGGTGCGCTCAAACGCCACCACTTTTCCTCCGGTCAGGAGACCTCTGTCCAGTCCGATCTCATTTGAACCGACGCCAGCGGGCAGGGAAGCGAGGTAGAGGAACTCGCGATTGAAATGATCGATCTCCAGCCACATTTTGCCTTCGATTTCGTCCCAATACAGGGGAAAGTAGCCATCCAACTTCCGCATGTTCCTGGTCACATCGGCGATAGATTTGGGCGGAGCCGCTGTTAACAACGGCAAGAAGGCAAGGCACAACAGAAGTAAGCGACGCATGTTTGGATCATTTTCCCAGATACTGTGTTGAGTTTGCTTCACGCGCTCTACTCAACTTTTAGCCTCTCTCTGCCGATTGGATTATTAGGCTGAGTTTGCTCTTGATCACCACCCTAGCCATCAACGGTTTCTGGAGATACTGGCTTGTCCTATTCATCGCTTGTCAGTTGATGAATGTACCGGCGCGGGCTAGCCTCGATCCGTCCAAAGCCATCACGCAGTACGCCAAGCTGGTGTGGAAATCCGATTCAGGTCTTCCGCAAGATTCGGTGCTAGCGCTGGCGCAGACTGCGGACGGCTACCTGTGGATGGGCACGGAAGAGGGATTGGTGCGCTTTGACGGAGTCCGGTTCACGGTTTACGACAAGGGGAATACGGCGGGACTTCGCCGGAGTGCCGTCATCAGCCTGCTGGTTGATCATGCGGGTACGCTTTGGATCGGGACGCATGGCGGAGGGCTGACTCGTTTCAGCCACGGGAAATTTGAAGAGGGTTTGCCTGGTAACTGGCTGGCGGACCAATCCGTGCAGTGCCTTTACGAAGATAAAGCGGGCGCGCTGTGGATCGGCACGTCGAGCGGCGGCGTGGTCCGCTATTTTCACGGCCAGCTGAGAACCTACACTAGCTCGGAAGGCTTGGCGGACAATACGGTGTTCTCCATTTCCGGCGATAAGAGCGGCGCTCTATGGATAGGGACGCATAAAGGTCTTTCCAAGTTTTCGGGCGGTACGTTTACGACCGTCCTAGCGGAGGACGGTACGGGGCTCGGCTCCGTTCGCGCGACCTATGTCGATAGGCGGGGAGCGCTCTGGGTCGCGGCTAATTCGGGGGGGCTACTTCGGCTAGGAGCGGATGGCATGAAACGGATCACCACGAAGAACGGCCAAGCTTCTAATGCCATTCAGTCGCTCCATGAAGATCGTGCCGGAACACTTTGGATCGGGACGCTCGGGGGAGGACTGGACCACATCACCGGCGGCGACATTACGTCCTATAAGAAAAGTGAGGGTCCGAATGGTTATGCCGTGCAAGCCCTCTTGGAAGACAGGGAAGGCAACCTATGGATCGGTTGCGTTGGCGGCGGATTAACGCGCCTGCGCGATGGGGTGATCACAACTATATCCAAAGAAGAAGGTTTAAGCGCCGATATTACCCTGCCGGTCTACCAGGATAAGGAAGGCGCGGTTTGGATCGGAACGGTTCAGGGCCTCAACCGGTTGAAGGACGGACATTTGTCGTCGTTCACTACAGCGGATGGTCTGCCCGACAAACTTGTTTTCTCAGTTACCCAATCGGGCGACGGCGTGGTCTGGATTGGAACACACAAAGGCCTGGCGCGGCTGGTGACAAATCGTTTCGTTTCCGTTAGCGCCGAAGCTGGATTGCCGAGCGGGCCGGTGATGTGTACCTACACCGATACTGCCGGCGATCTTTGGGTAGGCACCCGCGGCGGCTTGAGCCATTTCGACGGCAAACATTTCACCACCTACACAACCAAAGATGGATTGTCGAATAACTTTGTCATGGCTATTCATCAGAGCTCCGACAAGACACTGTGGATCGGTACGGATGGGGGCGGGCTGAACAGTTTTCGAGATGGCAAGTTCGAGTTCCACACGATGCTCGATAAGCTGGCCGGCAACATCGTCTCGGGTTTGACTAGCGATCCGGATGGCACATTGTGGATTGGCACTCGCGGCGGCGGCTTGAGCCGGCTGCGG
Source organism: Bryobacteraceae bacterium (assembly GCA_035316385.1). Taxonomy (GTDB): domain Bacteria; phylum Acidobacteriota; class Terriglobia; order Bryobacterales; family Bryobacteraceae; genus Bog-105. Next base: position 406 of record DATHIZ010000263.1, on the reverse strand, counting down.
AGCGGCAAATTCACCAATTACTCCAGCCGGCAGGGGCTTACCGACGATACGGTTCTGGCGGTGGTGGACGACGAATTAGGCCGGTTGTGGATGAGTTCGAACAAGGGCATTTTTTCGGTGGAGAAGAAGCAGTTAGAGCAACTGGATGCGGGACTCATCAAGAAAATAACCGCCGCCTCGTACGGCATCGGGGATGGCATGAAAAACCGCGAGTGCGATGGCGGATTTCAGCCTGCCGGATGGCGCACCCAGGACGGTAGAATCTGGTTCCCCACAGTCGAGGGCGTCTCGGCCGCCGACCCGGCACATGTCGGCAACTCATCCATACCGCTTTCGCTCATGATCGAAGATGTGTTTGTCGATGGTAAGGAGCAAGTGTTCGACAAGCCGCTCACTGTCTCTCCGG
>DATHIZ010000262.1:0-2571 GCA_035316385.1 Bryobacteraceae bacterium | reverse complement strand
GGCCGTAGTTTTCGTCGTAATTGAGAATGAACGCCGTTTTGGCCCACACGTCCGGATTGGCTGCAAGAGCGTCGATCTTACCCGCCACAAATGCGGCTCCATCGGCGGGCATGTGATCTGGATGCTCCGATTGAAAGCTGTTTGGATAAAGCCAAGAGACCGCCGGCAGCTTGTCATGGATGGCGTCGTACTCGAATTGGCCTTCGGAAATCACCTGCATTCCCCTGGTATACAGCGGTGAAGCTTGGTCCGCCTCCTGGAATGCTTTAAACTGCGCAAGCATGTTATAGCGGCGGCCCGCCTGTTCCTGGTATACCTTCCAGGGCACGCCGGCTCGTTCCAGCCGCTCGGCGTAGGTCGTCCAGGTGTACCCACCGGCCGGCGCTTTGTTAGTGATGATCGGTCCGCGGTTAAGCCCATCGGCATCGATCGTGCCCGTCATCCAATACATACGGTTGGGCCACGTCGGACCCATCACCGAACAGTGATAGGCGTCGCAGATTGTGAAGGCTTCCGCGAGCGCGAACTGAAAGGGGATATCTTCCCGTTTGTAATAACCCATGACATAGGGACCGTGTTCTCCGTCCGCCTTGCGATGAGCCTGCAGCCATTGATCCATGCGGCCGCCGTTCCACGCTTCATGCTGGACCGCCCAGGCATGGCTCGTGGAAGGAATTTTTTGAGCGCTGGTCGCATGCGTGTCCAGATGAAATGGCAACAGATGTCCGTTTGGATTCCCGACATCCGGCTGATGAAATACAGATTGGCCGTTCGGCAACTGGAGCCCCTTCACGTCGTCAAAACCACGCACGGCGGCCAAGCTTCCAAAGTAATGATCGAACAAGCGGTTTTCCTGCATGAGCAAGACGACGTGTTTGATATCGCTCAGCGAACCGCGCCGCCGGTGTTCCTTTGCCAACGCGCGTTGTACATTCGGGGGCATAAGAATCGAAGCGGCGGCGGAAACGGCGGCGCTGATGGAGCTTTTCAACAGCCTGCGGCGCGTTAGTTGCGTTTTCATAGACTCGAGTAGGCGAAACGCCCAAACTGATTATGTTAGCGGCGAAGAATGAATATCAAATGAATGTACTGCTGCCCGGCGCCAGCTCGCTTAAGGGATCTTTACTACATTCGCGAAGCGATGTTCAGGTTTGGGCGGCATGGGGTGAAACGCACGAAAATGTCTCACGTCCACGGAACCCGGTATTTCTGAAAGCACTCGCTCAACGACCCTTCGCAACAACGCGGCATCTCCGAGTGCCCTAAGGTTGATTGCCAGTTGATGATCTGTCGTGGGATCGGCGATCAGATCTCCCTGAGGATCTGGTTCGCCGCCGTTCGCGCGGATGCTCGCCATCACGTAGCCATGCCAAGTTTGGTCAAACAACTTCAAATGAACAATTCGGATATCCTCGTCTGAAAGAGCGCCGTCCAGCTTTTCCAACAGGGGCCCTACGAATCCAGCAGGACTGGCAGGGAGATCCAAGTGGATCGCCGCATGAACATTCAACCAACCGAGAGCCGCTTCCGCCGCGGCATACTGCTCGTAATCTACATCCAGTAAGCGCGCTCCGGCGACACGCCGTCCGCCTAGAACTTCTTCCAGCCAAGAACTTACACCTATGCCCGAGCGCGAGCTGATGCGAAAGTCCAGAGGGAATGGCAGTTGTGGCGTAAGCGGATAGAGGTCGGCTTTGGTCAGGCAAACAATGTCGGCTTCGCGAATCTGTTGCTGAAACAAATAAGCAATTTCAGGTGCAGCCTCGCCGTTCAAAACCTCTTGCGTCAATTGCGGATCGAGCAGCACCGTCAATGGAGCTGTTGCGAACAAATCGCGATGAAAGGCATGGAATGGCTGCAGAATGGTTGCCGAAAGATCGATGCAGCTCCCCACCGGCTCCGCAAAGATAACGTGCGGGCTGTGGGCACTGAGTTCTTTTGCCCGGTCCAAGAGGTCAGAAAATCTGCAGCAAAAACAACCGCCCGCAACCTCCCCGGTAGCAAAGCGCTCCGCCCTGGCGCGTTTTGTATCGACAAGTTCACTGTCCTGATCGTTGACGATTAGCGCGACGCGCTGCCCGCGGCTTTCCAGCTCCCGCGCCGCCCTCAGGATCAGCGTGGTCTTCCCTGCCCCCAGGAAGCCGCCTACGAAAACAATCTTAGGAATTGTCACCACTCGATCTACTTACTCCGGGCCTTCAATCGCAATTCTTCTCCAGCTTCTACGGCCAGTGCGTTCTCAAAACGAAATTGCACACCAGTTGGGGCCGCTACAAGCCGGTGACCAATAGTACGTGTTCCCAAAGACGCAGCGCTTGCACCCGCACTTCCCTGCAAGGTGCAGGTTTGAAGACGAAGACGCCCCGAATGCACTCGAAGAACTAATTCGGTTTCGTTTGCCCTGCTCGCATGCTCGAAGACACCCCAACCCGTGCCGGTAGACCAGATGCAACGGAAATCGGGTCTTGCCGTTTTGGGGAGCACCACCAAGCTTTGCGTTCCCCCGTGATACCGAAATCCACTGATCGCGAGAATGCCGGACCAAGCCGCCATCGCCCGCGCGTAGTGATG
>DATHIZ010000261.1:0-2055 GCA_035316385.1 Bryobacteraceae bacterium | reverse complement strand
GCCGATGCGGTTGAAACCGTTGCTGGGCGCGATGACCCAGGCATCCGTGGCGGGGCGTTTCAAATCTTTGCGGAAATATTCAAAGACGGTTGGATGGCCGGGAGAAACCGCGGCGAAGTTGTTGAAGGTCTCATAGACGCCGGTGGCCAGGCTTGCGGTGGCGACGTAGTGACCCAAAATTCCGCGATTGATTACTTGGGTGAAGAAGGTGGACCGCGGCGCTAGTTCAGCCAGCATACGGGGAATGTTGTCCTGGCCATCGGGCGCGAAGGTTTCGTCGTCGCGGGCTCCGCCTCCGAAGGTGACAACCACGGCTTTGCGAGCGCGCGGTGGAGCAAACGCACGAAGAAGTGGCGGACGCAACAGGGCGCCCGCCACCATTGCCCCGGTAGCACGCCGGAGAAATTCCCGGCGGCTACTGGAGATCGCTTGCGCAATTTCGCGCGGAGTCACTAGAATTGCAAGCGCAGCGAGAATTGGAAATGACGCTCACTGCCTGAACTGGTGCTGGTGATTCTGCCGAAGTTGGCATTGCCCAACGTGAAATCCGGCAAGCTGAACTGAGGCGTATTCGCCACGTTCAGACCTTCCGCCCGGAACTGCACGGCAATCCGCTCGGTGAAAGCGAAATTCTTGAAGATGGAAAAGTCAAGCGTGCGCACGGGCGGACCGTAGTTGGTCTGCAAACCAAGATTGCCACCTGTTAGAGGAGCCGGAGCTGTGACGTTCGCCGTATCGAACCAGGCGCTTGGATTTCTGCCATTGGCTGGCGCAGCGTTCGCGTCTTTGCCGGCCACCAAATTGGGAGAGCAATTATTCCCGCCGCCCCAGACACCCTGGCAACTGGAAGTCTGTGCCTTGAGGGTGAACGGCTGGCCCGTGTGCAAGGTGAGAATGCCGTTCATCTGCCAGTTGCCCAGCAAGGTATTCATCGCCCGATTCATGTTTGCGCCGTAGGATTTGCCGCGGCCGAAGGGAATATCGTAGCTGAAACCGGAAGTAAAGTTATGCCGGATATCCCAGGCAGCATTGGAATAGGAAGTGGACCAGTTGGTTGGGTCTAGCGCATAGAAACCGCTTGATCCGCTCAGCGTTGAACCGCTGTTGGCAAGAGCGTGCCCAAACGTATAAGAGTTGATAAATTGCAACCCATTCGACATCCGCTTTTCGAGTTTAACGGTCATGCCGTGATAATTGCCGAAGCCGAAGGTCGCCGTTCCGGAGACAAAACCTATATCCGGGTAGGGCCGCAGACTGTTGCAATTGATGCTGGTGTTCGTTGTTCCGAAATTTGGACAGGCGTTAGGATCCGGCTGCAAGAGTTGGTGTGAGGAGTGGTTGCCCACGTAGCTCACCTCCAAAGCCATCTGCCCGGGAAATTGATGCTGAACGGCAAGATTCCATTTCTGCACCATCGGGTTGCGGAAATTCTGAGCCACGGAACGGAACTGGAGCGATGTGACGGGGTACGTGGTGAAGACATTCAATGGAAAACCAGCAGAAACACCGCCAGTGGCGCCAAATGCCGGAACGGGCTGGAACGCGCTCACACCAGCAGGGCGGTTCAGTTGCGGCGATGAGTTGAAAGGCACCGCTTCTCCGCGGTTCGGATTGCCGCCTTGATTTTCTTCACCACCGTAGAATATGCCATAGGCTGCACGGACTACTGTCTTATCGAGGATGCTATAAGCTAAGCCTACGCGCGGTCCGATGTCCAGTTTGTCCCATGGGATCAAATACTGATTCACCTGCCCGCGGCTTATCGTGATCGGCGTGGTGAAGAGCGCCGGATAGGTGATTCCGTTGAAGGTGTACGGTGTATTAAAGTTCGGCGGCAGCGGCGCATCCTGATTGGGGCCTCTGGGGATATAGAGAGTCCTGGTTTGCTGATCGTAGTTGGATTGCCGGCCGAACTGTTCACCGATCGGCGAAAACAGTTCGTAGCGGACGCCCAAATTCAAGGTCAATTTCGAGGTTAGCTTCCAATCGTCCTGAATATAGGCGGCGTAGGCTTTTTTGGTTGAGGAGATGAAGTTGGTGGTTGAGATTTGCCCG
>DATHIZ010000260.1:0-3944 GCA_035316385.1 Bryobacteraceae bacterium | reverse complement strand
GTCTTGCTCCGAGATTGCGATTCGCACCCGGTCGCCTACTCGCAAACGCACAAAATTCGCCCGCTGGGTGCTGGGCAGATGAGCAATTAAGCGATGCTCCCCTTCCAGTCTGATACTCACCAACGCACTCGGCAGCAACTCAACCACGGTTCCCTCGGCGGTACGCTCCGCCCCGGCTCCAACCGCATCGCCTGCCTCTTCGAAATCCACAACCATTGCCTACGGCCGCGACAGAACCCAAGGCCCGTTCTCCGTCACCGCCACCATATGCTCAAAGTGCGCGGAGTACGAACCATCCTTCGCCACTGCCGTCCATTTGTCGGGCAGCACCTGCGTATCGGGACGGCCGGCGTTCACCATCGGCTCAATTGCCAACACCATACCTGGTTTCAAGCGCGGGTTTTCACCGCGCCGGTCCACATAATTCGGAATCTGCGGCTCTTCATGCAGCGAAGTGCCTATCCCGTGCCCCACAAACTCACGAACAATCGAGAAGCCGTTCGAAGTCACATGCTTCTCTACCGTTCCACAAACGTCAAACAGGCGGTTGCCGGCTCGTACCCGGTCAATCGCCAATTCCAAGCTCTCTTCGGTTACCTTTAACAGGCGCTTCACCGAATCGTTTACTTCTCCCACCGCCACCGTCAGGGCCGAATCGCCGTAGTAGCCATCCAGCAAAACACCCGTGTCAATCGACACAATATCGCCGCGCATCAACTTGCGGCGTGCCGAGGGCATGCCATGCACTACCTCTTCGTTGATCGACGTACACAGCACGAAGGGATATTTGGTCCCGGCGGCCTGCGTGTAATAACCTTTAAAGGCAGATTTCGCTCCGGCTTCCGCGATCATTTTCTCGGCAGCCGCTTCGAGCTCCTGGGTAGTGATGCCTTCCACGACCATGCCCTTCAAATCCTGCAAGATCCGGTAGACCAGCATTCCGCTCCGGCGGAGTTTCTCCAGTTCGACCGAACTTCTACGCACAATCACAGCGTCACATCCGTCCCGGCATTCGAGGTTGAGACAGCCGGAATCAAACCAGACTGCGCCAACTCGCCACAAATCCGCCTTCCAATCTGCTCCGGAACGGCTTCCCCCGCATTCATTTCAATCATCGGAACGCCCGCCTCACGGAAGAAATTCAGGATGGGAAGCGTTTGAGAATCATACTCACGCAACCGCTCCCGAATCACCGGCTCTCGATCGTCTTCGCGCGTCACAAGGGCAGACCCATCCAGGTCACAAATCCCAGCAACTTTGGGCGGGTTCGTCTTCAGGCTGTACAACGTGCCACAGACAGGACACTGCCGGCGGCCGCTTAGGCGAGCTACGATTTTTTCGTAGTCAACCATCAAGTGTACCACGGCCGGACGTATCGCATCTTCCTGCATGATATCGAGTAAAACGCTGGCCTGGTTGATGGTCCGCGGATACCCATCCAGTATCATTCCCTGACGGCAGTCCGGCTCGACGAGGCGCAGCCTGATCAAATTGTTGACCATCTCGTCCGGAACCAGGTTGCCGGTTCGAATCAATCTTTGCGCTTCCCTGCCGATCTCATCTCCGGCGCTGATGTGCTCGCGCAACATATCGCCGGTGGATATATGCGGCCCGTGAAGGCAGTTTCGCAACAGTTTCGCCTGCGTTCCCTTGCCTGATCCCGGCGATCCAAACAAAATCACCGCGGGAGAAAATGTGTCTGACGTGATGGCGGACAAGGCGTTATCTACTTGTTTCAATTAACGGGTCCGGCCACGTTGCCGACCGGAACGCGGGGTAAAGCCATCATAATGGCGCATGATCAGCTGCGCTTCGATTTGGTTGACGGTGTCCATCGCCACGCCCACAACGATGAGCAGCGACGTCCCGCCAAAGTAAAACTGAACGCCGAGCCCATCCAGCAGCCAGCGCGGAAAATGAGCGTCGATAAAATTACCGATCAAGGGCAGCCGCTGCAGCTTGATTCCCGAAATCATGATCATCGGAATGATCGACAGGATGGCCAGGTACAGCCCGCCCACCACGGTGATTTTAGACAAAATCTTGTCCATGTACTCAGCCGTATTCTTGCCCGGCCGGATACCTGGAATGAAGCCGCCGTACTTGCGCATGTTGTCAGCTGCTTCGTTCGGATTGAAAATAATGGAGATGTAGAAGAAGCAGAAAAAGACAATCAGAATAATGAAGGCGAGGTAGTAAAGCGGTTCGGAACCGCCCAGCGCGCCCAGCATGCTGCTCAGCCAGGGACTGTTCTTGAACAACGGAAACTGCAGGAAGGTTTGCGGCAGCGCCAGCAGCGAAGAGGCGAAGATGATCGGAATCACGCCGCCTGCGTTCACCTTCAATGGCAAGTGCGTGGATTGGCCGCCCATCATGCGCCGGCCGATGACGCGTTTGGCGTATTGCACCGGGATGCGGCGTTCGCCGCGCTCGACCAGCACAATGAACGCCACCACCGCGACCATGATGGCTAAGATGATGACCATTTGCAGCGGCGGCCATTGATGGGTCACGAACGTATTGCTGTAAATGCTGCGAACCGCATTCGGAAGACCAACCACGATGCCGACAAAGATAATGAGCGACATACCGTTGCCGATGCCCCGGTCCGTGATCTGCTCACCCAGCCACATAATAAACGCCGAACCGGCTGTGAAGGTAAGCGCGGTCAGGATAAGGAAGCCCACGCCTGGATTCAACACGAAATTGCCGTCGGAACTCTGCAGAGCGAAGGCTATGCCGATGGACTGAACGATGGCGAGAATCACCGTCAAATACCGCGTCCACTGCGTGATTTTGCGGCGGCCGAGTTCGCCTTCCTTCTGCAGCTTATCCAGCGTGGGCACCACCACCGTCAACAACTGCAAAATAATAGACGCAGTGATGTACGGAGTGATGCCGAGGGCGAAAATTGTCATGCGGCGCAACATGCCGCCGCTAAATAGATCGAAATAGCCCAGGAACCCGCCAGAGGCGCTGCGCGCAAAGAAATCCTCGAACCGATTGGTATCGATTCCGGGGGTGGGGACGTACGCACCCACGCGGTAGACGGCCAGCAAACCTAACGTGAAGAGCACGCGTCTTCTCAGATCCGGGATCCGGAATACGTTAGCGAAAGCTTCAAAAAACTTGGTCATTGTTTACAATTCCAGGTTTGCATTACGGGCTATTACTGGAGACACGGTCAATGTTTCCCTAACTGGCTTTCGCTCTGTCTTTCGGCTTCACAGCGGCCCGCTTCGAAGGATCGGGCTTGGGCAGCGCTTCGCCGCTGCCGCCGGCCTTTTCGATCTTTTCGAGAGCGGCTTTGGAAAACACATGTGCCGTAACGGTAATTTTACGCGTCAATTCACCGTTGGCCAGAATTTTGAGGCCCGCGCCGAGCTTCTTGACGATGCCGCTGGCCATTAACGATTCGGGAGTGAACACATCGCCTTCGAGCTTTTCGAGTAGGCCGACATTCACAACCGCAAAGTCCTTGTGGAAGATGTTGGTAAATCCGCGCTTGGGCAAGCGGCGGTGCAGCGGCATCTGGCCGCCCTCGAAACCGCGCATTTTGCTGTAGCCCGAGATTGACTTGGCGCCTTTTGCGCCGCGTCCCGCAAATTTGCCGCGGCCGGTACCCATACCCTGTCCGAGGCGACGTTTCTTGTGTTTTTGGCCCTTGGGTGGGCGCAAGTTACTTAAATTCATGTCGATGTACCGCCGCGCCTAGTCCTTTACGATTTCGAGCAAATGGGGAACCTTCTTTACCATCCCGCGAAAACCGGGCGTATCGGGGCGCTCCACTACACGATTGATTTTGTGAAGCCCCAGCGACTTCACAATGTTCTTGTGCTTTTGTGGCGTGCAGATTACGCTGCGCACCAGTTTAATCTTGATTGTGCCTTCGGCCATTTAGTTCCCTCGCCTCTACAGCTTTTCGATTGCCAGCCCGCGCATGT
>DATHIZ010000259.1:0-6091 GCA_035316385.1 Bryobacteraceae bacterium | reverse complement strand
CCAATGGCGTGCTGCTCGCCAGTTCCGCGCAGCCTATGTACGATGCCGGTCTGCGCCGCTTGAACGTTCATCTGGATACGCTCGATCGCGAGCGCTTTCGCCAGATCAGCCGGCGCGACGACCTGGGCCGCGTGCTGGCCGGCTTGGATGCCGCAAAGAGAGCCGGCTACGAAGTCATCAAGCTGAACGCAGTTGCGATTAAAGGGATGACCGAGTCAGACGTGGTTTCACTGGTGCGCTTTGGACGGGAGCACGGCATGGAGATCCGTTTCATCGAGTTTATGCCGCTGGACGCGCAGCAGATCTGGTCACTGGACCAGGTGCTGACTGCCGACGATATGATCGGCATGCTGTCGCGCGAATTCGGCCCCTTAACGCCGGTGCCCGATGCTGATCCGCGTGCTCCGGCGACGGCCTATGAATTTGCCGATGGCTACCGGGTCGGATTTATCGCCAGTGTGAGCCGTCCGTTCTGCCTGAACTGCAATCGCCTGCGCCTGACCTCTGACGGGAAACTGCGCAACTGCCTGTTCGCGGCGAGTGAAACGGATGTCCGGCGCCTGCTGGAAGGCCCCTTTGAAACGGCGGCCCTCGAAGCCGCCATCCGTTCTAATATTTGGAGCAAATGGGCGGGTCACGAAATCAACCGCAGCTCCTTTGTAGCGCCGCAGCGGCCCATGTACTCGATCGGGGGGTAGGGAAGTTGAAAAGGCAGACGGCGTGACCGTCTGCCCATCAGGTGCAACTAGCCTTATTAGCTGAAGCCTAGCCTCGGCGTCGCTTTCGTTTTATCGCGGCTACTGTTACCAGACCCGCGGCGAACAAGGCTATGCTGAGCGGTTCCGGCGCGGGGGCTACTGCTCCGTTGACTACATTGAAGTCGTAGCGGCCCGAAACACCGTCGCGCGCATTGTAGCTGTCGCTGACAAGGCTATTGGCGCCACCGTCCAGCAAAGCACCGTCCACGGCTGACCCAGCCAGTTCGAAGGTAGCGCCCGCGGCTGTGCCCGTGGTCGAATAACCGGCGATGGCCGATCCGCCTCCCAAACCGTCGATTCCGCCGCTAGCCAGGCCGGATTCCCATTGAATTGAGTCGTAGTTCAATTCAATGCCGAAATTACCAGTCCCGTTGTTGATCAGAAGGACCTGAAAGCTGTTCGTCTTATCGGCTCCGAAGAGAGAATCCCCGTAGTAGCCGACGTTGGTGTAGTCGACAGCAAAGGCCTGCTTGCCTCCGGCCATTAGGTTGCCGTAGGTGACCTGTCCGTGGTTGGTCAGGTCGACATCGGCCAGGAACGGCGCGATGATTGGCCTTTGCGTCTGCGTGAGGCTTCCGGCGCTGTAATCGCTGTAGCCGGCATCGGCGAACGTGATGTTGCCGTTCTCATTCACCGATAGCTGGCTGTAGGTCGTGCCGCCCCAGTTTACGTTGAACCCGATATTCACCGGGCTGGCCGAGGCGTCGCCTGTCGCCGGCAGCGTGCTGGAGAGGACTCCGCTGACGACGGCGGCCGCCGGTAGACTCGCGGCCGCAAAAGTAAAGCTGAATGTGGAAAGCCAGAAGAATGCTCTTGAAGTAAACATAGTTATGTAACCTTTATTCGTCTTATGAAGATTTAGCGGTCGTCGTCCGAGTCCTTGTCCTTGGACGCGGTCACCTTTGATTCGCGGTGTTTAAAGGTGGGATACGGCGTGTCGTAGCCCTTGACCGACCACCAGATGATGCGATTTAGCTGATCTTCCGGCGCTGCATCCGGCTCCGAGAAATTCATCGCCATGGATGCCAGGGCCATCTTTCGCTGCACGCCTTTCAAGGAAGCCACCGAGGGGTTCAGGTCGTTCAGCGGGGTCAGATTCGGTACGTGCTCGAACGGCGTGATATCGGGTACCGATGAAAAAGCTGCCGCCATGGTCTGAGCCGCTTTGTCGTATTGATTCAACGGCGGAAGGCCGAGGATTTGTTCAATGGTGCGGAAGATGTTGGGCGTGGAGTAGAAGGTGCTGTCCACAGCACCACTCCGGCGGGTATACGGGCTGACGACCAGGATCGGACCGCGATGTCCGTCTACGTGGTCCACGCCGTCCTGCGAATCATCCTCGGTTACGAAAATTGCGGTGGACGCCCACTGGCTGCTGTGAGAAACAGCGTCTACGATGCGGCCGACCGCCAGATCGTTATCGGCAACCATGGAAGCCGGAGTTGGATATCCCTCGCTGGTTCCCTGGGTATGATCGTCGGGCAGCAGCATGACCACCAGGTTCGGCATGGATTTGCTTGCATCCCACTGTTTGAAATCGTTTATAAACAGGTCCGCGCGCACCTGGTCCGGAATCTGTAACTGGAATCCGGGAAAGTTATGCGCGGTGATGCGCTGTGCGCTCTTCACGCTGGAATTGCCGACGATGCCCGGCAGAGCCGTATGGTTCAGCCATGCGTCGTAGAACTGCGACCATGTGGCCTTTGAAGGCGTGATCTTGTTTTGATTGGTGAATTCGCCGTAGATTCGCGCCGTCAGATGCCCGTTGTTTTGCGCGTTATCCCAGAGAAAGCCCGTCGGCGCGAATGCCATGGGATTGGTTCCCGCATAGTCGTTGCGGCCGTTTCCGTACTTGTGTGAGTAATCCGCCGCCCACGCTTCGTCGCACCACTGGTGTCCCAGTGAACTCTGGTCGCCGGCCGCGTAGTAGTTGTCGAAGAGGACATACTGTGACGCCAGTGCGTGCGCGTTCGGCGTGACGCTGGCGCCGAAGAGGGCTAGCGCGGGATCGCCATCGCCGAATCCGATATCGCCGAATACCTGGTCATAGGTCCGGTTTTCTTTAATGATGAAGATGACGTGCTTGATGGGAGACCCTTGCCCCGCAATGGCGGGCACCGGAGAGCCGGGGGTGATGAAAGACGGCGACTTGCCAGCCCCAAGCGTCGCGTTATTCAACGTGACCTGCGCGGTGTAGCTCTTCAGTTGAGCCGGCGGGACGGGCAGAGGGACGATGGAGACTTCGCCGTCGCGATATTGATAACTGCGGCCGGTTGCCTCTGAGGGAGCCGTCGCGATGGAGCCAAAACCATATGCAGTGCCGATCAAAAGGCGATCTTCGTTCTTGGTGAGAGCAACGGCGGCGGGAAACCAGCCGGCCGGAATGAAGCCGCGCACCGGTACACCGCGATAGTCGGGTTGCACAACCGCGACCGCGTTGTTTCCGCCGTTGGCCACATACAGAGTTGAGCCGTCTTTGGTGACCGCAATCGCGTTTGGCACGCTGCCCAGCGGAGCGGAAGAGTAGGGCCGCAAGTCGATCGTATCCGTAACGGCGTTGTTGCCGGTGCTCACGATAGAGATCGAGTCGCTCTCGGCGTTGGCCACGTAAAGGCGGGTTCCATCCGGACTCAAGGCCATAGCGGAGGGATGCAAGCCTACTTGAATGGTCGACACGACCGCTTGCGCATGCGTGTCGTACACGGAGACAGTGCCGTTGTTGGCGATACCGGTGGCGGGATCCACGACTACCGGGTTGGAGCCGTCGGTCGCATCACCTGCCTCAGGCAGCCGGCCTCCCCAGTTACTTACATAAACTTTGCCGCCGTCCGCGGAGGTGACGGTTGTGTAGGGGAAAGCTCCAGTAGTTACCTGGGTTACCGCCAGGCTCTTGGTGTCGATAATTCCCAAACCTTCTTTTTTATTCAGCGCGACATATAGTTTGTCGCCGGTTGGGCTCAAGCTGAGACCGCTTGGAGCGCCGCCCGAGATCGCCACCGAGTGGGCCAGTGACCATTGGTGATTCGGTCCCAGCGTAAGTACTTTTACGTTGTTATCCGTGCCGCCACCCACGTAAAGGGTCTTGCCGTCCGGGCTGAATGCAACGCCGACAAAGGTGTTGCCGTTGATGGTCTGGACGACCGTTTGGGTGGCGAGATCGATGAAATGAATGGCTTCCGTTTTGAAATTGCTGGCAGTGACCACTACGGCAGTGGTGTTATCCGGACTGACCGTGATGCCCAGGGGGCGGTCATTTACTGTAACCTGTGTTCCTGTGGGGGTGATGGTTTGACCATTGGGCAGGATGATGCTGCCGTCAGATTGTCTTCCAATGGACGCCGTTGTATTTTGTGCGCAAATGTTTGGTGCAAATGACGAAAGGCCCACTAACAAGGCTGCCAACAGCCTATGCCGTGAGGGGGAGTATATTGCCATGCCGAAGAGTATATGTTTTAAAAGTTACATACTCGTAACGGCGATCTTTCAATTACATGTTAGTTACGATTTAAATACTTTAACGAAACAGGCCGAATGTGTTTCAGCAGATCTTCAGATAAAGTGTCGGTGCGGCTGAGCGCAACTTAATAGGTCAGAGTAGATCCGAAATATAACTGGCTAACTTACAAGGCATGCGCGTAAAGCAGCGCTAATAGGCCGATCATGCAGGCGAGAAAGATACTGTGCTTCAGCGTAAAGCGGAATAACTTGGGCTCGTCCGCCGCCGGCAACCCGGCTGCGGCAGCTGCTACAGCGATACTCTGCAGGCTGATCATTTTTCCCATCACTCCGCCGGCCGAGTTTGCAGCCGCCATCAAACTGGGATTAAAGCCCAGGCGCGTGGCCGTGATCTGTTGCAGTGTGCCAAACAGGGCATTGGAAGAGGTGTCGCTACCGGTGAGAAACACACCCAACCATCCCAACATCGCGCTGAAAAAGGGAAACGCCGCCCCGGTTGCCGCAAAGGCCAGCCCCAGCGTGGCTGTTGAACCTGAATAGTTCATGACGAAAGCCAGCGCTAAAACCGAGGTGATGCTGACGAACGAGAACTTCAACTGCTTGGCGGAATCGAACACGATGCGGCAGTAGCGCGCAGGTCCCACGCGGAGTATAACGGCGGAGGCGATGGTTGCAAACGCGCAGGCTGTTCCCGCTTCCGCCAGATAGCGGAACCGGTACAGCGCCGCGTACGGAGCCGCCTTGGCAACCACCGGCGGCATCTGCTCGATCATGTTATGCAGCCCTGGCCAGGGGATGTTCACGCTGGCCTGCAGCAGCACGGCTTTCACGGCATCCGCGCTCCATGTCAGAATGAAAATCACCAGAAGCAGATAGGGCGACCAGGCATACACCACTTGGCCGAAGGTGCGCCCGCTCGGCAGCCTCACTTTTCCTTCCGGGCTCCACACCTGCAACAAAGCGACCAGACCTACGACCGCGGCGAGCGAGCTAAGAATGTCGGTGAGATACGGGCCAATGTAGTTTGAGACAACGAATTGCGTGACCGCAAAACTCACACCGCAGATCGCCGCAGCCGGCCAGACGCGCCGCAGCGCCTTCGGACCGCCCATCACAAGGATTAAGTATGCGGGGATGAATAGAGAAATTGGGGCGCAGAGCCGGCCCACCCACTTGCTCAGGTCTTCTATCGGCAACCCGGTAGTCGCGGCCAGCGTAACCAGCGGGATGGCTATGGATCCGAATGCCACGGGTGCAGTGTTGGCTAACAAACAAATGCCAGCCGCGTTGAACGCGGAGAAGCCTAAGCCGCCAAGAATTGCCGCTGCTACAGCTACGGGCGTGCCAAAGCCCGCCGCGCCTTCAAGGAATGCGCCGAAGGCGAAGGCGATGAGCAGCGCTTGCATGCTGGGGTCGGAGGTGAGGTGGCCGATAGAATCCTTCAGGACCTCGAATTGGCCGGTATCCACCGTCATCCGGTAAAGAACGATGGCCCAGAAGACGACCCAAAAAATCGGGAAGGCGCCAAACGCCGCGCCGTACAGCGCCGAGTCGAGCAGGAGCATGGGCGGCATGTGGTAGGCAAACAGCGCTACTGCCACAGCCGCAAAAAATCCGATGAGAGAAGATTTCCACGCAGCCGCGCGCCGTATGCCGATGGCGTACAGCAGGGCCACAATGGGGAGTGCGGCGGTTACCGCCGACCAGGCAAGACTACCGCCGATGGGAAAATAGTTTTGTTGCCACAAGCGGAAAGCATATCAGACCGTTTGTTGTAACCTCTGGATGTCTTAACTGCGTCGCTCCGTGCACCGAGCGTAAATCTGTTCCAGAATTCCGGACTTGGTAAGAATGTTGCCACTTCTGCGTCAGTGATA
>DATHIZ010000258.1:0-3118 GCA_035316385.1 Bryobacteraceae bacterium | reverse complement strand
GCGGGCTCTGACGGGGTGTTGCTGCGGCCAAGCGTTTTTGGCCCTGCCTGCACCGCCATTCCCGGGCGCATAGCTCAGCGGGAGAGCGTTCCCTTCACACGGGAGAGGTCCAAGGTTCGATCCCTTGTGCGCCCACCATTTCTTAAAGGGTTTCTGAGCCCTACCGGGTTTTGGCGCAAAACGCCTTGCGAATGCCGCTGCTCACAAAACGGCGTCGCCAACATTCTTGAAGACGACGTGACTTTCTATTCTAGAGTTCGGAACTGGTGTGCCACGGACAGAGCTTCAAAAGGCCTCGCCCGGCGACGGTGCTGCGCCAAGCTGATTGACGCGCATGAGATCGATCGCGCGGGCCCGCCGCGATATCACAAGTGAACCGCTTTCGCATTCCGCTGTCCGCTCTCGCAGGCGGCTTACAAGACCACTACTGAACAATTTTCGCGCTCTGAAAAAACGTTGCCGGTGATCTGCTTTGCGGCGTCACGGACTTTCCGTCGCCGTTCCCGGCGCCGCTTCGTTGGTAGTTCCAGAATTAACCCGCGGCGCGCCTATCAAGCTTAGCGCGCGCGAGTCTTGTTGCACTGTCGCCCGCGAATGGGTTCTGATCCTAGCACCGGAACTGCCCGGGCCCACCGTAGCTGAGCCGTCGGTCGAGCATATTCCGGCCGGCGGCTTTGTCTTATCGACGATCGGGTAAAATAAAAAATGGTGTGGCTTTTGTTGTTCGATCAACCGCCAACTGAGGCGGCCTTAATCAGCCTATTTGGTTGGGGATTGTAGTCCGGGGGACGCAAGCCATTCCTGCATGTGGGCTGCGGTTTCGGCTTGCCGGGCTCGTCGGATAAGCCGCTCACGTTCGATTCCTGGATGGGTACCTCGCGCTTCTTTCCGGAGGCGTTGGGCTTCTTCGATTAGGCGCTGGTCTAGTGGGGCGGTCTGGTTGATACGCCGCTGCTGCTGCATGGCGCTGGCTCCATTTAGTTGAAGGCGGGAGCGCAATGAGGCGTTCCCATCACCGATAGCTGCCGTGGGACGGTGCGATGATGGAATTACGATACTCTTCCAGCGTCGCTAGTTCCGTCCACTTGTGAACACATCACAAGGCTACTGCAATTCTGGGCCACGAGGGATCGAAACAGGCCCAGCCCCCCGTTACTGATTGCCGCAGGTGCGAGCCGCGTGGGAATGGGTTGAGAAATCGGCGGAAAGCACATCGACCATCCGGGCTCATTTCCACGATGCCGTGATGCGATTGCCGCCTGAACAACGGAGCGACCGCACCGCCGTTAACGAGGCCATTCGGCTGACAGATCCGGATGCGCAGCGATGATGACTATGCGGCAGCTTTCCTCACCGTGACTGCGCAGTGGCGCTGAGCGCCCGCCAGCATCGGACATTGCCCTCGTCCGAGTCCGGCCGGCGGCTTCTTGCGGTTGCATATTTCTTTCGTGTTGATTTGCTCAGTCTTCATCCCGGCGGGGCTTTCGCGCATCAGCAATCTTAGATAGATTGCGCCAGAAATTGCAAACATGGCGATACGCCATAGCTCGGTCGCCTTGGAGGCCGGGATAACCGGCAAATGAGTTCCTAGGCAATGAACATTTTGGTTACATCTAAGCGCCTGTTATTCGCCGGCGCCGCATTGATTTCGTTCTTGTCACTCGCGGTCGCCTTCGGGGTCTATCGCGAGGCCCGGCTGCAGGCGCGTGTTGCAGCAACAGAATCTAGCCTTAAGGGCGTGGAAGCTGGTCTCAAGGCCGTGGAAGCTGACGTCAAGGGCGCGGAAGCTAATCTTAAAGGCGCGGAAGCTGATCTCAATAGCGCGCACCAATATGGAGAGATGCGCACACAGCAGCTTTCGCTCGCAAGGGAGACTGCGGTGGTCCCGCCAGAGGCTTTCTTGTTTAATGTGCATGCGGCTCTGGCCCCCATCACCCAAGACAGCCTGCTGCGAACGCGGGAGAATCTAATTCGTTACGTCTGGAAAGGCGTGAATCCGCGGGACCTGAAGCCGAGTACGATCACGGACGGTCCCAGAACGGGAAATATGGCCTTGGTGGCGCCCTCCGCGTCGGTCAAAACCGTTGATGTGAACTCAAGCGAAACCCTGTCGGGCTTTACTGAATTTGCACAGCACGATTCGGCGACCTGTCTATCAATCTGGGCGCAGGGTCATGAAGGAGATTACCCAGGCTATGCACCCATCATGGACGGCGCAGCGTCGTACATGAAAAAGCAATGGGCACGGGGTTGTGACGTCCTCATCGTGCCAATGCCTTTTCGCGCTCAAGGCAATGTCACGATCGATTTTGGAAAAGAGGGCCGGATCTGGGTTGGCTCGAACCACGAGGGTATGGCTCTGATCGAGTCTGCGGAGTTTTCTGCTTTTCGGCTCTTCTTCGATCCGCTGTATGCGACTCTGAACTGGCTCGAAGACACCGGCCACCATTACAAGACGATCACGATGGCGGGAGTTTCCGGCGGCGGTTGGATGTCTGTTGTTTATCCGGCCATAGACAATCGAATCACCAATTCCGTTTCGGTTGCCGGCTCATTTCCGATGTACTTGCGGTATCTTCCAACCGACAAATCGCTCAGGGACGTTGGTGATTGGGAAAACACTTACGCACCGTTCTATCGGGTAGCGGATTATTTCGAATTATACCTGCTCAGCGCTCTTGGCCGGGGTCGCCACCAGACGCTGGTGTACAATGCTGAAGATCCGTGTTGCTACTCGGCGAACCGAGCCTTGACGTTTCTGCCGCAGCTTGAACGCAAGGCAAAGGCACTGAATATCATGTTGGGCAGCATTATCGACAACAGTCAGCAAAAACACGATATCTCGGAATTCGCGATTTCAGAGCTTTCCAAATCCAATTGGTCAGATGCTCAAGCGGGACTTGGCAATCAAAGCAATCAATGAGGGGCATCTTCGCGGGCGTATCAAATTTGGCTGGCTGACATTGCGCGTCCACACTTCCGTCTCACAGAGCGGGGTGTGATGCCTGTGATGTCAATAAGGGAAAAGCCAATAATTGCTGGACGTTATAAGCATCACCCGCATCAAGAACGCCGGGAAATCACCTTCACACAAGAGAGGTCCCAGGTTCGATCCCTT
>DATHIZ010000257.1:0-6439 GCA_035316385.1 Bryobacteraceae bacterium | reverse complement strand
AGCGACGATACCGTATTGCGCCGCGTCAAAGCGCGAAGACCCGGAGCAAGCCAGTCGATCGTGCGTGTGCTGAGCGTGGATGATTGGGCGTGGCGCAAGAAGCAGCGCTACGGGACCATGCTAATGGACTTGGAACGCTCTCGGGTGATTGACCTGCTCCCAGTGCGATCCGCCGATAGCTTTGCTCAGTGGCTCGGTTTGCATCCAGAAGTGGAAGTGATCACCCGCGATCGGTCCAGCTTGTATGCCGAGGGAGGACGACAAGGCGCGCCTTCCGCCGTTCAAACCACCGACCCCCACCACCTGGCTTCCAATCTGAGTGAGGCGGTGGAGCGGGATATTCAGCAATTGCAGATCGACGCGCGAAAGCAACTGGCTCAAAGCGATGCTGTTGGCTCCGGAAAGCCAAAGCGACTGACATTGATCGAAGCGCGACGTCGAAGATGTCGGCAAGCGCGCTATCAGCGATATCTGACGGTACATGAATTACACCGTCAAGGTCAAACTCAGCTCGAGATCGCGGACAAGGTCGGCATCGGTGCGGAGACCGTCTCCCGTTGGTTGAATGCGCCGGCGTTTCCGGAGCGCCGGATTCGAAGCGACCGGCGACGGGATCAGGCCTCTTTTCTTCAGAGCTGCGAGCGTGGATTGCAGCCGTCCTTGACTCGAACTCACTTACTCTGCCGGCCGCGTGTCGGCGCTACTCAACATGCCGCCACCAACACTGTTGCCGGCACAGAAGAGACATTTAGAAGCATTCTTACGCTTTTGTCCCAAGTCTCATCGACTGCGCCGTTTCATTCTTCAATTTCGAGCCATGATGAGATGGCGAAGCGCCAAGAAGCTGGGCGCTTGGATAAAGGCGGCGAGCACGTCTGGATTCCATTTTCTGGCTCAGTTCGCCAACACGCTCCGCCGCGATTTGAAAGCGTCCCATTGAAGGACACATCAACCGGCTAAAAGCGATCAAACGCCAGATGTACGGGCGTGCAGGATTCGACCTGCTCAAAGCGCGAGTGCTGCCATGGATCTCGAACACGCCGCTTAACCTGTGCACCGAAAGTGCGGAAGATCCGATTAAAGTGCAGCGCGACAGCCGCCCAGGCGATGAAATGACAGAATCTGTGAGAACACGCGTCTCTAGCCTAAAACTTTAAACGGTAGATCATCATCCGTGACCTTTTTAGTCACGGCCGTCTTTACCCGTTCACGTCCGGCCTTTTGAGCAGCAGGCGAATCAGAGAGAACATCCGCTGAAAAAAATAATCGACATGGGCCGATTCAACGATCGGGACTTTATCAGTTTCAGCGTGCCGGATCATAAACTTGTTGCCGATTTCCGTCAGCTCCACGGCTTCGGTTTCAATTCTGGTCCGAAAGCGTGGTTCTGTCGCGGCCTTAACTAGCAACGCTTTTACACTCTGTTTTTTGTCCTTGCCCGGTTCTATAGTTTTTAGGCGTTCCCACGCGTCCCAGATTTTCTCCAGGGACTCGCGCCGGTATAAAGGGAACGGCTTAAAAACTTCTGCCGTGACACTTCAAGTAGGCCGTCCAAAATAGCGTCACCTGTCTTGAATGCTGCGGCAGCTAGACTTTCGTGAAGCACCGCAGAAGCGAACCGGATGACCTCTCCGTCCTTTAATTCGAAAGCGATCCCATTGCGTTCAAAAACACGATTTACTTCTGAAGCAAATTTCTCCCGGCCGGTCTCCTTGTCGTAGCTGTAATGACTGTGCTGCATGTAGCTGTGGTAGCTCGGATCATTCGCCTCAGCTATAACTTCGTAAGAATATTCCAGCAGAACATCTGGCCATCCGAAGGGAGATCGAAGGACTCTATTGTGTCAAGCGGCCATAGCACCCCATGAACAGCCATGTGAGTTTTTAGTTTTTCTAAATTAGTGCCGGCATATTTATAGCCATAGCTGCAATTTGCCGGGAATTTCTCTCCAAACCATTCGTCATCCATCCGTCGATTAACCAGCTCCAGCAAACCGGCCCGGGTTATGTCGTCCAGAATCTCGGAAATCCGCGGCTTCGATCCTTCATTTCTTTCAGTGAATAATTTCTTCATCTACACGCCTAGCTGCTCATGGGCGGGCGTAGCCCATGTCGTTCCTCTGCGCGTCGGCGGCCAGCTCGTCGAGCGCGGATTCGCGCTCCCGGTCGATCCGGTTTTTATAGGCCATCACGTCTTCCAACCGGATGCGACGGTGCGTGCCCACCATGCGGTGCGGCAGCGCGCCTTCCTCCACCAGCTTAGGAGGTCGCACGTATTTCGGAAACAGAACGGACTCGATGAGCCCAATGCCCCCGGTTTCCGAGAGGTTTTAGTGGAAGTCGCCGGAACGGCGTAGTTTGCCTTTCCCGGCATGGATGAGGCGTGCCCGCAACGGAGAGGGTGTCAAGGTCGGCAGCGCCGCCGCGTAGCGGGCCGGAGCGTAAGCGGAGGAACCTTGATGCTCTCGTGAGTGGAGGGCATTTTAAAGACGGGCGTAGCCCTTCCGAAGCTCTTTATTAAGGATTGGTTTTGGATCCGGCGGAGCCGCACCTTGTTCAAATCAACGCTGCTGATTGTATTCGGGCCCGCAATCTGGCCGAACCCGGTTCCCGGAGCATCGACAAACACCACATCGCTCGCATCCAGCAGGGTGTAGTGGCTATTGACGATCCGGTACGGGGCACCCGCATCGGGCTGCGCATCCGGCAAGAGAACGCGCCGCGGCCCAAATGCCCCCATATGTCCTCCGTCCTTCTTGAAATAGGCGGCATAGAACATCCGGGCCGTCGCCCCAGCCTCGTCTGGCGTCTTGCCATCCGGCCCGAGCAGCGCGTCCTGCGTATCGCTCGAGCCTACCATCAGCGTCCCCGCCACAGCCCTGTAGGCAATCACCTGGCCGCCCGCATTGACTGTTCCTTCCGTTGTAGAGTCCACTACGGCAGCTGACGGCGTCTTGTCGTCCGCAATCGCACCCAGAGCCGCCAGTGCACAGACCGGCACGAACCCAACAGTCAAGCCAAGCGGCTTGCGCCTCATCAACACTCCAATGCTCTCCAACCTCGGTTCCCTCTTCCCAGGATAAAAGGTCCCACGACGATGAGTGGTCACGGGAATGTAAAATTCTACAGCGCGGCCCGCGTTACCGCTGGCTCATCATTGCCGTGGGCCTGTTGCGGGTTTAGTTGCAGGCGGCAGACTACGAAGAAGATTGCCAGTTACAAATTCCAAGTCGACGGCTTCGAGAAAAAGTTGAGAACGCGCGGAAACGCCGGAAAGGCGGGCGAGCGCCAGTTGTTTCTCGGCAGTAACTACATCAATCAGGTTCTTAACACCATACTTATACGCGTCCAATGAAGCGGAGTAGGACGCATTGGCGGAGTTAAGCAGCGCAACTGCCGCGTCTTCCTTCCGGAGAGCGGTGCGAAAGGCAATATAGGCTGTCCAAACTTCGCGCGTTGCCTGGTCGTGCTTCGCGGTCAACTCGTCTTTGGCCTCGCGCTGTCTGGATTCAGCAGCCGCCAATTCGTTCTTCCGCGCGCCGCCGTCGAACAAACGCCAGTCGATTGTCAGCGCTGCCGACCAAGTGGGCTTGCTCGCGGAGCCGAGTTCGCCATAGCTCGTTGTGGGCCAAACGGACGTCTGGGCGGCGGAAGCCGACAGGCCGATTTGGGGGCGGTATTCAGCCCGGGCGGCACGCACCGCGTCGTCGGCTGCGCGTATCTCCGCTGCTTGCGCCATGAGGTCGGGGCGACCGGCCATGGCGCGTTCAATCAGTTCATTGACCGGCATAGTGAGCAAGTCAGGCAGGGCCGCATTCTGTTGCGCGTCGATCGCAATGTCGGGCGAGGGTTCCACTCCGATGGCTTCGGTTAATACAACTCGTGCAATCTTTTCATCTCCATCGGCGGACTCTCTATCGAACATCGCTTGGGATGTTTCCGCCCTTGCATTCAGGACATCGGGGAGCGTGGAACGCCCATTATTCAATTGCTCTTCGGCTGCATCCTGCGTTGTCTGCGCTGTCTTAAGCGTTTCCTGAGCGGCCTGCAGGCGCTCCTGGGCCGTCACGAGTCTGTAATAGGCGCTGGAGACCTGGAAGGCCACTTCCTGATTGGTTTGGATAAAGTTTGCCCCGGCCGCCAGTTTCTCCGCGGTGGCCGCATCCACTCGGGCTTCGCGCCGGCCGAAGTCGAAGATCAGGTATTGCAGCGTGACCTCCGGCTGCACCAGCGGTATCCGTACCAAGGTGTAGCCAAGTGGCGCCAGCGGTTTCGGAAAGGGATTGATGATCCGTTGAGCGGCAAAAGCGGCTACGCCCGCAAGAACGGGATAGTAAGCGCTCCTCTCGATGCCTAACTGGTCGGCTTTTTGTTTAGCGCGCTCCCAGACCACGCGCGTGCGCGGGTTGTTGTGCTCGGCAATGTCGATCAGTTCGGCCAGCGTATAACTATGGCTCGGGACGAGCGTTGCGATCCTTTCTTGCGGAACGGCCTGCGCCGCGCAATCGGCCGCCGACTGTGGAGTAGAAATGTTTCCGGCACACTGCGCCCATAAGGCTTGCAGCGGATTAACCCACAGCAGTAACAGCAAAGGCGCCAGACGAGCGGCAGCGTTTACGGGCCGGCGCCACGGGATTCCCCCAACCAGGTGTTGAGTGCGGAACAAGCAGCACATGAAGTAGATCATGGTAACAGGTAATAGTTCCGGAACACGCTCAGGGTGCCTCGAACGATAGAATTAGTGTTGTATTTCACACTTTCGAGGGGAAATGAGAATGGCAAAAGTAGCGGAAGTATTCATTGAAACCCTGGTCGCGGCAGGGGTGAAGCGCGTGTACGGCGTGTCTGGGGATTCTCTCAACGGCCTGACGGACACGATTCGCAAACACAAGCAGATTGAATGGGTGCATGTGCGGCATGAGGAGGTTGCGGCGTTTGCCGCTGGCGCGGATGCTCATCTCACGGGCGAAATTGCCGTATGCGCGGGAAGTTGCGGACCAGGAAACCTGCACCTCATCAACGGCCTTTTCGATTGTCATCGCAGCCGTGTTCCGGTTCTGGCGATTGCAGCGCAAATTCCCAGCCATGAACTGGGCAGCGGCTATTTTCAAGAAACGCATCCGGAGAATTTATTCAAAGATTGCAGCCACTACTGCGAATTGGTTTCGCAGCCGGACCAAATGCCGCGCGTGTTAGCCATCGCGATGCGGACGGCTCTTACCAAGCGGGGCGTCGCAGTGATCGTCATTCCGGGAGATGTAGCGCTGCGCGATTGCTCCGCGCCGGCAATCTCTTTGGGAATCGGTAATTCCGCCTCAGTTCTTCGGCCTTCCGATGAGGAGCTAAGGAGCGCCGCGGAGATTTTGAATCGCGCTCGCAAGGTGACCATTCTGGGCGGCGCGGGCTGTCAAGGCGCACACGACGAGCTGGTTGCCGTTGCCGAACGGATGAAGGCGCCGGTTGTTCACGCGCTGCGCGGGAAAGAATTTATAGAGTATGACAATCCGTATGACGTGGGGATGACGGGGCTGCTCGGTTTTTCTTCCGGGTATCACGCCATGATGAATTGCGACGCACTTCTCATACTTGGGAGTGATTTCCCCTATCAACAGTTTTATCCCAAAAATGCGAAGATCATCCAGGTCGATTCGCGCGGCGAACAAATCGGACGCCGCACGGCAGTCGACCTCGGCCTGATTGGCAACGTGAAGGACACGCTGGACGCGCTCACGCCACTGCTGGATGACAAGTCAGACCGCTCGTATCTGGACACATGCCTCCGCCATTATAAACAGGCGCGCAAGGGGCTGGATGATCTCGCGGTTGGCGAGCCAGGACGTACACCGATTCATCCGCAGTATGTCGCGAAAGTTCTGGATGAGCTTGCGGCAAAAGATACGGTGTTTTCCTGCGACGTGGGCACGCCCACGGTTTGGGCCGCGCGCTACTTGAGTATGAATGGCCAGCGCCGGTTACTAGGTTCTTTCACCCACGGCTCGATGGCAAATGCCCTGCCGCAGGCCATCGGCGCCCAGTCCGCCTATCCCGGCAGGCAGATCGTCAGCCTCTCGGGCGATGGCGGTTTGGCGATGTTGCTGGGAGACCTGCTCACCCTGAAGCAACTCAAGCTGCCAGTCAAGGTTGTCGTGTTTAACAACAGCTCCCTTGGCTTCGTGGAACTTGAGATGAAGGCAGCTGGGCTGGTCGACTACGGAACGAACCTGGTCAATCCAAACTTTGCAAAACTTGCTGAGTCAGCAAGCATCTTCGGCTTTCGCGTTGAGAAGCCAGAAGAGCTGCGGCCCGCTTTGACTGACGCGCTGGCTCATGATGGCCCGGCGCTGGTTGAAGTGATCGTAAGCCGGCAAGAGCTGTCTATGCCGCCGACGATCAGTGCGGAGCAGGCGTTGGGGTTTGGTCTCTACATGATTCGCGCCGTG
>DATHIZ010000256.1:0-3729 GCA_035316385.1 Bryobacteraceae bacterium | reverse complement strand
CCTCGATTTTCGAGAAGTCGAGAATGTCATTGATGATGGTCAGCAAGGCCTCGCCGCTTGACCGGATGGTATCCAGATACGAGCGTTGTTGCGATGTAGCGGTGTATCCAACAGCAAAGAGGTCATGCCGATGACGCCGTTCATGGGCGTCCGGATCTCATGGCTCATCGCCGCTAAGAATTCGCTCTTGGAACGCGCGGCGGACTCGGTGCGGTCGCAAGCTTCGGCCAGTTCCGCAGTGCGGTCCCGGACTGCCGCTTCCAGTCTCTCTTCGCTGCGTTTTTGATCGTCTATATCGGTACAGCTGCTCAGCCAGTGGTCGATTCGTCCATTGCCGTCGTAAATTGGCAGGCTGCGGACCTGAAACCAGCGGTAATCGCCCGCCTTCGAGCGAACTCGAAACTCCACATCGTAGCGGGTGCGCAACTCAATCGCCACCCGCCAACCCGCGCCGATCCGTTCTTGATCGGCCAGGTCTAGTGATTGGAGCCAGCCGAAACCCATCAACTCCCGCCGCGAAAGGCCAGTGTAATCCACCCACTGGCTACTCATATAGTCACAAGATCCGTCTGGCTCGGCAGTCCAGATAAAGTGCGGGAGCGTTTCTACCAGGCTGCGCCATCGCAACTCACTCGTGCGCAGCTCCGTAGTCTTCTGTTCCACCAGCGTCTCAAGCTTGTCGTAGGCGGCCTTAATCTTGTTCTCGGAGGCGAGACGCTCCGTGACATCGTGAACAATGATAAGGCGCGCCGGGCAGCCGGCCGTCTGTATATCGTGACCGATGAGTTCCACCCAGATGATGCCGCCATCCTTCTTGCGATGACGCCATGGTCCGGTGCGCTCATGCTGCCGCGACCCCTTCGCGCAAGCGGGCTTCCAGCGCCTCCGCCTGGTCCGTCATCCGAATGGAATGCAGCGACAGTTCAAGAAACTCTTCGCGGCTCCAGCCGTAATGAATCACCGCGGCCTCATTCACATCCAGAATCTTGAGATCGCGCGTGTCGTAGATCCAGCTCGGCAGTGGATTCTGTTCGAACAGTTCGCGGTAGCGCGCCTCCGACTGCCGGATCGTCTCTTCGGCCTGGGCGCGTTCGGTGATGTCGAGAGACATTCCGCCCAGAGCGCGGCGTCCCGACTCATCCATAAACCAGAACTTCGTGGTGAGGAATTGCCGGATTGAGCCGTCCGGCATAGGAACCATCTGGACGTCTTCACGGGGAGATTCGCCGGCAAATACGCTCAAATCCGTAGCGCGGAACTGAGCGGCCACCTCCTCGGGCCAGAGTTCGCCGTCAAGCTTTCCAATCCACGCGCCCGGCGCCTGATTCCATTGCCGGTCCACCATTTTGTTCGTATAAACCATGCGGCCGTCTTCGTCCTTGATAAACGCGATGGCCGGGTTGTTGTCCATGAATGCGCTGAAGCGCGCTTCGCTTGCCTTGAGCGCGGCTTCGGCGTGCTTGCGAGCAGTTATGTCGGAATGCGACCCGACGAGCCGGATGGCCTGACCCCGGCTGTCCCAAGTAGCCTGGCCGCGCGCCAGAATCCACAGCCAATGGCCGGCGCGATGGCGAAAGCGATACCCGGCTTCGTAGGAGTCGATACGGCGATGAAAGTGGTCGTCCAGGAGACGGTCGAGACGCTCCTTGTCGTCGGGATGAACGCGGTCGGCCCAGGTTTCAGCGGTCATCGGCAACTCGCCCGGAGCATAGCCGATAATTTCTTCCCATCGAGCCGAGTAATAGACCTCGCCGGTGACCAGGTTCGCATCGAAGATGCCATCGTGAGTCGGTTTGGCTGCCAGCGCCCAGCGCTCTTCTTTTGACCGCAGGGTCTCATTCAGACCCCGTTGACTTGCGGCGGCCCGGAGCAATCGCCAGACCAGCCAGCCCATGATCAGCGCCAGGCAACTGGCTGCCGCCACGCCCCAGGCGAAAATCCGCCGCCTCTGCTGGGCGCTTTTCAGGGCGAACTCGGAACGGGCGTCGGCGGTGAAAAAAGGCGCCCAGTGGTCCACCCGTCTCGCCATAAATCCTTCGGCGGCCAGACGATTGTACTCCGCTCGAAGCCGGTCAGCCGATTTGGCTGCTTTTGCAGTGGACAGGATGGCCATGTCCATCGAAAGATCATCCATGGGAACCATGTAGAATCGCGCCGTGTCGCAGCCCGCGGGCCTGCGCAGTAGCGCGTTGTTCACGTAGCCAAGTTCCAACAGGGCGCCATCCGCCGATCCACGGCAGAGCGCAGCCAGCGCCAGATCTTTCGAAGGATAGCTCCCAAGGATGGCTTTGGGAAAATGCGCCTGCAGCTTCACTGTTACTGTTGAAAACTGCCTTACCGCCAAGGTGCGAGGTTGCCAGGCTGATTCCCCGTCCTGATGACTCTGCACCAGGGAAACCAGGCCATAGCGGCTTGTCCGCCAAGGCTCCGTGACGTGTAGCCAGCGTTTGCGCTCTTGCGTGGCGCCGCCATCCGCATACACATCGATACGATTCTGTTGAAAAGCTTCATCCGGAGACGTAGTAGCAGCAAGAGGCACCCACGAGACCGCCAGATGCCGCCGGCGCGCCGCCTCGTTCAACATATCGACGGCAATGCCTTCTATGACGCCATCGGGCCGGATAATTTGATACGGAGGCACGTCCTTTGCGCCAACCCGCAATACGGGCTGCGCAGCCAGAAAGCTTCCGAATCTAAGCAGGCAGGCCGCGGCCAGAACGTCACGCCATTGGCATCGATGGAGAAATGACGCGGAAAAACACAAGAGACATATCGACGCTGGTTCGGCATTCAAAGCGGAGTTAATTTTACTATCCGCCGCTTAACCCAGGAGCTTGATCTGGCGCGTAAGGGTGATACCCCTTTTTCCACCCGGCCGCTTTGCCTTGAACAGTCCTTGTCAACGACAATAGTGGCGTGAGCAGCGCAATCTTCGTGGGTGGAACGGCCTCTAACGTGGGTAAGAGTTGGATGGCTACAGCAATCTGCCGGACGTTGTTCCGGCGCGGCTTTCGAGTGGCGCCCTTCAAGGCGCAGAATATGTCGAACAACTCCTTTCCCTGTCTGGGCGGGGGAGAGATCGGGCGATCTCAGGTGGCGCAAGCCGAAGCGTGCGGGTTGGAACCGGAGCCGTCGATGAATCCGGTGCTTCTCAAGCCAACTGGCGATTCGAGTTCCCAGGTCATCCTGCACGGCAAGGTATGGAAAACCGTGCACGCAAACGAATATTATGAACACGCGCCGTTTCTGCGCCAGGAAGCATTGACTGCCTACGAGGACCTTGCCCGGCGTTTCGATGTAGTGGTGCTCGAAGGCGCCGGCAGCGTGGCCGAAATCAATTTGTGGGGACGCGATTTCACCAATCTCAGCATGGCCGAGGCCGTGCAAGCCAGATGCCTGCTGGTCTCCGACATTGACCGCGGGGGCGTGTTTGCCTCTATTCTTGGAACTCTGGACCTCCTGCCGCCCGCCTATCGCCGCCTGATTGTCAGCTTCGCGGTGAACCGCTTCCGGGGGGACCGGGCTTTGTTCGCCGATGGCGTTTCGATGCTGGAAAACAGGTCACAGCTTCCCTGCCTCGGCCTGTTTCCGTTTGTCCAGGACGTGCACGTGGACGCGGAGGACTCGCTCGCCTCCCTGTCGCGCGGCATCAATGATGCGGGCACTCCGCATCCCAATATTGCAATCCTGCGCTTTCCGCGCCTCTCGAACACAACCGATTTCCGGCTC
>DATHIZ010000255.1:0-29322 GCA_035316385.1 Bryobacteraceae bacterium | reverse complement strand
AGGCGGGATCGTAGCTTTTGCACGTAGGAATTACGCTCGAAAGGACATGGCTGTGACCATCGTCGTGCTGCAAGCCTTCGCCGGGGAGAGTGGTGCGGCCGGAGGTGCCGCCGATGAGGAAGCCGCGGCCGCGTGAATCGGCATGCGCCCAGACCAGATCGCCAATGCGCTGGAAGCCGAACATCGAGTAATAAATGAAGAACGGAATAGTCGGCACGCCAACATTGGCGTAGGCCGTGCCGGCGGCCGTGAACGATGCCATGCTGCCGGCTTCGGTGATTCCCTCTTCGAGAATCTGGCCCTGTTGCGACTCCTTGTAATACATGAGCACGTCGCTGTCGACGGGTTTGTAGAGCTGGCCGCCGCTGGCGTAGATGCCGCGCTCGCGAAACATGGATTCCATGCCGAACGTGCGGGCTTCGTCGGGAATGATAGGAACGACGTATTTGCCGATTTCGGGCTGCTTGAGCACCGCCTTCAGAACCGAGACGAAGGCCGTGGTGGTGGAGGCTTCGCGGCCGCGCGAACCGGCGAGCGATTCGCTGAAAATTTCCAGCGCCGGCGCTTTGAGCGTAACTTTCTTAGGAGCGCGAGCCGGGATATAACCGCCCAGGGATTCGCGGCGCTCCTTGAGGTACCGCACTTCGGGACTGTCGCCGGCCGGCTTCATGAAGGAGATGGCATGCACGTCGTCTTTTGAAAGCGGCAGATCGAAGCGGTTGGCGAGGTAGAAAAGCTCCTCTTCGTTGAGCTTTTTCTGGTTGTGCGCGATGTTCTTCCCTTCGCCCGCCTCGCCTAGGCCGTAGCCTTTCACGGTGTGCATGAGGATGACGGTCGGCTGGCCTTTATGCTCGTTGGCGCGCTTGAAAGCGTTGTAGACCTTGACAGGATCGTGACCGCCGCGCCGGAGCTGCCCGAGTTCCTCGTCCGTTTTATCTTCGACTAGGGCGAGCAATTCGGGATATTTTCCGAAGAATTCCTTGCGGACGTAGGCGCCGCCGCGCGCTTTGAAGTTTTGATATTCGCCGTCGACGCACTCTTCCATGCGTTTAAGCAGCAAACCTTTGCTGTCGCGGGCAAACAACTCGTCCCAATCGCTGCCCCAGAGGACTTTAATCACATTCCAGCCGGAGCCACGAAAAATGCCTTCCATTTCCTGGATGACGCTGCCGTTGCCGCGCACCGGACCATCCAGGCGCTGCAAATTGCAGTTGATGACGAAGCAGAGATTATCGAGTTTTTCGCGCGAAGCGATGTGCAAAGCGCCGGTGGATTCGGGCTCATCCATTTCGCCGTCGCCCAGGAATGCGTACACTTTACGGTCGGTTTTGGCGAGTAAGCCGCGATTTTCAAGATAGCGGAGGAAACGCGCGTTGTAGATGGAATTAATAGGCCCTAAGCCCATGGATACCGTGGGGAACTGCCAGAAATCCGGCATCAGCCAAGGGTGCGGGTAGGAGGAAAGGCCGGGCTTATCGCGCAGCTCATGGCGGAAGTTGAGGAGGTGGTCTTCGCTCAGGCGGCCTTCCAGAAAGGCGCGCGAATAAACACCGGGAGAGGCGTGGCCCTGGTAATACACCAGATCGCCCGCTTCCTCGCCGTAGCTGCCCCGGAAGAAGTGGTTGAAGCCTACCTCGCTGATAGTGGCAAGCGAAGCGAAGGTAGAGACGTGGCCGCCAATATTGGGATCGTACTTGTTCGCGCGCACCACCATGGCCGCGGCGTTCCAGCGAATGATGCTTTTAATTCGCCGCTCCAGCGCGCGGTCACCCGGATACGGTGCTTCTTCATGCGCGGGAATCGTATTCAGATAGGGGGTGTTGATTTTCGAGGCAACAGATACGCCGGCGGCGGCTGCGTGCTTGAGAAGCGTCTCCAGCAGGTAGGCGGCGCGCCCCGGACCGGATTCATCGACAATCTGCTCCAGAGCTTCGAGCCACTCGGTGGTTTCCTGAGGATCGAGATCGTTCTGGCGTTCTTCTTTATTCTTGAGCATTGCTCGGATTCGGCTCCTCTTCGCGACGTAAATAGGCGTAAATCACTACGATACGTTCCCGGCTCACAAGACACAAGTGTAAATCGAGCCGTCGCAGACGAGGCGACCAGAACGGCATGCGGCCCGGACCGACGATTCAGCGCAACTGTATCTAGAGTTCGATATCGCTCTTTAATTATTATTGCCTATCGCTTGCTTTTCCACGCCCACTCAGGCAATCTAAAAGGTTTTCGGAGAGCAATCTTTTTAATGAAGGTGCGAGTCCTCTATCATGACCACTGCTTTGATGGCGCAGCGTCGGCTGCCTACATCACGCGATTTCTACGGGCATCTGACTATCCCGCGGCGGAATTTGCCTACACCGGACTCGCGCACCGCGCCGATCAGCTGTTCGAAGACGCCTTATTCGATGGCGACGCCAACGTTATAGTCGACTTCAAATACGCCACGGATCCGAACCTGACATGGTGGTTCGACCATCATCAGAGCGCGTTTCTGAGCCCGGAGGATGCGGAACATTTCCGGCGTGACACCAGCGGAAAGAAGTTATTCGATCCCAGCTACCGGTCCTGCACGAAGTTCATCGCGACGGTGGTGAAGGAGCGGTACGGGTTTGAAGCCCCGGATTTGGACGATTTGGTTACCTGGGCCGACATCGTGGACGGAGCACTGTATGAAAACGCACAATCGGCGGTGGAAATGCGCGCGCCGGCAATGAAGCTCACGCTCGTAATTGAGGGCAGTAAGGGGCCGGCGCTGGTGCAGAAGAGCATCCGCTTGATGCAGGAGCGCAGCCTGGCTGAGATCATTGCGGAGCCGGAAATTCGGGCCGAATACGCGCGGCTGCATGAAAATCATCTGCGGAATATCGACGTGATCCGCAAAGAAAGCTCCTGCCGGGGCGGCGTAATTTTCTTCGATCTGGTGGATTACGGGATTGAGGGCTACAACAAATTCATTCCCTACTATCTGTTTCCCGATTCGTCGTACACCGTGTCAGTGTCAACGTCGAGCTTTAGAACCAAGGTATCGGTGGGTTCGAATCCCTGGGCAGCGGCTCCGCTGAAATACAATTTGGCCACGATTTGCGAACGGTATGGGGGCGGGGGACACGCCAAGGTCGGCGCCATCAGCTTCCCGATAGGGGCAGTGGCGGAGGCACGCAAGGCGGCGGCGGAAATACGGGAAGAATTGCAGGATCGCCCATTGGGATAGCCCCGCGGCTAAACGAAATCCTGATCGGCCCCGGGGCGTGCTGCTGGCGCCGTCCAATTCGCAAAGAATGCCGCCAATCGGCAAATTCCTTGATACAGGGCGATAGGCCCGGCAAGAATAAACGCCAGGATGGTTCCAGGAATCTGCCGCATGTCGCCCGCCAGGCTTGCGGTATCTTCGGAATCCCGCCGGCCGGCGCTGCCCACCACCAGCACTCCGCGGCGCATGGCGAACAGGTTAAACAGGGTGGCCAGGGCCGTGAAGCTGACGGAAGCTACGATGCTGGGGCCGAGTTTTGGTGTGCCATGCAGGTATTGCACCAGGAATTCAATGGAGTGCGAAAGCAGAGGCAGCAGCACCATCACCGTGACGGCTGCGGCCCAAGCGGGATCGGCTTTACGAAATGCCTGGGTTAACGCGCCGTAGATGCCGGCGGTGGGTGTGCGGTACAGCAGCTCAATGAGCGCCGCGCCGAGGGCGGCACGCCACCCCGCGCGTAGATTCACACAAAGGAAAATGATGGCGCGCAAGCCGGGGCTAAAGATGACCGATTTCCAGTTCCAGCGCCGGATCAGGTTGCTCGAAGGGACCGCGCCAAATTTCCAAAAACACCTCGCCGACGGTCACGGTCTGGTCTCCCGGTTGACGCCCGGCCGATTCAAATTTTGACTTAACGCTTGTTGCATAGCGGCGAGCGGGGCAGGCGGCTCGGCATCGAAGACCAGCTTCAAATACCCTTTGGGTTTAAATTCGAAGCGCAGCGGCAAGAAATTTGCGGCGCCGCTTTCGAACCAGAGGCGAAATGTGGTGGATTCTTTGGTTTTCTCGTTCACGATATTGCCGTTCAGCGCCGTGATAGCAACAGCCGCCTGGGTAATTCCTTTTTTCCTCAGTTCCTCGCCGGTTTTCATGTCGCGGCGTTTGCCGGCGTGCAGCCTGAATATCTTGCCGTTGTAAATAAAGCGGCCCTCATAAGCGGCGCCTTCCGTTTGCATGGCTTGCTGCAGCGAATAGAGAAAAGTTCCGAGCGCTTGACCGTGGAACACTTCAGTCTTTTGCTCATCCGGCGAGCCAGGCTGTGAGAATTCGGCCCGGAGCCGCTCCAGCAGCAATTCGGCGTTCGAGCCGCGGTAGTGGGAGGGCAGCAGCATGTGGCGTATGGAATAGCGGGCGCGGCCGGGTTCGATGACCGCCTGAGCCCCGACAAACGGCACCTGGTCGCGGTGCTCGGACTGCAGCGCTACCTTGGCGTCGGAAAACGATTCCTCCCCGTTCGACGTAATCAATCCAAAATAATTCGCTCCCACCACGGCCCGGTCTTTCTGTTCCACGTTTTCCTCCATAAACCCGAACCGGTTCAGCCCGGCGGCGCGCTCCGGGGTGGAGCCGCTCAAGAAACGCAGCGTGATCGTGCGCGTTTCGCCCTTCATCTGTTCGGCGGAGCTGGCAAAGCCAAATCCTACATTGGAGCGGTTAAAGAGGGGAAGCGAAAGGAAGGAGATATAAGCGTTGGCCTGGTAGTTACGGTGAAAGCTTTGACTTTGTGGGCCCGGTTCGTCAGCTGTGCGTTGCCGGGCGGCGCCGGAATGCGGAAGCAGGAGCATCAGCAGAGGGATGGCAAGCTCCATCAGACTCGTCACACTCTTCATGCGTCCACTGTAACGAGAGTAGTATTCCGGTCGGATTGAAGCACGATGACTGAGGGATAAAAACCGGGATCCACGGCTTCCGTATTCTACAGATTTCTCTTGACTGCTGGCGAATAAAAGGAGAATATCGCACCTGGAGGTTGTGATGAAAATTAGCGATTCGTTATTAGGCGAATTCGATCAGGAAACAAAGACAAACCGGACGGTGCTGGAACGCTGTCCGGACGAGAAGTTCGGTTGGAAACCTCATCTGAAATCGTGGGACATGAGCACGCTTGCGTCGCACATCGCCTACTTACTTTCCTGGGGAGCAGACATTCTCACGAAGGACGCGTTCGATGTCGCGCCGGAAGGAGCAGATCCGTACAAAGAAGCAGCGCTACCCTCCTCGAAAGAACTTTTGGCGTTATTCGACAAGAACGCGGCTATTGTGCGAGCGGCCCTCGCGGCCGCCAGCGACGAGCATTTCAGGAAAGACTGGAGCTTGCTGGCGGGCGGCAAAGTGCTTTTTACAATGCCGCGGATAGCAGCGCTGCGCAGTTTCGTTTTCAACCACACCGTACACCACCGCGGCCAACTCACGGTCTATCTGCGCTTGAACGACATTCCGGTGCCGTGCATCTACGGGCCATCGGCCGACGAAAACATGACCTTTTGAAAAAAAGACGCTGCTTAATCGTGTAAATTACAGCGGACCCAGCCAGGTGAGCAACAACTGCGCTGGGTCGCCATCCAAATCGACAGGCTGCGTTTTCTCTTCGCGGCTGGGTTCGATGAACGCGGCGATAATGCCGTGGGGCGTGGGACGCAGTTCCAGCTTCCGCTCTTTGGCTTCCAGCCGGAGCGTGTTGTCAAGCCAGGACATATAGACTTTGGCGCGCATGCGGTGGCCGGCGATCGCAGCCTGTTCGAACAGATTCCGCGTGTAAGCGGAATCCTTCAACTTTTCGGCCCACGGCGCAATCGCTAACGCTCTTGTGCGCTCATCCTGCTTTCGCTGAACCACGCCGGGGTCGTGCTCTTCGCGTGACTCCAGAGCCTTCAGCGAATTTTCCAGATTATCGAGAAATCCCATCTATATTAATTATTGGACGATGCGCGGCCAAATTAGTATCAATTTGGGAAAATAATCACATGGAATGGTTGCTGGATTCGTACAAAGTGAATGATGCGGAACAGATTGTCACTCCCGCGCTGCTGATTTACCCGAAATTGGTCGATAGCAATATCCGGGCGACTCTGGCGATGGTGGGCAACGATGCGGAGCGCTGGCGCCCGCACATCAAGACGGCGAAACTGGGCGCCATTGTGCGCCGCATGATTGACCATGGCATTCAGAACTTTAAGTGCTCGACAACCCTGGAATTGCTGACCGCTTGCCAGGTGCAGGCCCCCGACGTGCTCGTGGCCTTTGCCATGACCGGCGCCAATGCGCGGCGCGTGCTGGAGATTGCGGACGAGTATCCCAAAACGCGCATTTCTGCTCTGGTGGAATCGTCGGTACAAGCGGCGTTTTGGCGCGGCACTGGCATCGGCGTCTTTATCGATGTGAACTCGGGTATGAACCGTACCGGAATGAGTCAGCAGCGCGCGGACGAAATTGCGGTGCTGGCGGCGGAAATCGGACCGGCTTTGCGCGGCCTGCACTGGTACGACGGGCATATCTCCGGAGCCAGTGCGGCGGACCGCGAGACGCTCGCCCATGCGGGATACGACCGCCTGATGGAACTAGTGGCGGCGCTTGAGAAAGCGCGAATTGCGGTGGGAGAAGTGATTACCTCGGGCACGCCGGCGGCGCCGGCCGGGTTTTCCTACGGCGGCTTCGCGAGTGGAAAATTTATTCACCGCATCTCACCGGGAACGGTGGTTTATAACGACACATCCAGCCTGCTGCTGCTTCCGGGCTTCGGCTATGCGCCGGCGGTGGCAGTATTAGCAACGGTAATCAGCCATCCTTTGCCACGGCAGATCACTTGCGATGCCGGCCACAAAAGCGTTTCGGTGGATTCGGGCGTTCCAAACTGCGCGGTGATCGGCCATGCCGGATTGAAACCGCTAAAACCCAGCGAAGAGCACTTGCCCATGGAAGCTGCGGACGGGAGCGCTCTGCCCGCTATCGGCGAAAAGCTGTACCTGATACCCCGGCACGTCTGCCCCACGGTGAACAATTTCGACCAGGCGCTGATGATCGTGGACGGAAAGATAGTGGGAACCGAGCCGGTGAGCGCGCGCGGACATGAGCATCCGCTGGCGCTGGCGGCGCAGCCGCGTTAGCGGGCGGCTGGCCGTAGGCGCATTAGCGGCGGCTGGCGGGTGGCACGATGCCGTTCATGCGCGCATAGACCACCGCTTGCCCGTAGTGATCGAAGCTATGCCACACTGGCTCCGCGATCAACGTTGCGCGCGTGGCCGTGTGTCCAGGGGATGTCGTCACCTCTTCCGTGTAGTTATCCGCGGTGAGCGAATGGGCTGCCTTACGGGCATAGACGAAGGAATCTTTCAGAAATTTGACAATGGCCTCTTTGGTCTTATAAGAATCCGGCCCGTTCCCATTTTTTCCCGCGTCGACTGGGTTCTTTTCCCCCAACACGCGGGACGAAACCATATAGTTCACCGTGGCAATGTGAGACATCTGCTCGCCAAACGTGCGAGCGCCTTTGAATTCGCCGTTCGTAGGCGCAAAGCTATATTTATCGGCGGGCATCGCCTCGGCTAGACCGACGACTTCGCGCTCCACTTGGGAAATTCCGTCATCGCAGATCTTGGCGATGCTGGGCCCCGGAGCTGCCGCGACGTGTTGTAGAGCTAAAACCGCAAATAGAAGAGACGTACCCAAAATTCGTTTCATGCAAATTCCCCCGGAGCTAATCCTATCAGTTAGAGCATTCAATCAAACTGGGCAGTCAGCATGCGCTCGCGTTCAGCCGGGGTGAACCTTTCGATCGCGTAGCGCAAGGTCGTGCGCGGCAATTGGGCGTAATGCTCCCGGAGGAATTGCACAAGGCCGGCTTTGGCTTTCTTCCCGGCTTCGCGCAGCGCCCATCCTACGGCTTTGTGAATCAGGTCGTGCTTATCGGAAAGCAGCAACTCGGCAATCTGGAACGTGGGCGCGGTCTCGCCGGCCCTTATGAAGGCGAAGGTGGCGACGATTGCGATGCGGCGCTCCCATAAGTTCGCCGATTTGGCGAGTTTGCGCAGCGGCGATCGGGAGCGGTTTAGCAAATGTGCGCCGGCAATGTAGGGAGCCGACGTATCTACTAAGTCCCAGTTGTTTGCGCGGGGCCCATTGCGCAGATAGCAATCGAATATGGTCTGACGTTGCGCGTCATCTCCCGCCTCATATTGGGCCACTAAAATTTCGAGAGCGGCGAAGCGGTGTTCGTGTATGTTTGATCGCAGCAAACGCTCGATTTCGGCCAGCGGCAAGGCAACGTATTTCAACGCAATTCTGCGCTGAGTCGGCACTGGAATTCCGAGGAAAATATCGCCCTCGCCGTACTGGCCCGGTCCGCACTTGAAGAAGCCCGCGGAGTGAGCGGCGCGCGCGGGATTCCCAGCGGCGGCCAGTTCCTGCTCCAGTTGAAGGCGTGGACGCATGAGCAAACATTTTATTCCTACCCTGTCGCCGAATTCTTTTCAAACTCGGAATAACCACGTGAGGCCGCGTGTTCCACATGCAGTGAATGCAGTGGTGCGTGTCACGGACATTTTCGCGCACTACTGCACTCTCACTAATATTTTTCGGAGGCTAATTTGAGCCATATTTTGGTTTGCTCGGCTGCCAGCCCTGGTCACGTAGATCCCCTATTAACGGCGGCTCGACATCTGCAGAGCGTTGGGCATAACGTCACGTTTAACACTTCAGAGTGCTTTCGCCGCAAAGTGGAGTCCGCCGGCATTAGATTTATCCCGGCGGTGGGAAAGGCGAACTATGACTACCGGAAAGGCCTTGATTCGCAAGCGGAGAAGAATCTTTCCAGTAATGAACATAAGACGCGAGGAGTGAGAGCTTGGTTCGCTGAAACCATACCCGATCAACACCGGCTCGTTCAGCAGATTTTGCAGGAGACGCCTGTGGACGTCGTTGTGGCAGGCACCATGTTTTTCGGCGTCCTCCCGATGCTGCTAGGCCCGAGGAGCAAGCGACCGCCGGTCGTCGGCTTGGGCGTAAACCCGTTGATGCTAAGCAGTCGCGACTGTGCGCTTACTTCACCACCGGAAAAGAGCGCCGAAGGGAAGCGCCGGATTTTGAAAGAAAATCAGGAGTTTCAGGCAACGTTTCAACCGCTAAGCGACTGCATGAATGAGATGCTGCACGCCTGCGGTGCACCTTCGACGCCGCATTTCTTTTTGGATAGTATGTATCTTCTGCCTGATCTTGTCTTGCAGCTCACTGCGGATGTGTTTGAGTTTCCTCGCAGCGACATGCCGGACACGATACGATTCGCTGGTCCTTTACCTCCAAAACACTTCGCTGGATTCGAGAAGCCTGACTGGTGGGCTGAACTGGATGGCCGCAGACCAGTTGTGCTGGTCACTCAGGGCACGCTGGCGAATCGCGATCTCAACGAAGTGATCCAACCCGCGCTAACGGGTCTGGCGGACGAGGAGGTGACGGTAATCGTGGCGGCGGGGACCGATAATACGCAAACGCTCGCCGTTCCGGCAAACGCGCGGGTTGCCTCTTTCATCCCCTTTGACCAGCTATTGCCCAAGGTGGATGTCTTCGTCACAAATGGCGGGTACGGCGCGGTGAATCAGGCGCTCAGTTTGGGAGTGCCCACGGTTGTCGCCGGCGAAACCGAAGACAAGAACTTCGTCGCGGCACGAGTCGCATGGAGTGGAGCCGGCATTAGTCTCAAGACCCGATACGCGAGTCCGGAACAGATTCGAAGCGCCGTGCGCGAAATTCTGACAACTAAACGCTACCGGGCTGAGGCGCAACGTCTCCAGGCGAACTTCGCGCAATACAACGCCCTTGACGAAGTGGCGCGCGCCGTAGACACAATGCTTGCCCAAGACCGAGTCATGGAGAAGGCCGTCTCCGCCTAGCTTCTCACTCCGGGCCCAGCCGCACGGCTGCAGGAGGACGCATCCGTAAACATTCTACCTATATCCTGTTGTTGTGAGTACTCAGCGCCTGATGCCTGGCGGCCGGGCCGACCGCGACGCGCTTGCCAAGGGACCGAACGGCCGTTGTCTGTGCCGCTGGTGCGGTTTGGAAGTGCCCCCCGGCCGCATGACCTTCTGCTCCGCGTTTTGCGTGGAAGAATGGCGGCTGCGCAGCGATCCGGGCCATTTGCGCGAACGCGTCCTTGAACGGGACCGCGGCATCTGCGCGGCGTGCGGCATCGACTGCATTGCCGAATACAACCACATCCGTCGGCTCAGAGGAGCGGCGCGCGCCAAGGCCAACGGGAAGTGGGGGCTGCGCGGCCGCAAGTCGCTGTGGGACGCGGATCACATCGTGCCCGTGGTGGAAGGCGGCGGAGAATGCGACCTTTCGAATATGCGCACGCTTTGTCTGAGGTGCCACCGCATCCACACCGCCACGCTGCTCGAACGGCGCCGCGCGGCGGCTATAGACTAGGACAGCAACGTGGCGAAACACAGCGATCACCTGCAAGGCAGCCTGGAGCTTCTGGTGCTCAAGACTTTGGAGCATGCGCCGAACCATGGCTTCGGCATAGCGGCGCACGTACGCAAAGCATCGGAAGGCTTGATTCAAATCGAAGAAGGTTCGCTTTACCCCGCGCTGCACCGCATGGAAAAAGAAAAGCTGGTGACCGGATCGTGGTTCGTTACCGAAAACGGCAGGCGCGCCCGGCTCTACACGTTGACCCCGGTTGGAAAGAAACACCTGGCGCAAGTCCGCAAGGCCTGGAAAACAGCGGCCAAAGGCGTCAAGAACGTGCTGCGATTCGGGTGACACGGCGAAAGCCGCATAACCTGATTGTTGCTATTGTTACGTGTCAGGTGGTGGGGCGGACGGTCGCCTTTTGCCGTCTGCCCAAAGGCGAGCAGAGCTCGTCCAAGCCGGCCTCAGCGAGAACCTTTCGCGCGCTGAATGGAAATATTCGCGGCATAGGTCTCGCGAAACGATTGCGCGGCCTCATTGGCCGCCCAAATCTCCAGATCCGCGTCGGTGGAGGCGTCGACCAATAAGGTAATCATGCCGTCTTTCATCTCGCTCGAAATGTCCTTTACTCTTTGGGCGTGTCCACGATCGAGTGAATCGGCGATGCGCAACAAGGGGGCCAGACACTGCACGGCGCGTTTCGATTCCATGTCGAGAGCTTGAAAATGCGAATGCCGGGGCTGCGGCATCGACTTACGGTGAAAGCGGCACAACGCCGCTATGGTCAGGCGCTCGCTATCGGTAAAGCCGGGCATATCGGAGTTTGCGACCAAATACGCGGAGTGCTTGTGGTGCCCGGTGCCGCTCACGAAATGCCCGATGTCATGCAGGTGCGCGGAGGCTTCGAGTAATTTGCCGGCCGCCGGAGCGAGCCGGTGGATGGGCTGCAGAATTTCAAATAAACGCAGCGCCAGCGCCGATACATTGCGCGCATGCTTGGTGGACGCGCCAAAGCGCTTTGACATGGTCTCCACCACGGCGCGCTGCTCGGTCGAAAGCTGGGACAGTTCGCGGCCTACACCGCGCGCCGCGAGGTCGGCGATGATCCCGTCCCGCACTCCCGCTGCGCAATAGTACAGAGCGCGATGGCCGAACATCTCCAGCGTGCGCAGGAAAACGGTCGAGCCTGCCACTATAATCTCGGCGCGTTTGGGACCGATGCCCACCAGCTTGCGGCGCCCCGCCAGGTCGCTTGCGGCCAGCAGCAAATGCAGGTCGCGGATCTGCGCGGTGGAGGCGCAGATCCGGTCGGCCTCATCGCGCCTCGGACGGGGGATCCGGTTGACCGCGCACACCAGGGCCGCGGCCGTGGCGGAAGTCGCAATCACGCGATCGAACTTTTCCGAC
The DNA here is from genome assembly GCA_035316385.1 of Bryobacteraceae bacterium. GTDB lineage: Bacteria > Acidobacteriota > Terriglobia > Bryobacterales > Bryobacteraceae > Bog-105. Next base: position 17,477 of record DATHIZ010000255.1, on the reverse strand, counting down.
CCGTGCTGTTTGTGGAACGGCAGCAGCTTCTCCTCAAGGTAGGCATCCAGGCGTGTGAGTTCTTCAGCCTCGGGCGGGTCTGATTTCAGGAACAATTCCGTGAGACGAACGGCGCCAAGCGGTTTCGAGACGGCGTCGAGCAGTTGGCCATTCTGCGAGATGATTAATTCCGCGCTGCCGCCGCCGACGTCGATAATGAGCGTCCGTTCCTTGGCCCGGGACCAGCGCGTTGCGACGCCCAAATGAATCAGCCGCGCTTCTTCGGGGCCGGAGATGATCTCCACGTTGGTTCCCAGCGCCTGACCCGCGCGCTGCAGGAACTCCTCCTGGTTACCGGCGTCGCGTACCGCGCTGGTAGCCACCGCGCGCAAGCCCAGCACATCCAGACGGCGGTAGGAGGCCGACATCCTGGCCAGGGTGGAACAAAGCAGATCGAGCGCATCTTTGCTGATGCGCCCGCCGCGAAAGACACTTTCACCCAGCCGGGTTACCTGGCGGTCTTGCGCCAGAATTGTGGTTTGACCGTGGTTCACTTCCGCGGTCATCATTCGTACTGAGTTGCTGCCGATATCGACGGCTGCGTATCGGGGCATCTCTCTTTTTGTAGCAGTTCCGCATTGCAAAACTGTGAATCACGCTACGGATTAGACCGTAATGGCGATGGTCTTTGTCCGCGCCGCGCGAAGCGCGAGATAGAGCAACAGTCCTACCGGGCCGAATAGAAAGGTGAGCAGCAGGCAGGGGATTACCAGTAGGTGCGAAATTCCGTGCGTCCGCGCATCGCGCGCCTCCCACGCGCCAATGAATAGATCGAACGCCAGATAGTGAACCCAACCCGCCAGCAGAAGCCATTGGTTGGAGAACAGCACGGCCACAGCCGCCAGGGTGCTGAAGCCTCCCCTGGGTCCACCCGGGTGTTCACCTGGATGGGAATCGCCCCAATGCGCACCCACAAGCACCGTGTAGACCACTGCCAGGGTAAGCGGCAGAATGACACCGGAAATCACCGCAACGGGCCGGTGGACACGGCTGTTTCCGGCAAAGAGGAGAAGCAGCCAGCCGGCTAGAGCCAGCGTGCTGCAAATCGAGAAAATTTGTTCGGCAGTCATGAATGCTCCTATGCGATGAGTCTGTTGGAGACGGCGAGTTTGCCGGGCGCGCCGCGCCTGCACCAGATCATCGCCGAGACCGTGGCGAACAACCACGCGGCGAATGCGCTGAGCGTGGCGGCATCCGGTTCGGCGATGGATTGTCCGCGCAGCGCCTGCCAGGTCAAGATCGCGATAAGCGCGAGATAGCTTACGGCAATGAAGAAGATAGCCCTGGTTTCCTGCTTGACGGTCGCGGTCCGGCGGCGCGTGAAGAGCCAGGCGCAGAAAGGTATGACTTGTAGAGCATGCAGTCCGAAGAAATGAGGGATGCGCAGATCGCCGTGCCGGGCGCTCCATCCCACGCCGGGCAGACCTTCCCCGCCGTCCGGCGCCCCTACCGTATGCGCCCCGATTGTCATGGGCCTTTCATGGCGTTTCAGCGTTTCGATTTGCTGCTGGTTGGGCGGCAGCATCAGTCCTGCCGCCGACGCGCCCGCTACGCTGATCGCCATGCCGAACCGCAGCGCCCACCCGAAGGCGGCATTCGCAAAGCGCTGGCGGAAGAGCAGGACGGCCACCCAGAGCATGCAGATCCACAACACGGCGATGCCAACGCCCATGACCGAAAACAGCGCTCCATCGAGCGCCGTGCCGGCGTTGAAGTGACTGGTGCTGCCCCGCGCCGCTTGCACGCTGATAATAGCTACTTCCAGCACCAGGGCGGACGACAAAGTCCAAGCCAGTCCGCGCTTCAGTTTCGGAGATGTGGTTAGATATTGGAACAGCCAGGCCATACTAGCGGCAAAAATCAAGGTGGATATGGCGAACTTCGCCGGTTTCAGCCACGCGGGAGCGCCTGTGATGATCCGCGGATCGAGGTAGATCCCTGGCACGAAGCAAAGGAAAGCCAGCAGCATCAGGACGCAGGTAACCGTCAAAACCCGGCTTTCGCTCCACAGTTTCGTAAAGATTGGCATTGTATTCACGAATGTTTCTCCTGTCTACATCCTAAATCCAAATGTTGACACAGTCAACATTAAAGTTTCGGGACACGTTCGAGGCGGATCTGCGGCGACAAGACGCCTATGCACAGGCGACGCGGATGATTCAGCTCCCTTGCATTTCAAATCTACGACTAGCGCGTGTTAAGGTCCAAGTGGCAGCCCGAGAGCGGTCGCCGGACGCCCGCCGACTTGTCGTTACCGGTCAATCCATCAGCGCCGAGGTGAACTCATCGAGCCTCATCTGCAGTCTTTAGTCCGGCCGGCTGTGCCAGGGCGTATACGGCGACGAGAGCCGCGGCAAAACCCGATGCCGCACCCACGCCAAGCGCCCAACGCGGACCGAAACGGTTTGCCACCCAACCGACGACCGGTGCTCCTATCGGGGTACCTCCAAGTGCGACGGCAACACGAAGAGCCATAACTCGCCCTCGCATGGAAGGATCGGTCGAGAGTTGCATCATGCTGTTAGTTGCATTGGTTAGTGTTAAGGCCGCGACACCTATGACCACGAGTGCGGCGGCGAACCACCAATAACTGGGAGCCAGTGCAGCTAAAGTGCATCCGATACCGAAGACGCCGGAGCTTACCAGAAAGGAGCCAAATTTCGGCTGGTCGCGACCAGCGGCGATCAACGCCCCCGAAATCGTGCCAACCGCCATGATGGACGACAGCATACCGAAGCCTCGCGCATCCGTATGGAAGACTTTGACGGCCATCGTCGAAGTAAAGATCGGGAAGTTGAGTCCGAACGTCCCAATCAGAAATAGCATTATCAGGATTGCCCGGAGGTTAGGGCGACGCCAAACATAGCGGGCTCCTTCCAGAAATCCTCCTGCGGTAGGTCGCGCTCTCGCGTTTGGATACAGTTCGGATACGCGGAACAGAGACATCGAGATCAGAACCGCGGCGAATGACAGGCCGTTGATTACAAATGCCCAACCAGTTCCCACCTTCGCAATGACTACGCCGGCTACTGCGGGACCAACCATACGGGCAGCATTGAAGGATGTCGAATTGAGGGCGACTGCATTGTGCAGGTGCTCGTCACCCACCAACTCCGCAACGAAGGTCTGGCGCACGGGAGCATCAAGCGCCGCCGCAGAACCAAACAAGAACGCAAAGAGATAAACATGCCAGAGGTGGATGCCGCCTGCCACGGTAAGAACACCCAACGCCAATGCCAATATGCCCATCGAGACCTGGGTGACCATCAGTAGTTTTCGCTGGTTGAAATAATCTGCGGCAAGTCCGGTCCAGGGCAAAAGAAGAACCTGTGGTGCGAACTGAAGTGCCATGACGATCCCGAGAGCGGAGGCATCATGATGCGTTAGTTGCGTGAGTACGAGCCAGTCCTGAGCGACACGCTGCATCCATGTACCGATGTTGGAAACCAGAGCGCCCGCCGTCCACACCCGGAAATTGAATATGTTCAAAGCGTGGAATGCGCCTGCCGCTGGATTCTTCATGGACGCTCTGGTACATTGCCGCCATGAAACTGGCCGAAATGGCGGGCCAAGCGAAGGCTGATCAGCAGTGCGCCGATTGCGACGGCAAGCACGTCGCTTGTCGATCTCAAATCAAAGTTGCCCACGCGCATCACGAGAAGATACCCGACAACAGCGTTGAAGAAGCCCCACAAAACGTTTACCGTCGATGAGGAAAGGCCCTTTCCCGGAGGTTTTGCAAAAGGGGTTTGGAAAGACCGTCCCATCATGCCGCTGACAAAATGCGGTACGGTATTGGCCAAAAAGGCGCCTCCGAAGAAGTAGGACACGAGATGAAGCCAGGTCATGTTTAGATGCTCCTTGCCGTCATCAGATCGATGATTTCCTGTGTCAGGCCCGTCTCGCCAAGACGGGGAAAGACATGCGTGAGGCTATAGACATGAGCTTCGGGCCGCACATCGGTCATGGCATCGATGGCAAGGGTGACATTGAAGCCCTGCTCATATGCCTGACGCGCAGTAGCCTCTACGCCCGTTCCAGTGGCCACGCCAGCAACGACGACCTGCGTTACTCTTTTCGCCCTCAGTTGCGCTTCCAGCTCTGTGCTTGCAAATGCGCCCCACGTCCGCTTTGTCACTACGATGTCGCTGGGCTGGCGATTTAACTCGGGAATCAGATCGCTAAATCCTTCGGGCAACGTCGAGTAACGGCGCGGCTGTTCCGTTCGTCCGGGTGCGCCTGCAGCAACGTTGACCAGGACGACCGGGAGTGCACCATGGCGAAAGGTATCAAGCAAAGCGCGGGTTCGCTCGATTACGTCAGCGATGGGATGAATAAAGGGTGAGTGAATGATGCCTTTCTGGAGATCGACGACAATGAGGGCCGTCTTCGGATCAAGCGTTGTAAGGGGCATTAGATTCTCTTCCTAGATAGGGATCTGAATGACAGTTGAGATCTGCAAAAAAGAAGACATTAGTCCTCGACGAGCCGTGTCAGCAGGTTCACGGCCGCCGAAAGCTTTTCCTGCTCCTGAGGGGAGAGCTTCTTCTGGATGGCGGTTGTGAGCCAATCCTGTCTCGCAGCACGGCCGTCTTTGAGCAACTTCTGGCACTTGCGGCTCAGTGACATCAGGGTTTGCCTGCCGTCGTTCGGATCTGGAGAGCCACTTACCAGTCCGGCTTCCAATAATGAGGTGATGATGGCGCTCATGGACTGAGGGCGCATGCCTTCCGCTCGGGCAAGACTCGATACCGCGGCTGGGCTGTCTTTCTCAAGACGAAGGAGTACGGAGACTTGCGAAGGTGTCAAATCGTTCTGCCCACCTTGTTCGCGCAGCTTCCGCTTGAGTTTGCCAAGGATCGCCCGGAGTTCCGCTGCAAGCGCAGCGGTCCGCTCGACCTGAGGAACACCGGCTCGATCATCCATATAGTCGATTATGACACATATACAGTTTATCTGTACAGGCCAGCTGTGTATATCGTAATTTAGCGTATAGCGGAGATACGCGCTAATAGCTTCACAGATCAGTCGCGAGAAACGCGCTGCCTTTCTGGAATCCACCTGGACGAGAACTCGCCATCCCGCTGACTGAAAAGATGCGTTTGTGCGGCAGCGGCACAAGACAGCGTCGGGCATTATCCGGCCGGAGCTCGCAATCAGGAAACTTTTCTCCTCTCTGATAGACGTTCGCCCGCATTTGCAAACTCTCACCCGTCCGGGCGGCTCGGCTATCGCGCCAACAGCCAGCTTAGGACTTCCTCCATAAAGACCAGGGAGTCCTTGCCCCACCACTTCGGATTTGCGGTTTGAACTGTCAGACGTACTCCTTCTGGAACGCCCAGGAAGAGGCTGGCCATGCCTTCACCCATGACGACAATCCGTGCTCCACTATCGAGCTTCGCGTACGCAGCAGAAGGCTGCGCCGGGTTGCCTTCTCGATCTAATTGGTAGGCAAATGGCGTGCCTCCAAACACCTGCCGGCCGCCATCATAAGGGATTTCGCGGTCGGCCTTGTTGATCTCGCCGGTCTTGGCGACAGCGCCAGTATTTACGATGCGGGGCGTATCGCCCGACAACTTTAAACCGAAGGGTTCAATCACGTCGTTGACGCCCACTACGGCCATTTTCTGACGTTCCTCCTCGTCGAGAACAAGCAGGAGTGACCCTCCTGCCTTGACGAAGGAGATAATAGCCTGCTTTTCCGGGTCCTGGAATGCCTTATTGGGTGCACGAAGGTATATCAACTGGCTTCCTGCAAGCGCCTCTACCGCGATCGGCTCGCTCCTTGGCGCAATCTCATAGCCCACGCGTTTCCCAAGCTCCACCATCTGCGGCGGCCAGGGAGCCTCGCCATGCGCCATATCGAAGTAAATCTTCTTGGAGCCGGCATTGTGCGGCGAGGAGAGTACGTCCACGCGCTTCGGCGTGATCTTCAAGCCCTCAAAGTAGCCTTCCGTGCCTGGGCCGACCCATAGGGCGATCCCACCTTCTTGGGGCTCCATCTTCAGATCATTGACAATCAGACTCGGTTGTTCGGCGCCATGTACGTAGAGCCGCGCTTTGCGGCCGTCGATCTCGATCCTGTACTTTGTCCACACGCCAGGCTGCAAGTCCACATAGGACTCGTACTTCTCCGGTGATTCTTGCCGCAAGCGGGCGAAGTCGAATTCCGGATGCGAACTGTACTGTGTGGAGTGATTCCGGCGCACTTGGTCGTCCGCGCGCCCGTTCGTAGGTCTCAGATAGATGTACTCGTACTTGTTGTCTTGCAGCCGGAACGCTATGCCGATGAAGCCACGAGCACCTGCCCCGGCTCCAGCTGCCGGCTTGCCCGCCACATCGACCTCGATCACACCGTCTCGAAAACTGGCGTTCTTGACAATCGCGTACGAAGAGCCGTTGGCTGCGTCAGGGGCCGCGATCAACTGTACTGCTGTACGGCCCTGATAAATCATTTGATTCAGCGAAACATTTCTCGGAACCAATTGGTCCAGCTTCTGTGCCTCCATTGGAAAGGCAAGCGATACGGCAACAAGTGAGGCGGCGAGCAGGGCCTTCCTGAGAGCGTGGCGGCACATGCCGATCCCGGTTGCAATCGAATGCCCTCGCCCATCCACACCATTCCCCATTGGTTGTGGAGCGTTGCAAAGGTCCTTGGGCAAGTGCTGTCCGATTTCGGGACTGCTGTGTTCGAAGCCGACATCGTCCTCCACTTCGGCAGCAATCCACATTCCGGTAACGACGACCACGGTCGGCAGACATTGCGTATTCGAATCCTAAGCCAGCCCGGCGTGGGCCCAATTGCCGCAGTTACATCAGAGCTGCTTTGACTGCCGCGCCGTCATTTACCAGGCTTTCCCGGAGCCGCCGCGGGGACGCGGGTGCTATGCAGAAAGACAATCTTCCAGGCGCCCGCCTGTTTCTGAAGGAAGGCCGATTCCAGCCATGTCTGGTTCACGGTGCCCGAGACGTCGGTGATGCTGCCCTTATTCACGTAGGCGATCCAAGCGGCGTTGCCGCTGATGTGGACGTCGGGTTCCGTCACGTTCCACTCGTAGCGTTTGCCTGCGGCATGCTGCGCTTTGATGAGGGCCATGATGGCGTCTCCGTTAAATCGGGCGCCTCCATCGTACATGTAAAAGCCGGGGGCAATGACGGAGTCGAACTTCGCCACATCGTCCGAGAGGGCCGCAGCGAATATCGTGCTCACCGTGTCTACGATCTGCTTCTGGTCGGCGGTGACGGGTTTCTGCTGGGCTCTCGCGGTAGAGGCGATCGCGGAAAACAGCAGCGCGAAGCCAATGGCGGCCGGGACGATGTGGAATCGTGATGACATGGAAGGGGTCTCCTGAGTTTTAGGATAGACACCGCGGCGCTTCAGTTATTCCCGCCGTCGAGGGGGCGCAACGCAGGCGCTGACCTACTGCCTGCCGAACTGTAGTTCAGCGAAAGCCAGGTACTGGTCCCAATCGAACGCGGTTACATCATGCTTCCCGTCGCGCACGTGATAGGCGACCGTGCCCGTCAGGATGGGCTGGTTCAGGGGCGGCTGCTTGTCCGTCCCCAGGCCGCGCTTGCCCAAAAGTTCGTAGACCTTGCTTGCTTCGACAGCGGACAGAAATTCCGCGGGCGGACCCGAGGAATGGTCCAGTTCCGCGCTGGCGACATACAGCGGACGCGGGGCGATGAGCGACAAAAGCAGGTTGCCATCCACGGGTACCCGGTCGGGATGGCCCGTGTACTGGTGAAAATTGACGCAGAACCAGTGCGGGAAGGCCGTGTTCAAGTGTTCGATTGTCTCCGCTGCGGCAGCGCGATAGAGCGACGCGCCGCCCACGCCCGATTCGTTTGAGATCACCACCGAGAAACGCGTGTCCTGCGCTGCGCTCCAGAGCGATGCTTTGCCCAGGCGCGAATGGCCGATAAGGGCAATCTTTTTGGCATCGACGTCGGGATCGGTTTGCAGGTAGTCGACGGCGCGGCTCAGGCCCCAAGCCCAGGCGCCTAAGGTGCCCCACGCGCTGTCAGCAGGCTTGCTCCGGCCCGGCCGTAGAAACAGTTGGCGCACGCCAAACTCCATGCCGCCCGCAAAATCAGGCTCGATGTCGCCGCAGTAGGCCGTCGCCAGCGCGAATCCGCGCGAAAGGACTTTTTCCACCTGCCACTGCTGCGCGTTGCCGCCGCGCGCGCTCTCCTGGGCTGGCGCCTTTTGCCCTTTAATCCAGACCTCCGGGAGGTCGATTTCCGGATCGGCGTTCACGGTTTCGTTCCCAAAGAAGTTCAAACCGATAAACACCGGCGCGCGGCCGCGTGATTTTGCCGGCGAATACAACAGAAGGCGCATGCGCGGACCCGTCTCCTGCTGCGAGAAGTAGACCGTAATCTGCTTGCGTACCGCTAAGCCGTTCAGGGCATGGTCATCCGTCGACGTAACACGAAAGTGAACTTCCGGCCGCGCGCTCGGAGTCTCGCCGAAGACCTGATCGGCAAACAGCCGCATGATTTCCGGACGCCGGTTCTTCCGCCACGTCTGCGCGTCGCGCACCGGCTTGCCGTCACTGCTGACCAGTGCATCCGGCAGCGGATATTTCAGAACCGCGCCAGGCTCGTTTTGAGCGAGAATGCCCAGGGCGGCCGGAATCAGCAGCGCCGCGGCCCAGAGCATTCTCATTCCGCGGCCCTCAGCGCCAACCCGCGCGCCACGGAGGTAAACTCATCGCCAGTGCGGATTTTGCGCCCGCCGAAGCGCGTTTCGAAAATCCGCCGCACGGCCGGAACGAACGAAGATCCGCCGGTCAGAAACACCATGTCCACGTCTTTTGCATCGACTCCGGTCTTGGCCAGCAGCGAGTTCACTTTTTCCTCCACATCCGCCAGTTCCTCCGCTATCCACAGCTCAAATTCCGCGCGCGTGACCTGGGCTTCCAGTTCCACATCGCCATCGACAAAGCGGAATACTTCGCTCTCATTTCGAGACAAGCCGATCTTGACTTTCTGCACTGCTCGATGGAGATGATATCCCAAATCATGCTCGATCAAATAGACGAGCGCTGCGAGTTTATCGCCCTCAAGCGCCTGCGTCACAACGCTCTTGAGCATGTTCATGGTCTCGCGCGATTTCAGGAACGAAAGGTGGTGCCAGCGCTCCAGTTTGAAGTAAACCCAGTTCGGCACCGGCAGCAGCTTACCGTTTGAATCAAGTTCCGATCCGGCGCCCAGCGCGGGCGAAACCAGGTGCCGGATGATTTTGGCGTCGAAAGCGTCACCGGCGAGCGGAAGCCCCTCATTGCCGAGCACGGCCCGCGGGCCATCCCCTAATTTCCTCTGAGACGGTCCCACGCGCAGCAGGGAGAAATCGCTGGTGCCGCCGCCGAAATCTCCAATCACGATCAGCTCGTCATGGTCGAGGTTCGATTCGTAGTAGTACGCGGCCGCCACCGGCTCATACTCGAACGCGACCTGCTCGAAGCCCGCTTTGTGCAGCGCGACGGTCAGGCGGCCTGTGGCGTACTCGTCCTCTTCGTTGGACGCAGCGCCTACGAAGCGCACAGGCTTACCCACAACCGCGCCGCGCACGGCTGAGCCGAATTGTTTTTCGGCGTGCGACCGGATGTCGCGCAATACTTTCGCAATCAATTCCTCGAGCTGAAAACGGCGCCCGAAAATTTCCGTCGTCTGCAGGCTGCGGCTGGAGAGGAAAGACTTGAGCGACTGAATCAGGCGGCCTTTATCGTCCGCTTCCAAATAGCGCTCGATGCCCTCCGGACCGGCCCAGGATTTGATGGTGGTGCGGCCGGCTTCTTTCAGGCGCTCCAGATAGAGCAGGGAGCGGAACGACTCAGTGAAGGCATCGCCCAGCCGGAAGCGCGTCAATTCGACCGCGCCGGGGCCGGTTACGCGCGCAATAGAACTGTTGGTGGTACCGAAGTCAAGACCGATGTGCATGCTTAAAGAATTCTTGTGTACGTTTATGCGCTTTTCTGCGCGCGTGCTTTGGCTCGGACGGGCTTTTTCGCTGCGGGCGGGCAAGCCTTTAACGTCATCCACTGCCCGGGGTCGACAGCTTCGCCATTCACGTAGAGCGTCCAATGCACGTGCGGGCCGGTAGAGCGCCCGGTGGAGCCGATGTAGCCGATCACGCTTTCAGGAGTAACGTGGTCGCCTTCCTTCACCGCAAAACCGGACATATGAAGATAGATGCTCTGCATGCCCTGGCCGTGATCGACGGCCACCGTGCCGCCGCGCAAGTTGTAGGGCTTCACAATTTTCACTACTCCCGCCGCGACCGGGTGAATGGGCGCGCCGGCTGCTCCGCGCTGGTCCACGCCGGCGTGAAAATCGCCTGTCGGCTTACCGTTGTGCAGGCGCATGACGCCGAACAGAGAGGTGAGGCAGCCGGACTCGGGTGCCCGTAGCGGTTCCTGCCAGTAGCGGGCGCTGGAGACTGTTTTACGGAAGGCGCCAACCGTCTCCTGCTCGCCTGGCGATGGCTTCAAGCCCGCAATGTCCGGGGCAATGACAATGTTTTGTCTCGGATAACGCGCATCTTTTACCGTGACTGGCTCGGCATGCAGAACCGCGCCCTTCTCATCCAGAAATTCGAGCGTATACGCACCCGGTTTTTCTAGCACCGGAACCGGCATCAGGCCTAATGTATGGCCATCTTCCTGGGGAAACAGGGGTATGGTTCGCCCATGCATGCGCGCGCTGTGCACGCTCTTATCGCCCGTTACTTTCAATGTTTCACCTTGGCGGGCAGCGGGCGGCGTGACGCTGAAGATTTGTCCCCAAGCGCTAACGGCCAGGAACAGCATCGACCATCGCATCCCTTTCAGAATAGCGAGGCTCCGGGATGCCCTTTGCACTACTGCGCCTCACCCAAACTGTCGATAGGGTAAGTGGAAATGAACATCCTTCCTTTTCGTTCCGCTCCGCGCACCGGCTTACAGTTTGGGATCTATCCGGGTGGCGCTTGGGGAAACCGGAACGAACTGGCAGTTGGCAAGCCCGATCGGCCCGATGAAATCAATCGAGCGCTCGACTTGCTGCAAGGAAGCCGGCCGTTCGTGGTGCGGAGCTATTTATGTTTCAAGGGAGGCTCCGAAGCGGCGAGTCTCGCCAGCCTGCCGCCGGTTGCCGATCTGGCGCAGTACACATGGAACGGCAGAAAATTAGATCTCGTCCTCTGCAATTGGGATGCCCGCGGCAACATCCACGCCTGGACGCAATTCATTCAAAATGTGATCACCCGCTACGGCCCTTACGTGCACTCGCTCCAAATCTGCGAAGAGCCGAATGTGTACGATTACCCGGGCGATGGGCGTTTTCCGCATGCCGTGGACGCGATTGTGGCGGGAGTGCTGGCCGCGCGCGAAAAATTGCGGGAAACCGGCATTGCGGCGGCGGTTGGCTTCAACGCTGTCCCGTGTTTCGATCCGAACGACGGCTTCTGGCGCGCCATCTCAAAAAAAATCAATGCGAAGTTCATCCATGCGCTCGACTATGTGGGCCTGAACTATTACCCTGATCTGACCGAGCCGATCGTAGGCGAACTGCCGGCGGTTGTCACCAAAGTGCTTACGCAGTTTCGCGAAGTGAATCTGGCTCAAGCCGGCATCCCCCGCTCGGTGCCTATCCACATCAGCGAAAGCGGCTGGCCCACCGGTCCACACCGCTATTACACGCGCCAGGCAGAATTACTCGATCAGATGATTCGCACGGTTTCTCAGCTGCGAGGCGGCCTGAACGTCACACACTACGAACTCTTCTCCCTGCGCGATGCCGACACCGCCAATCCGGACATCCTTCATCAATTCGGAATCATGCGGGACGACTATTCACCCAAACCAGCCTTTGATGCCTACCGCAGCCTGATAGCCGAATTCAGCGGCTAGTGCGCCGCTGCCGCGCGGCCCGGACTCGCTTTCCGCATAAAGAAAACCAGTGGCGTCAACACGCCGAACACCACGCCCAGGATCCAAAAACAGTCGATGTAGGAAAGCGTCTCCGCCTGCTGTTGCAGTTGCCGCAGCAACAGCGCATAGGGCGCGGCTGTACCCTCGCCAGGGGGTCCAAAGACGCGCCCAGCCGACGAGAGTGCCTGGTTAAAGGCCGGGTTCAGCGTGGTGGCGTGCTCGGTCAACCTGGCCTGGTGAAATTGCGCCCGTCTGCTGAGAATCGTAGTCACCAGGGAAATGCCGACGCTCCCGCCTACATTTCTCGCGAGATTGATCAGACCGGAAGCGGCATTGTTCTTCTCCCTGGGAACAAACCGGTAAGCGGCGGTGTTGATGGGCACGAAGAGAAACGCCAGGCCAACGGCCTGAAAACAACGCGACAGCATGGCGTACTTAAAATCCATCTCGTTGTTGAAACTGGTCATGTGGATCAGCGCCGCCGAAGTCACTGCCAGGCCAAAGCCGATCAGCCAGCGCGCCTCAAACTTGTTGAGCAACATTCCCACCAGTGGCAGCAATAGCATCACCAGCACCCCTCCCGGCGAAATGACCAAACCCGCCTGCGTCGCCGAGTAGCCCATGATCAGCTGCATGTACTGCGGAATAAGCACCGTACTGCCCAGCAGCACCACTCCCACCATAAACATCAACAGCGCCGAAATGCCGAAATTGCGGTCTTTGAGCAGGCTCAGATCCACCACGGGATCTTTTTCTTTCAACTCCCAATAGATCGCCATGGCCATTCCGGCCACCGTCAGCACCGTGCAAATCCGGATAAAATCCGAAGCGAACCAATCCTCGCGCTCGCCCTTATCCAGGACAATTTGCATGAATCCGAGCCCGATGGCGATGAAGATGATGCCCCAGTAATCCACCCGCAGCTTGGTCTTCAGCTTCAGCGCGCGCGCCTTCACCAGGTACGGCGGATCCTCGAGCATAAAGTTCGACAGGAATAGCGACAATATGCCCACCGGAATGTTGATAAAGAAAATCCAGCGCCAGGTGAAGTGATCTGTAATCCACCCGCCCAGCGTCGGCCCAATGGCAGGCGCCGTCACTACGGCAATTCCGTAAACCGCAAATGCCATGGCGCGCTGCCGCGGCGCAAACGTATCCGCCAGAATTGCCTGCTCGCTGGGCTGCAAGCCGCCTCCGCCAATGCCTTGTATGACGCGGAAAAGCACCAGCATTCCCAGCGAAGGCGCAATGCCGCACAAAAATGAACTGAGGGTGAAAAGCAGCACGCACAGCATATAGAACCGCTTGCGGCCCATCAGCATGGAAAGCCAGCCGCTCAGCGGCAGAATAATCGCGTTCGAAACCAGGTAGGACGTCAGCACCCAGGTAGCTTCGTCTTCGCTCGCCGACAGGCTACCCGCCATATGCGGCAGAGCCACGTTCGCGATGCTGGTATCCAGCACCTCCATGAAACTCGCCATGGTTACGGTAATCGCGACCAGCCAGGGATTGAACTTCGGTCTCCAGACCGGTTCATCGGCTAGACTGGCGGGCGGGCCGCCGGTGGGCGCCGGTGTTTTAGGCGGCGCCGTCGTACTTGCCATGTTGATGAACCACCTGCTCGCCTAATTCGGGTTGTTCGGGCCGCTATTCAACAGCACGGTCGGAGCCACCGACATGCCTGGCAGCAGCAAATGATCGTGATTCTCACCCGGCTCCAGAAGTATCTTCACCGGTACGCGCTGCACTACTTTGACGTAGTTGCCGGTGGCGTTCTCAGGCGGCAGCAAGCTAAACTTCGCCCCCGATGAGGCCGCGATGCTTTCTACATATCCTCGATATTTATGGCCGCTGCCGTAGGTATCGACCTCGAATTCCACTTTTTGCCCGACACGCATTTTTCTGAGCTGCGTCTCTTTGAAATTCGCCGTAACCCAGACATTGTCCAGTGGAACCAGCGCCATCATCTGCTGTCCGGGCGACACCTGCGTCCCAGGTTCGACTGTTTTCCGGCTCACAACGCCATCCACCGGCGCTCTAATCAGGGTGTAGCCGACGTTCAACCTGGCCTGTGCCAGGTTCGCCTCGCTCTGCTTCACCAGCGCTTGCGCCTGTTTGTGCCGGGCCTCGCTCACCGCCTGTTGTCTTGGCCGCAGTTCTTCGCTCTGCCTTTGTTGCGCAATGGCCGTATTCAGCTTTGCCCTGGCCTGCGCCACATCAGAAATCGCTTGATCCAGTAAGTGCTGCGCCGCGATCGCGTCCGCCTTTGCCGACTCTACGTCGGCTTCGCTGCCCTGTGCGGCTGCCACGGCGGCATCATATTCCTGCTTCGAAATCTCGTCCTTGTCCACCAGGTCCTTGAGCCGCGCCAAATCCTTCGCGGCTTTCACCTGGTCGGCCTGCTTCCCCACCAAATTCGAATTCGCGGAGTTCAGCTTAGCCCGCGCCGCGTTCACGCCCTGCTGCGCCGAGGCAACCGCCGCCTGGCTTTCCACCGTTTGCGAGGAACTCGTAGTGATCTGCGTTCGTGTGTTGATGTTCGTCAGCGGCACATTCACGCTGGTTTCCGACGTGTTGGCCATTGCGCTGGCCAGTTCGGCTTCCGCCTGCGCCTGGCTCACCTGGTAATCTGCCGCGTCCAAACGCACCAGCGGTTGACCCGCTTTCACGGCCTGGTTGTCCCTTACCAGAACTTCCACCACGGTCCCTGCGATGCGTGCGCTCACCGGGATGACGTCGCCATCCACCTGCGCGTCGTCCGTCGATTCCCGCGCCGAATAGTACGCGGAAACCGGTATTGCCACCACCGCCGCGACTACTAACAACGCCAGCAGAACGAACCGGATCGTACGCGTGCGGCCACGCTGCTCGTTCTTCCGGGTTTCGGGGTTATCGTTCTGCTCCCGCCCCTGCGTCCCTTCTTGCTTTTCCTCAACGTCCGCCATTTTTCACTCCCGCTATTCCAGCCCTCGATAAATTATCAACTGGGTCGCTTTTTCCTGCTTGCCCGGCGTTGTGAACCCAAATGCTGGCGCGGGTTTTTCTCAGAAGATGCAAAAGTGTCCCCTTCTCATCCTCGGAAAGACCCTGCAGCATACTCTTTACTTTGCCGTAATGCACCGGCATGAATTTATCTAACAATGCTTCGGCTTTCTTCGTGACGCGGGCGTAGCGCGCGCGCCGGTCTTCCGGGTCAACCGATCTGGTCACGTAGCCTTTGCTTTCCAAATGATCGATAAGCCCGGTAATATTGGCCCGGCTGACCAACAGCAACTCGCCCAGTTCATGCAACTGCATGCCGGCCGCGGGTCCATGCCCCAATAGCATCAGAACATTGAGGGAAGCCTTCGAAAGCCCGTAATCCGCCATATACCGGCCGGTGGCCTGGCTCATAACGTCATAGGTATACAACAAGCTCAGCATCGTCTCAATCGACGCCAGATCGAACCCGTGGTACTGCCCGCCATACAGCTGCACCCGGTCGTGATAAAAGGCCTCGCGGCGGTCTTCAGGCACTTCCGTTCGATTCCAAAGAAATAGTAAAGTTCCTAATTATTTTGGCAGAATGCGTTTTGAATGGCTGACGGCCCTCCATATTGGTGAGCTAGATTGGGCGTTCCCAATATGGAGGGAGAATAATCGCTACTCGGGTTTGCGTTTGCGCGGACGCCGGTTTGCGGTTGTGCCGCTGGCAGCCCGCTTCCTGGTGGCCGTTTTCTTGGGCTTGGGCGGTGGCGGGTTGGGCTCGAAAATGGTAGGCTGACCTTCCACAATCGGCTGCGGCTCGTCTTCCTCTTCCTCGGTAATCTGCTCGGGCGGCGCTTCAGGCAAAGCAGGCGGGTAGAATTCCGCGCCTAGCTGCACCATCAGCCCGCGTTCCTCATCCGGCTCCGCCCGCACCACAGTTTTGTCCTGGGCGTAGTTCAATAGCTCGGAGAACTGCTGGAACCCGAACTTCGACAGATTGAAATCGGGATGTTCGGCCGACATCCACTGTTCCAACTCTTCCGCGGTCGCGCCGCCCTCTTCCAGCTCCATTCGGTGCGTTTCCAGAACGTCGCGCAGCGCTGGCAGCGCCTCATCCGGGCGGGCAGCTACCTTCTCCGGACCATGCCCGCCGCCGCGGCGTTCAATGATGTAACGTCCGCCGGAGCCGCTGACATTGATGTACTCGGCCTTTTTGAGTTTTTCGACAAAGTCGGAGAAGCTGCCGGCGCCATACGCGCGCTCGCTGAAAGCCGGGTCCAGCTGCAGCATGGTGCTCTTTAAAAGACCCAGCTGCGGTTGCACGGCGCGGCGCTCCAGTACTTGCAGCGCGCGCTCCACCAACGGCATGGCCTGGGTCAGTTCGAGCGGCGCGGGGCGCGCTCCCCGTTCACGTTTGTCTTTTCTGTCGGGACGGTCTTGCCGGTCGGGCCTGTCCAGCCGCTCGGTTCGGTCGCGAGGATCGCGGCGATCCGGCATCGGGGACGCCACAATGCTGGCGCCATCTTCGAGCAGCGATTCATAACTGACAAACTCATGGCAGTTCTGTTGCAGAATCGTGCTGGTGAACGCTTTTCCGCCCACCACGAATACGGTTTTGCCGTATTCCTTGAGCTTGTTGACCAGCGGTATGAAGTCGCTGTCACCGCTTACAATCGCGAACGCGTTCACGTGCGCATGCGTAAATGCCATTTCCAGCGCATCCAGCGCCAGGTTGATATCGGCGCCGTTCTTGTCGCCCCGTGGCGAGGGGATGCGCTGTACCATTTGCACGGCGTTCTCCGCCATCTGCCGGGTTGCGCCTTCCTGGCGTCCCCAGTTGGCATAGGCGAACTTCGCCACTAAATCGCCACGTTCTTTCAAAGCTCCGAGCGGGAGCGATACGTCGAATTCGCGCCGGAGTGTCGACTTAACGCCTATTTCTATGTTGTCGTAGTCGACGAACACGGCGATGTTCAGTCTGTCTTGCATCAATTTCCTTTTCTGTCCGTTGCGCTGTTCAATCATGCGGAGCAATACGGATCTCTTCTGCCGAGCCTTAGCTCAGGCCTACCTGTTCTACCGATTCGCGGATGAAGCGGGTTATCTTCTCAAGCGATGCGCCGGGCTGAAAGACTTCCGCCACCCCGAGTTTCTTGAGTTCGGCGGCGTCATCATCAGGGATGATTCCGCCCGCGATGACCAGCACGCCGGTCATCTCTTTCTCTCGCAGCAATTCCATCACACGCGGCACAATGGCATTGTGCGCACCCGAAAGAATTGACAAACCAATCACTTGGACATCTTCCTGCAAAGCGGCATTCACGATCATCTCCGGCGTTTGCCGTAGACCGGTGTAGATGACTTCCATACCCGCGTCGCGCAGTGCTCGTGCAATCACTTTTGCGCCGCGATCGTGTCCATCGAGGCCAGGTTTCGCCACGAGCACACGGATGGGTATGGTCATATCTACACTGTCCAAATTATAGAACGTACGTCTTTATCTACCGTGGGGAGGGGTTAGGAGAGGCGAAACCTGGCCTCGATGGACACGATCGC
>DATHIZ010000254.1:0-6737 GCA_035316385.1 Bryobacteraceae bacterium | reverse complement strand
GGGTTGAAAAATGGAGTATCCCAGATATTGGCTCAAAGGTCAAACCAATGTATACTAGGGGACACCTCCCACGTCGGCGCCCAAGACACTGTTGTCTTATTCAAAATAAACATGGTTTTATGGGGGCATTTCACGTGAAGTATCGTCTTTTTACCTTCCTAACCGTCGGGTTTACGGTTATAGCCTTAGCTGCTATGGCTCAAGAAAATGGCGCAACAGTAACTGGTCAGGTTTTAGACTCCTCCGGAGCCGGAGTGGTCGGCGCAACGGTGACCGCACGCAATGTGGAAACTGGTTTTCAGCGCGTGGTAGTGACAAACGAATCGGCAAACTATACGCTGCCCATACTTCCCATCGGCTCGTATGAAATCACTTCGGAAAAGCAAGGTTTTGAAAAACTTATAAAAACGGGTGTTGTGCTTCAAGTGGATCAACACGCGCGCGTTGATTTCACGCTGCAGGTGGGTGCAACCACCAACTCCGTTCAGGTAACGGCCGATGTACCGTTGACGCAAACCGATTCATCTTCAACGGGAGCGGTTATTGACAATCGCAAAGTGGTTGAGCTGCCTTTAAATGGCCGTCAGTTTTATAGCTTAGCCCTGTTGGTGCCCGGCGTGGCGCCACCCGCGCAAGGTTCCATTCTAAGTTTTCGCGGCGGCTTCAACGTAGCCGGCGCCAGCGAACTGAACAACAATTTCACGTTGAACGGCCTGGATAACAACAACCAATTGCTCAGCGCTCCAGCGTTTCGGCCATCGGTGGATGCCATTGAAGAATTCAAAATTCTGACAGGCGTATTTCCAGCCGAATATGGCCGTAATTCCGGAAGCCAGGTGATCGTCACCACGAAAGCCGGCACCAATGGGTTTCATGGGACGGCATTTGAGTTTCTGCGCAACCAAAAGGTCGACGCGGTGAATTACTTCACACCGGCCGGAAGTAAACCAGCCTTCCGGCAGAATCAGTTCGGCGGCACGGTCGGCGGCCCCATCATCAAAAATAAGACCTTCTTCTTCGCCAGCTATGAGGGCACCCGGTCCAATCAGCAGATTACGACGCTGACCAACGTTCCCACTCCCGCTATGGTAAATGGCGACTTTTCGGGCATTTCAAGAGCAATCATAGATCCCACTAACGGACAGCCATTCCTTGGAAATAAAATTCCCACAAACCGGATAAACCCCGCTGGACAATTTCTAGCCAAGCTCTATCCGGCCCCGACAGCCGCCACGGCGGCAGGAGCTCTCCCCGCTAACAACTACACCTTAAACGAGCCGCAAATTGATAGCTTGAATCTGGGCTCAATCCGCATTGATCATTCCTTCTCAGAAAGGGACGTCCTAAATGCGAGTTACAACGATTTCGAAGATAATACTCTGACCCAGAACAACAACGTGTGCGGATCACGAACGATTCCCGGCTTTGATTGCACCGTTCTCCTGATAGCCCGGCTCGGTGGCTTAACGGAGACACATACTTTCAGTCCTTCCCTAATTAACGAATTTAAGATCGCCTATTCCCAGTTTCAAAATCCCCGCTCGACAAACGATAGCGCCACTAACTTTCTGCAAATGTTCAACATCCCGGGCACGCGGGCGGATGGCCCGGCGCGTACCGGCGTTCCCCAGGTCACCGTAAACGGCTTTGCAACTTTGGGCGAGCCTACCAACTTCCCCCAGGTCCGGACCGACCACACCTATCAACTCGCCGATAGCGTTTCCTGGAATGTCGACAAGCATGCCTTTAAATTCGGCGGCGATTTTCACCGCTTTCAATCGAACGGAACTATTGTGGGTAACGGCCGCGGATCCTTCATCTTTAACGCGCAAAACACCGCGCCCACCACCACCTATGCCTTTGCCGACCTTCTTCTGGGCACTCCTACCAGCGCGGCCCGTAGCCCATTGAGTCCGCGCATCTATGATCGAACGGGAATCTACGCCGGTTTCTTGCAGGACGATTGGAAAGTTTCCTCACGCTTCACCATCAACTGGGGCTTGCGGTATGAGTACAACCTTCCGACTTTCGAGAAGTACAACACGCTGAGCAACTTCAATCCGACGACCGGTCAAATTGACATCGCTGGACAAAATGGAGTTCCGAACGGTCTTTGGGACCGCAATGCCTTCGACCTCGAACCGCGCTTTGGTTTCTCCTGGCAGCCATTTCACTCCTCCAGAACAGTTGTTCGCGGTGGCTACGGAATCTTTTACAATGCCCCGGCGCTGAATGCCGTGAATAGCGGTCCGCAGCAGAGCAACGCGCCGTTTGTCTCGGCCCAAACCTTTAACTCCAATTTCGTGACGCCGGTCACCCTTAGCAATCCGTATCCCGCCGCGGCAGCGGGTGCCGGCAGCCTCACTCTGTCCGCGTTCAACCGCCACCAGCCGGATGCGCGCATCCAGCAGTGGAACATGAACATTCAGCAGGAACTGACTCGCAATCTGGTTCTGGAAGTTGGCTACCAGGGGTCGGCAGGCACGCACCTGCCTCTGATCTACAACATCAATCAGCCGCCGCCCGGGCCAGGTTCCATTGGCCAGAAGCAAGCCTTGCGTCCCTACCCGCAATTTGGAAACATTACGTTTCTGGATGCGGTGGGTAATTCAAGCTTCAACGGCTTGTTAACCAAGCTGCAGCAGCGATACTCCAATGGCTTATCGTTCTTGCTTTCCTATATGTACGGAAAATCTATTGACAACACACCAGGCACTCCTTACAACGTGACGCCTTCCCGTTCGTCTGCGGAGAATCCGAAGGATCTGAGCCTGGAGCGCGGGCTATCCGGCTTTGACCTGCGCCACCGCTTTGTCTTTAGCCCCGTCTACGAACTGCCCTTCGGCAAAGGCAAACCGTTTCTCAACAGCAACCGGTATGTAGGTTGGCTCGTTGGTGGTTGGCAAGCCTCCGGCATTCTCAGCATACAGAGCGGCCGGCCGTTCACGGCATTGGTCAGCCAAGATAACGCGAACGTGCTCTCAACGGTAGATCGTCCGAACATCATCGGCAATGGCAACGATGGTCCGAAAACAGTGCAACAGTGGATCAACGTCTCTGCCTTTCAACTTGCTCCCGCGGGCACCTTCGGCAACGCCGGCCGCAATAATTTAATCGGGCCGGGCATGACGAATCTCGACGTCGTCCTGAGCCGCAATTTCCAGATCATGGAGCGCTACTCCATTCAGTTCCGCGCCGAATCGTTCAACATCGCCAACCATCCGAACTTTGATTTGCCGTCGCAAACCTTCGGCGTACCTGGCTTCGGATCAATTCCCTCGGCGGAGGCGCCCCGCCAAATTCAATTTGGATTAAAGGTCAGATTTTAAAAATGTTTCTTCGCTTTCTGGCGCTGGCGGCGTTCACAGTTCTCCCCAGCCTTGCCGTTACCATCCACGCCGACACCGTACTCGACGGCAAGGGCGGAGTTCTGCGCAACGTCACGATCCAGATAGACGGTACAAAAATTGTCGCCGTCAAACCCGGATCCACCGGCGCGGCCGACTACAATCTCAAAGGCCTCACCCTCATGCCGGGGTGGATCGACACGCACGTCCACATCGGTTGGCATTTCAACCGCGAGGGAAGAGCAGATATGACAAAAGAGGGCCCACAAGAGATGGCGCTCAATGCGGCCGGTAACGCTTACGCAACCCTGATGGCGGGCTTCACCACGGTGCAAAGCCTCGGCGCGCCGGCCGATCTGGAACTTAGAGACGCCATCACCCGGGGCATTATTCCAGGACCTCGTTTGCTTACGTCACTTGAGCCTCTGAACGAAAGGTCCGGGACGCCTGAGCAAATTCGGGCGCTAATTCGCCAACGTGTACAGCAGGGCGCGGACGTGATAAAGCTTTTCGCCACCAAGAGCGTTCGCGATGGAGGCGCGCAAACCATGACCGACGCTCAAATTCAAGCGGCCTGTGGCGAAGCAACCGCTCTCGGGAAACGCTCCGTTGTGCATGCCCACGCTTCAAGCGGAGCTAGGGCAGCCATTCTTGCCGGCTGCACCAGCATTGAGCATGGAAGCACGCTCGACAACGAGACGCTAGACCTTTTAGCCGCCCACGGAACTTACTTTGATCCGAATATCTCCACCACTTACAACTATCTGGAACATAGAAAAGAGTATCTCGGTATAGGCAACTACACTGACGAAGGTTTCGCGTATATGGAAAAAACTCTTCCTATCCGGGTCGATACCCTGCATCGCGCTCTGACGCGGAAAATCAAAATTGTCTTCGGAACTGACGCTGTCGCTGGAGCGCACGGCCGTAATGCCGAAGAGTTTATCTATCGTGTGCGTGACGGAGGCCAAAAACCGATGGATGCCATCATCAGCGCCACTTCGCGCGCCGCCGAATCCCTCCGGGTCGACAAAGAAGTCGGCGCCATTGCACCTGAAATGCAGGCGGATTTCGTGGCCACCAGCGGCAATCCGGTAGACGACATTACAGCCGTGCGGCAAGTTTGCTTCGTCATGAAGGCTGGAAAAGTATACCGCTATAAACCCGCGCTCGGCCAATAGAATCTCAAGGTAAAACAATTTATATGCTTCGCTTTGCTTCTGCATTCATCCTCCTTTCGCAACTTGTTTTCGCACAAGAGGCCGTCGTTCTGCGAGTCGGAACGCTTCTTGACGGTAAGGGCGGCGTGCAACATAACGTAGACCTTGTCGTCCAAGGCGGCGCGATTACAAGAATCGGCAAACATGAGAACGGCAAGGTCATTGATCTTCATAAGTACACTGTCTTGCCGGGCATGATCGATACACACGTCCACATCGGATGGCACTTTGGTCCTGACGGCCGCTATCAGCCGCGTGACACTTCACAAGTGGCGGCGATGGGATACGCCATGGAAAATGCGTACGACACGTTAATGGGCGGTTTCACTACAGTCCAAAGCGTCGGCAGCCCTATTGACGGTGATCTGCGTACCGCCATTAATCGCGGCACGCTCCCGGGGCCGCGCGTTCTTACTTCCTTGGGAGCTATCAATAGCCCGTCGCTCACCGTCGAGCAAATTCGCGCGAATATTCAGAAGTTCGCAGCGGACAAGGCGGACGTCATCAAAATCTTCGCCTCCAAAAGTTTTCGCGACGGCGGCGGTCAAACCCTCAGCAAGGAGCAGATAGACGCTGCCTGCGGTGAGGCAAAGGCGCAGCATCTGCGCGCCATTGTCCATGTATATGGGCCCGACACCATCCGTGAGGTATCCGAAGCCGGCTGCACCTCGGTCGAACATGGCACACTCATCACGCCTGAAGTACTTAAATTTCTGGCTGACCACGGCACTTATTTCGATCCGAACATCGGCCTGGTCGCGCAAAATTACTTAGCGCATCGCGCGAACTACCTCGGCATCGGCAACTATACCGAAGAAGGCATGGCCGCGATGCAGCGCTCTATTCCAGCGTCTCTCAAGGTGTTCAAAGAAGCGCTGCAAACCCCGCACCTGAAGATCATTTACGGCACCGACGCGGTTGCCGGAGCGCATGGGCACAACGTCGAAGAACTTATTTACCGCGTGCAGACCGGCGGCCAAAAACCCTCCGAGGCCATCGTCTCCGCAACCTCCCTTTCCGCCGAGTCGTTGAACATGGGCACTCAAATCGGAACGCTGGCGCCGGGCTTTCAGGCTGACCTGATCGCAGTTTCCGGCAACCCCCTCGCAGACATTTCCGTGCTCCGCCACGTCACGTTCGTCATGAAAGGCGGCAGGGTTTTCAAGGGCGAAATGGCGATGAACTCCGCCGGCATGTAGCTACTCCGCGCGATAGAGCGAGCACACGCAGCGACTACAGATCGGGTTGGTGGATACGTCCAGGTTGGTCCGGAAAGTAACAGCTTCCGGTCCATTCAGAACGTCAATCAACGATTTACCACTATCCAACCGGCCGATTGGCGCGTGGAAAAAGCACGGCCGCACCAAACCGTCCGATTCGACCACTGCCGATACCCACGGTGCATTACAGCGCGGCGCACAAACCCCCGCCCGGTCGAGATGCGCCCGAAAGTGCAGGCCAATTTTCCGGAGCTTTGCCGGCGATTCCACAACGAACCCGCCGCACTCGCCTTCGCTGATCAGGGCTTCAATTTCCGTATCCAGCAGCGGGAGTCGATTCTCCGTGACGGCAACCTCGTCTTGACGCGGCAGCAGCCAGCCGTCGGGCCGGTTGAACGCCGTTGAGGTAACATCGGCTGCCAGAAACGAGGTGGATCTCACGCCCAGCTCACGGGCCGTCGCGACAGTTTCGCGGAGCGAAGCGCAATTCAGATTCTGAACCGTGGATCGAACCGAGACCGGGAAATCCGGACGCAATTGCAGGATGGCGGCAACGCCCGCTGAGAGAGACGTGAACGCTCCACGGACGCGGCGGATGCGGTCATGGATCTCAGGCGGCCCATCGAGCGAAACGATTAGATCGTCGACGTGTTCGACAATCTCACGCGAGTAGCGCTTTAGCAGCAGGCCCGTGCTGAGCACCGTGGTGCGGATTCGTCGTTCGCGTAACAACCGGCACAGGCGAAAAAGATCCGAGTGCATGAGCGGTTCCCCGCCGGTGAAGACCACCCATTCCACGCGCAATCGCTCCATGTCGGCCGCATGGCGCTCCAACTCCTCCGCACTGATTTCGCTCGCCGTGTCGGTCTTCCATATGTCGCACATAACGCAGCGGCAGTTACAGCGGTTATGCGGATTGAGAATGAGAATCGGCAGGGTATCGAGTACTG
>DATHIZ010000253.1:0-7813 GCA_035316385.1 Bryobacteraceae bacterium | reverse complement strand
ACATTCAAATTCGGCTGGCCCAGGACGCGAAACACTCCAAGATCCGCGATCCCCGGAATCCTGCGCATCACACTCACGATCTGATCGCCCTTTTCCTCCAGTGTTTTCAAATCCTCGCCATACACCTTTGTGGCGAGTTGTCCTTTCACTCCGCTGACGGCTTCCTCCATGTTGTCCGCGATCGGTTGAGAGAAATTCCAAAGCGCGCCCGGGATTTTCTCCAGTTCCTTATCCATCGCCGCAATTACTTCTTCTTTGTTCTGATGAAAGCCGGGACGCCATTCTTCCTTCGGCTTCAAGTCGATGAAGTATTCCGTATTGAAGAAGCTAGTCGAGTCGGTTCCATCATCCGGACGCCCCACCTGGCTGGTTGTTTGTTTGACCTCGGGAAATTCCGCCAGCAGAATGCGTACCTGATTGGCCAGCCGGATCCCTTCTGTCGGTCCGGTGCTGGGCGCCAGCGTTCCGCGGACCCAAAGCGCCCCTTCGTCTAAGTGCGGGAGGAACTCAGAGCCGATCGAGCCGGCACCCCAGAACGCGCCCACTAACAAACAGGCGGCCAGACTTACTGTGACAACGCGCATGCGAATAGCCCACCGGACGGCTTTGCGGTAGGCGTTGGTCAGCAGTAACATGACCGGGTTGTGCCATTCGCGTGTCCCCTTCGGAAAAAAGAAACTGGCCAGCACCGGCGCAATCACCATCGAAAACAGCAGGGCTCCCAGCAGCGCGAACGCCACTGTCCAGGCCATCGGTTTGAAGAGGCGTCCTTCCACGCGCTGTAGCGTGAAGATCGGAATATAGGCGGTGATGATGATCCCGATGGCATAGAAGACCGGCCGCTGCACTTCGTGCGCCGCATCGAAAATTTTCTGTTTCGGAGTCTTGTTATGTGAATCAGGGTGACTCAGCTGGCGGATAATGTTCTCCACCATCACCACCGCGCCGTCGACGACCATTCCGAAATCGAGCGCTCCCAACGACAGCAGGTTGGCCGGAATTCCTTTCAGTTTTAAGCAGGTGGATGCAAACAGAAGGGCAAAGGGAATGGTCAGAGCAACAATAATGGCTCCGCGCACGTTGCCGAGAAACAGGAACAGAATGATGACCACCAGAATGATGCCCTCGGTCAGGTTGTGCAGCACCGTGTGGGTCGTGAAATGCACCAGGTCGCTGCGATCAATCAGGGGGACAATCTTCACGCCGGGAGGCAAAATGCGGTCGTTCAGTTCCTTCACTTTTGCATGGATAGCGACCAGTGTAGAATCGGCCTCCGCGCCTTTGCGCAACAGCACGATGCCTGCAACCACGTCGTCATTGTCGATGATTCTGCCGTCCTCTTTACGGATGGCGCGCGCGAACTGGCCCAGGCGGATCTTTGGCCCTTGCTCCACGCTCGCAATGTCTTTCACCCGGAGCGGCGTACCGTTCCTGGTTAGAATGACGGTCTGCGCAATGTCCCGTGCGTGGTCCACCAGGCCCACGGCGCGCACGTTGATCTGCTGCAGTCCCGCTTCAATGAAGCTGCCGCCCGCGTTCGTGTTGTTGTTTGAAAGTTGCTGCTCCACCTGCCCAATGCTCAGACCGTAGGCGACCAGTTTGTTCGGATCGAGGCGAACCTGATATTCGCGCGTCGGACCGCCGAAGCTAGCGACATCCACGACATTGGGAATCGCCTTGAAGTTCTTCTCCACAACCCAATCTTCAAGAGACTTCAGCTCCATCGGGTCATACTGCGGGTTCGTGCTGTGCAACGTAAAAAAATAAATCTGACCGACCGGGCTCCAATCCGTACCCATTTGCGGCTGCACGCCGGTGGGAAGAGTGACTTGCGAAAGCCGCTCCAGCGTGTGCTCGCGGTTCCAATCGTTGTTCGATTCGTCGTCGAATACCAGCTTAATGTCGGACAGTCCGAAGAGGGAAAAGGACCGCAGATGCGTCAAATGCGGTATTCCATTCATGCCGATTTCGAGCGGAACTGTTACTTGCTGTTCCATCTGTTCCGCGGAAATCCCTGGCCACTGTGTGATGATCTCGACGTAATTGTCCGCCACATCCGGATACGCTTCCACAGGCAACTGATGGAACGAGATACCTCCCCACACGAACAACAGCAACGCAATAGCCAGGACGATGAGCCGGTTGTTCAGCGCATAGTCGACCAGGGCACGGATCATTACTGCTCCACCGTGTTCTGCAACACGAGCGCATTGGCCACGACCTTCGTCCCTGGAGCGATACCGGAGTTGATCTCCTGGAGGCTGCCCGGCAGCATGTTGCCGCCAACTACTTCCACGCGTTTGAAAATTCCCGAACCGGCCGGCGTGTAGATCCAGTCGCGGTCATGCAAATGGAGGACGGCCGTTGCCGGAACGGTTGCGTGTGTTTCCTTTCTCTGCCCATGGAAAGTTGCCGTCACGAACATTCCGAAGCGCAGGAGGTTAGGGTTCGCCACTTCCAATCGCACTTTTGCCGTGCGGATGTTCGGGTCCAGAATCTCTCCAATGTTTCCGATTCGCCCCTTCAGGATGCGGTCCGGATACGCATTCAAGCGTATATCCGCAAACTCGCCCATCTGCACCTGCGCCAGATCGTTCTCATAGACATCGCAGACAATCCATACATGCGACATGTCGGAGATAGTGAGCGGGCTGGCGGTGGCAAGCGCCTGTACGCCCGCCGCGTTAGTAATTTGCTGGTCCGTAATCACCCCGGCAACCGGCGCATAGACGGGCACGATTCCTGTCGGATGATCAAGATCCGACCCCAGCACGCGCAGATGTTCGGCAGTAGTATCTAAGTCGACTTTGGCGTTGTCTTCGGCATTCCGCGCGGCGTCGAGGGAGCTCTTGGGGACCGCACCTTTGTCGTAAAGAACCTGCGCGCGGTCAAGCTGCACTTTTGCGAGTTGTTCGTTCGATACAGCCTTGCGGTAGTCGGAGAAAGCCTGCGCTATGTCCGGGCTTCTGACCTTGAACAGAATCTGTCCCATGCTGACCTGGTCACCCAGCCGCGCGTTGATTTCCACCACCCGCCCGGAGGCAAGCGAAATCACCGGCACCTGGCGCGAAACATCGGGGCTGACCACACCCGTGGTGTTGAGCTCTGGCGACGCGCAATAGATACCCGCCGTGGCTAAGGGAAATAGCTCCGGGCGATCTACTTTGAAGTGGTTGGCATCCATGTCCGGCTCCACGGCGGCGGCTTTCGGCCCCGTGTCTGCCTCTTGAGAAGAGGCTTTCTTGGCGCAGCTAGCGCAGGCAAAGCTCAAAGCCAAACACAGGCTTGCTTCCAGCAAAATCGTGCGATTCATTGGATCACTTCGCGTCCTACGGCTAAATTGAGCTGGCTCGCAGCGGCAAGATAAGAGCCAATCAGGTTCACAAAATTTAATTGAGTGTCGCGGTATGACTTCTGCGCATCCAGGAAATCAAGCAGAGACGCCCCGCCCCTTTGATAGGAGAACGAAACGATATCCCGCACCTCGGTAGCTTGTGGAATGTACTCTTGCTTGTAAGGCAGCAGCAGCTCAACCGTGCTGTTCAGCGTGGCATAAGCGGTATCCACATCGCTCAAGACCTGCGCTTCCGCGGCCATGCGGGACTTATCCGCGCGATCGATATCCAGCTTTGTGCGCAGCTTTTCCCCTTGATTTCTGTCGAAGATGCGCAGCGGGATACTGACGCTGGCGCCGAGCGCGTTGTTGTCATATGGATTGTTGAAGGAGGGATTATGGGTCCACCATACGCTGAAGGTCGGATCCGTCGAACCATTCGCGGTAGCCAGGCTGTTATCGGTCTTGGCTTTATCGACCGCTTCCATCGCAGCCTTGAGGTCCGGGCGCATAGACAGGGCGACCTGGCGGAATTCCTCCAGCCTCATCAACTTCTCTTGAAAGTCGTATGAGCCGGTGACATCGAACTTCTCCACCGGTGTGCGGTCGTTCAGCAGAGTAAGTAGCGCGATCTTGGCGGTTCTCAGGCTGACTTGCGAATTGACGAAATCGGCTTGATATTGCGCGCGTTGGAGAATGATTCGGCTCAGATCGACCTTGGAAAGATCGCCTGCCGTGAAGCGATCGCGGTTGATCGCGACTTCTTTGTCCCAGTACTCCAGATTCTGTTTGGCGACGTCAAAAAACGCTTTGGCTTGCAGAGCCTGTACAAACGCATTACGAAGTTGAAACAGCAGATTGCGTTCTAAGTCGGCGTGCGTCGAAGTGACGATGCCGGTTCCCTTTTGGGCGCTTTCGAGCCGCAGCTCTCGCTTGTGCTGGCGTTCATGCAGGTAATCAATGGCAGAAGAAAACTGAGTGCCGATGAAGGGACGCCAGACGCCTTGACTCGAAGCGATTTGAGTCCCGTCCGTCGAGAAAGTAAAACCCGGATTCGGCCGTAAGAAAGCCGTGATCTCCTGGGCACGGGCTTCGTCGATATTTACCTGATCGGAGAGCAGCGCCGGATTTGTTTTTTCGAACTTGTCCCGGATCTGCTCCCAACTGAACGCTTGCTGCGCGTGAAGACGGCTCGCGAAAAGGCAGCTGAGCAGCAGCCCGTTCCTCCAAGCTCGTTTGTCAATTTTCATCGGGTGATTGAGGCCGCTTAAACCGGTTTCTTCGTTTGAATTCCGTATAAAACACCACTGGGATTGCGATGGGTAGTCCTGCAATCATCGACCAGGCCAACGCCGGAGGCTGAATTACGCCTGATGTGGGATCAGTGAACGCGGCGGACGTAAGCATCATTGCCACGATCAGGCCGAAGGAAACGAGAATCGACTTAGCGTAAGGAAAATTTGGCTCAACGGCCCGGCGAATCCGCCGCTTAGGTACCACTCTTTTAGTTTCAAAGGACGAACGCGCCCGCGCCATCTATCATTCGTCGAACAAGGCGCGCTCTTTCGGCTGAATCTTCCGGCTATATCTTTCAGCCAAAGGCGCGGCAATTCCCCTTGTTGGGGCTTCGAAAGCGATAACATTTAATTGAAAACCGAATGCAGGAGTTCTTCCTTTTTCGCTTCCTTCAAGGAAGCCGGACCAAGTTACTCCTCTGGGCGAGCATCCTGATTGCCGGAATTGCGCTGCTCGATTGGCATTTCGAAAACGATATCTCGTTCGGATTTTTGTATCTGTTCCCGATGCTGATGGCAGGCGCTTGGCTGAACCCGTGGCAGGTGGCGGGTGTCGCCCTGCTCTGCACGGGATTGACCGAGGCGTTCGATCCTTTTCCATGGGCGCTGCTCGAAGGCGGCTCGCGCCTTGTCCTGACCTTTGCGGCGTTCTTTGGCACGGGTCTTTTCGGCTTCGCGTCGGCGCGCGGCCGGCGACTCGTGAACCGGCATTTAGAAGAGTTGGCGCGGGAGACAGAACTGCGCCGCAAGATGGAAGAACAGCTGGATTTTGTCGTCTCCAGTAGTCCGGCATCGATCTTCACACTGGACGCCGCCGGCAAGGTGCAACTCGCCAACGAGGCGGCTCATCAACTTCTGTGCGTCGAAAACGGCAAACTGGAGGGCGCTTCGATCGGCCAATTTTTTCCGGCTCTGGCCAGTGTCACGCCTTCCCAGCAAGCGCCGTTCTTCCACACCGAGATGGAGTGCCGCGCGCGCCGCCAGGATGGCGAAATCTTCCTGGCGCACATATGGTTTTCGACCTACCAGACCATGTCGGGTCCCCGCCTGGCGGCCATCGTATTCGATGCTTCCGAGGAACTGCGCGATCGGGCGGAGTTCAACCTGCAGCAGATTCTAACCGGTTCCAAAGTGCTGGTCGGCGCCTTGTGCCACGAGATTCGCAATATATGCGGAGCTATCGCCGTGGTGCATTCCAAGCTCTCGCGCGACGGAAGATTCGTCTCGAACGACGACTTCAACGCCCTGGGCACGTTAGTACAAGGGCTGGAGAAGATGGCCGGTCTTGAATTGCGGCAAACCACAAAGTCCGTGGTGGAATGTATCGACGTGCGTTCCGTGCTGGAGGAACTGCGGATTGTAATCGAAGGTTCGTTCCACGATTCCGGAATAGTCATACGCTGGGAGCAGCCGGAGTCGCTTCCGCGTGTCCTGGCCGATCGACAGGCACTTCTACAGGTATTCCTGAATATTGCAAAGAACAGCCAGCGCGCACTGGAAGGATCTGACCGGCGGCAGCAAAAGGAGTTCACTGTACGGACTTCGGTCGAGGGGAATGGCGAGGAGCATTCCGTTGTCATCCGATTGATTGATACTGGTCCCGGCGTTTCTAATCCCGAACGGCTGTTTGCTCCCTTTCAGCCGGGCGCTCAAGCCTCGGGCTTGGGCTTATACTTGTCGCGTACTTTCGTGCGCGCCTTTCAAGGTGATATTGAGTACGAGCCTCAGCCCCAAGGAAGCTGTTTCGCGGTCATGTTGGCGGTGGCCAAACGGTAGCGCCTTAGGAACGTTATGGCGGCATTCCAACTGTTACTGCTCGACGACCATACGCTGTTTCGTGTGATGCTCAGCCGTCTACTCGAAACAGATTCGGATCTTCACGTCGTCGCGCACTGCTCGTCAACGCCGGAAGCACTGAAGGCCCTGGCGCGCAATCGCGTCGACATGGTGCTCCTCGATTACGATCTCGGCAAGAGGGAGACAGGCTTCCAGTTCATTCGTCGGGCCCGCGAGGCCGGCTACACAGGCCGGATCTTCCTCGTGACCGCTGGAATGACCGATGCCGACTACGTGGCGGCGCTAGGGCACGGAGTTTGCGGCATCTTTCTCAAGCTCAGTTCGCCTGAGCTATTGATTGAGGCGATCCACAAAGTCATGGCCGGCGAAACCTGGATTGATCAACGCTGCATTCAGGCGCTGGTGCAGGCTGTCGCCAGCGAGGGCAGCAGCCAGACGCACGGCAACGAGTTGACGGGACGCGAGCGCCAGGTACTTAAAGGAGTATTCGCGGGATCGAGCAATAAGCAGATAGCCGGTAGCCTGAACATCTCCGAGGCGTCGGTGAAATCGGCGCTGCAGCAACTCTTCCTGAAGACCGGCGTACGCACGCGCAGCCAGTTGGTGCGCGTTGCTCTGGAAGAGTATGGAGCAGTCTGGGACCTTCGTCCATAGCGAACGGTGAATCTTACCTGATCTAGGATACGAGCCAGTCGTATTGCTGCTCCGTGAGAGGCACAACGGAGAGCCGGCCCTGTTTCACCAGCGCCGAATCCGCAAACATCTTGTGTTCTTTGATGTCGCCCAAGGTGCGAGGAGTCGCCGAAGGTTTGCCTGCTTTAATGCGCACCAGCGGCACCTTCGGATCTTTCGCGCTTACGTTGAGAACTGTGGCGGAACCCACAGCCTGACGTTCATCGCCAGTGTGGTAGATGACCAGCTTTTCGCCGGGCTCCATCTCGCGCAGGTTCTTCACCGCGGCCGGATTGGTGACTCCGTCCCAAATGGTTTCGCCGTCGCGCTGCAAGTCGGCGAAAGAATAAACGCTCGGCTCTGTTTTCAGCAGATACGGCATGGCCTTGGGACCATCATACGCGATGACCCAAGCACGTGCTACTTACTTGCCTCGCGCGCCACCGCCACCGCCGCTGCTGCCGCGACCACCGCCCCCACCACCACCGCCGCTGCGACCACCGCCTCCACCTGATGCGCCTCCGCCCGCTCCGCCTCGGTAGCCACCACCATTTCCGCCGTTCCGGAAGCCACCTCCGCCGCCACGATAGCCAGCGCCTGCGCCGCTACCAGGAGCGCGAGAGAACGAACGAGAACCACCACCTCGGCCCGTAAAGGCAGGCGCCGAACCGCCCGCTCCATTGCGGAACCCGCCGCCCTGGGCGAAGGCGCGACC
>DATHIZ010000252.1:0-2947 GCA_035316385.1 Bryobacteraceae bacterium | reverse complement strand
TGCACTCATCACCGAGAGTGGCAAAACTCTCGACAAACGCTCGGTCCAGAGTTTGTGCAGCATTCTGAAAGTGTTCTTTCGGTACCTCTTCGGCGTCGGGCTGATGGCACGTGACCTGGCAAAGGCGATCGAATCGCCACGCCGGTACCGGCTTTCGAACCTGCCGCGGTCGATTGCATGGAACCAAGTCGAGCAAATGCTCAAAACGGTCGATCGGAGGAGTGCGGTCGGGAAACGTGATTACGCAATCCTCCTGCTCTTGGTCACATATGGGCTGCGCTCTCGTGAAGTCGCGGCGTTGACGCTGGATGACATCGATTGGAAGCACGATCGCCTCGACATTCGCGGGCGCAAGGCGGGGCATTCCACGGCGTATCCTCTGGCCCCAATAGTCGGCGAAGCGATTCTTGACTATTTGAAACAATGCCGCCCAGAAACAGCCGAGCGGGCGTTGTTCATTGGGGCCTACGCGCCATACACCCCGCTGTCACGTGTGGCGGTGTCATTGCGGGCGAAATGGTACCTCCGCAAAGCCGGGATCACCGTCTCTCGGCCGGGCTCACATACGTTGAGGCACAGCTGCGTTCAACGCCTCGTCGATTCCGGATTCTCACTCAAAACGATCGGCGACTTCATCGGGCACCGAACTCCGGACGCGACCAAGATTTATGCGAAGGTGAACATCGAGGCTCTCCGCGCGGTCGCGCTGGGAAACGGTGAGGAGGTCCTATGATGAGCACACCCAAAGGTCCGTTGGCCGACGGCATCGGGTTGTACCTCGCCCATAAGCGTTCGTTGGGCAAGCAACCGGCAAAGGTGGGGCCGATGCTTCATCTCTTGGACGGCTACTTGCTCGCTCAGGGAGTTGCGGAACTGCGTCAGCTGACGTCCACACACATCGATGGGTTTGTGGCCTCCCGGCCTCGTCCCTCGCCGCGCAGCTACAACGGGCTCATTGGATCGCTACGAGGGTTGTTCGATTGGATGGTGGTCCACGAAGTGTTGCCCGAGTCGCCGGTGCGGTGCCTAGTTCACCGCGCCCGGCCAGCTCGTCGGCCTTTCCTCTTCAGCCCGGATCAAGCTCGCACCCTCCTCCAAGCGGCGGCGCAACTGCCCAGCAACCCAGGGGCCTTGGATCGCGGCGAAACATACAAGATGATTTTTGCTTTGCTGTACGGCCTGGGGCTCCGCATCGGGGAGGTGTCCCGGTTATGCCGCAGAGATGTCGATTTTGATGCCAACCTTCTGATGATTCGCCAGACGAAGTTCGGGAAAGACCGGATTGTACCGTTTGGCCCCCGCATGGCCACAACAATGGCGGCCTTCCTGCAGCGAGAGGAGTCGCGCTACGGGCCGATTGCGCCCGATTGCCCGGTGTTCTCCTTCTCCAAACGCACACGGACACCGATAGGGACCAACACTATCAGCTGGACCTTCCATAAACTTTTGCCCACACTTCATCTCACGGTTTCTCCTGGGGAGAGGGCGCCGCACCTGCACTGTCTTCGGCATTCGTTCGCGGTGGGGACGTTGTTGCGCTGGTATCGCGAGGGCATTGACCCGATGTCTCGATTGTTCGATCTCTCCACGTTTCTCGGGCATGTTAGCCCATCGTCGACCGCCATCTACTTGACCATCACGGCGGAGCTGCTAGATTGCGCCAGTGACCGTTTTGCACAGTTTGCATGGAACAGCCGGAAGGAGTGTATGCGATGAGCGCCAGCACGGTCGCGCTGGGTTCGCTCCTGGCGTCATTTTTCAACGATCATCTGAAACTCCAAAAGGGGCTCAGGCCAAACTCGATCACGAGCTACGCCGATGCGATACGACTGTTTTTGCAGTTCGCCGCGAAAACTGCCGGAAAGAAGATCACGCAGCTTGGTCTCGACGATCTGGGTGCGGATACGGTATCCAGCTTTCTGAACTCTCTGGAAACGGACCGCAGCAACGCGGTTCAGTCCCGCAACCAGCGACTGGCAGCTCTCCGCACTTTCTTCGAATACGTCGGCCACCGATTCCCGGATCGACTTGGGCAAGCTCAGAAGGTGGCGTGCATCCCGAGGAAACGTTCTCAACCCCCAGAGACGGTCTTCCTCGAACGTGATGAGATTGAATCAACCCTGGCTGTACTCCCTGCCCAGGGGAGCCACGCTTTGAGGGACCGGACTCTATTGGTATTCCTATACAACACAGGTGCCCGCGTCCAAGAAACGTTGGACCTACGAGTGAGCGATGTTCATTTCGATACCTCTCCGCGAGTACATCTGCACGGCAAAGGAGACAAGTGGCGTGTCTGCCCGCTCTGGGAGGAAACCGCCACGCTAATCAACAGGCTGATATCGGAGCGGTCAGGAGCCAATCCTGACCGGCCCGTCTTTGTCGGCATGAAGGAAACTGCCCTGACCCGGTTCGGTATCTACAAGATCATCCGGAGGTACACCAAACACATTGTTAAGCAGCGGGCGGACGGTCGGCCGAAGGCCGTCTCGCCCCACCTTTGGCGCCACAGCACTGCCGTCCACCTTCTGGAGGCCGGTGTTGAAGTGAATGTCATTCGCGCCTGGCTGGGCCATTCGAGCTTGGAGACAACGAACCGCTATGCGGAAATTACCCTCCGCACCAAGCAGGCTGCTCTGGAAAAGTGCATGCTGCCCGGAGCTTCAGATCAGAGGATTCCTCGAAAACCCCTCTGGCAAACCGACGCCGCCCTGCTGGACTGGCTCCAGTCGCTGTAGCGTTATGTTGCCCAAAACGAGCCGCTCCCCCTGATTCATTCCGGACGGCGCAGCCCGGCCACATAACGGCGGCGGGCACATTACATGGTTTGGACTAAACCGCTGCGCGGTATACCGTAACAGGACCATTTTAAGCGTCTCCTCTGCGGCACTTAACACTCGCCCTGTTCTTGCCGCAGATTGAAGGCTCCACTGCGAAAGCATGGATGAGC
>DATHIZ010000251.1:0-12353 GCA_035316385.1 Bryobacteraceae bacterium | reverse complement strand
CGCCCGGCCAGGTCTTTACACCGAGATCCTTTCCACGATCCTGCTCATAGAAGGGCTTGAAATTCGGTCCAATCAGCACGTCCCGGTCGGGCCCGGTTGCATAGGCTCGCCACAATAACCTGCCGGTGTCCGCATCCAGAGCGGCAAGCCAACCGCGGACACCGAACTCGCCACCGCTATTTCCCACAAGCACCTTTCCCTTAGCGACCAAAGGGGCCATCGTGATCGACTCGCCCAGATTGATGTCTCCCAGCGCAGTCTTCCACACTTCCTTGCCGGTATTGGCGTCCACGGCGATGGTTCGCGCATCGAGTGTGTTGAAATAAACCCGTCCTTTGTAGTAGGCCGCTCCGCGGTTCACCACGTCGCAGCACGCTACTCCCTGCGCACTCGCCGTGGGGTGCGGTGAATAAGTCCATTTCCTGGGCGCGCCCGCTTTTGTCAAGTCAAGAGCGTAGAGAATGTTGGGCCATGGGGTGACGATGTACAACGTGTTGTTGACAATTAACGGAGCTGCTTCATGTCCACGCGTTAGACCTGTGGAGAATGTCCAGGCAAGTTTGAGATTCTTGACGTTACTTGTATCGATCTCCGAAAGAGTGCTGAACCGCGTGCTCGCAAAGTTCTTGGCAGGCATTGGCCACTGGCCGTCGTCGGCTTGGTTTTGAATTTGCCCACGTATGGGCAGAGCAGCCAGAAAGATCGTCGCCGTAAGCGCAAAGCATAACGTGGCCATGAGACTTGCTTGTTAGACCGTCGCGTCACACATTTGTTTCATGCACGCGTCACGATGTCCAGTCACGGTCCGGAGTGATAGATCAAGGCGGTAGCGGGGGATTGCTCAAAGGACTCGGGCTTGTGCTTGGAAGACGGCGTTATCCTCCGTTGAGAAGGCGGCCAGCTCCATGAATGATGTTATTCGCTTCCGACGGGATGACTAACCAGCAACTGGATTTCTTTGTTCTAACGATATTACGGAGCAAGATTGATTCACAGGCGCCGAGGCCAAATCGTCCAGTACACTCTGTGTCCAAGGGGTTCACCGGTGTCGGCGTGAATGCACTTGGGAGTGAAACATTAAAATCGCCGGTAGCGTTTTTTGCGAAAGAAGGACAGCTTGGAAGGGAACGTAGCGGTAGTCTAAGCAATATGGCTGATCAAAGTGTTCTGGAAAAGCTGAAGGATGGCGTGCGGCGGTTTCAGACCGACGTGCACTCGGTAAACGCGGACGACTATTACAGGGCTGCTACGACGCCGCAGCAGCCGCATACCCTGATCGTGGCGTGCGCGGACTCGCGGGTGGACGTGGAAACGATCACAAGTTCGGGCCCGGGCGAGGTGTTTGTGACGCGGAATATCGGAAACATGGTTCCGGCGTACGGGGAGATGCTGGGCGGCGTAAGCGCCGTGATCGAGTACGCCGTGAGCGCACTAGGCGTACGGCACGTAGTGATCTGCGGGCACTCTGATTGTGGCGCCATGAAGGCACTCCTGGATCCGGCATCGACGGCTAGCATGCCAACGGTGAGGAGCTGGCTGAGAAACGGACAGGCCGCCCTAACAGTTGCTTGTAGCATGGGCGACGACGATGACCGGCACAGCGAGCGAATGCACCGGCTGACTGAAGAAAATGTGCTTATGCAACTGGCGCACTTGAAGACGCACCCGAGCGTGGCGGGAGCTATTGCGCGCGGCGAGTTGACAGTGTCGGGCTGGGTGTACGAGATCGGGACCGGGGACGTGCGCATTGCGGAGGATGGTAATCGGCCATTCGAGCCGGTCGTCGAGGTGAGCACAGAGCTCGGGAGCGCCATCGAAAGCAACGCATGATCGCTCTTTTGACGCCGCAGATCAAGCGAGTCGTGGACGTTTTAGGCCTTGCGGTGCAGCAATGGAATACGGCGCTTGATGTCTGGCCAGAATTCCGTCAGGAGGTTGGAAATGGCGTCATTACCGAGCGCCATACCGTAGCGTTCAACAGCTTCGGAAGCCGACTGGCTGTTTGGATAATAGAAGGTCGTCACTGCGACGACACCCATGTTGCCCACAACTTCCGAGACGTTGAAGCTGGAGCCGCCATTGTCGAGCCGGGTAACGAAAACGCGCGTCGCCGCATAGTAGGCCCGACGCCAGACAGAGCCAATTCCCAGGCGAAAGAAGCGTGGATCTTCATGCAAGAGGCTGGGCAGGATTGCTTCGGTAAAGTAGCTGCCGATAACCTGGTCGGCCATGCCGCGAGCATAGAACTCGCCAAAGCTCTCAATGCCACCGTTATGCTTGAAACCGTTGGACGCTATCTGCGACTGGAGTGCATACCCGACCAATAGGAAATAATTGGGCCAGTCAAAACTGTCACCGCGCGCGATGAGAAATTTCTCACGGGTGCTAATCGGCTTGTAGACTCCCTGCAGTTGGTCGGCGCGGTAGTTCGGGATGACACCGAACAGCCTTTTATCTACCGTTCCAGGCTGTGGGTGTGCCGGGGCAATGGGCGCGATCGGCTCCCCGGCGGTGTCGCTGGGTTGGGGACTAGGTTGGGGGCTGGACGTGATGGTTGCCGGTGAGCCCACGGAAGGCGACGGCGTATCTTGGGCGAAGACTCCCTGGCCGGCTAGAAATAGACAGCAAAGCAGAACAGGTCCACTCGATCGCACTGTGTTTAGAGGTTTCACCTTCGGTCGGTAGTTGCCGTCTATACCCAGACGCAAATAGTACGGTTGAGGGTTACGACGGAGATTGGATATTTGCGGGTTGCGGCGGGGGATATCGCAAGCGTGTCTTTTAGCAGCCATAGCGTAATGCATTAAGATATGTGCGGAGCGGGATGGAAGTGGATTTATCTAATCGGTTAGCCAAGGGAGCTAGTTACGGAATGCATTGCCTTAGAACCGTGGTGTTGGCAACCGTCCTACCGATGAGTCTGGCAGTGTCAATCCTGGCACAACAGCGGGGCAGTTCCGCGCCAGCCAATGCAACGCCGCCTCTTGTGCTCGCAAATGACCAACTCGAATTTTCGATTTCGACTATGGGGGGCAAATTTCTTAAGTTGCAGCTACGTGGCTCCGAGCCGCTGAATCCCTTTCACACCATCGGTCATTTCCTTGCGCTTGACGGCTTCGGCGCCCCATCCTCTCAGGAACAAGCAGCGGGTATGCCCTTTCACGGCGAGGCTTCAAGGCAACCGGTAGACATCCTCTCCAGGCACGATTCGGGACCTGTGCACTCGATCGTCATGCAGAGCTTCCTTCCTCTCGCGCAAGAAAAACTTACCCGAACGATCGAATTAGCCGACGGCGAAAATATAATTCATGTCAGCAGTGAAGTGGAAAGCGCGCTGAACATCGACAGGCCAATTTCCTGGGCGGAACATGCCACAATCGGTCCACCTTTTCTCGAACCAGGGAAAACATTTGTGGACATGCCGGCTACAAACTGCCAGGTCCGTCCTTATAAGCCCGGGCCCATTCCGGGGCGCTTGATCTATGGCCGCGATTTTAAATGGCCCATGGCGCCAGCCAACAATTTCGAGAGGGCTGACATACGATCTATCCCGAGCGATAAAAAATTTCTCGACCTGGCCAGTTGCCAGCTGGATCCTAACAGAACGCTTGCATTTGTCACAGCTCTCAATGTGGACAAACGACTGCTGCTTGGGTACGTCTTTCCTCGCGAAGAGTACCCATGGGTGATGAGCTGGATGAACTATACGGGAGACCAGCATGCCGCGCGCGGTATGGAGTTTTCCACTCAACCTTTTGACATCTCACATCGCGAAACGGTGGAGATGAACCCGCTATTCGGCACGCCGGCATTTAAGTGGCTACCGGCGAAATCGAAGATCCAATCGCGTTTCCTCCTCTTTTATACCGCTGTCCCGGAAGGCTTCACGCGGGTCGACGAGGTAAAAATCGAGGCCGGAAAGCTGATTGTTCAGGATCATGCTTCAGGACAACAGATTGTGCTGGCGTCGTCGCGCGGACTGTAGACCCTTGGCCTAAATTGAAAACCGCTTGCTGGGAGAATTGAGGCGTGCGAAATCTAGGATTGATCGGCGGTTTGGGGCCGGGCGCGACCGTTCATTACTACCAGGAACTGGTGAAGATACAAGCCGGTGAACTATTGATAGTTCACGCGGATGTGGAACGCGTTTTGGGAGATGTGCAGCGCGGCGACCGCACGGGGCTGGCGGCGTACTTCGCTCGGTTGATCGATCGGCTCGCCGCCGGCGGCGCCGAAGTAGCAGCAATCTCAGCGATTGCACCCCACATTTGCATCCGCGAGCTGGAGAAGATTTCGGCGCTTCCGCTAGTCAACATCATTGAGGAAGTGGGAGCGGAGATTCGTTTGCGCGGATATAAGAAAGTTGCGTTGTTCGGCACTCGATTCGTTGTGGAATCCCGCCTGTTTGGGATGTTGGACGGGGTAGAGGTAATGGTGCCGGAGCAGGTGGAGACGATCCACCAGATCTATCTGCAGGTCGTGAACGGCGGAACGGAAGGGAGAACGATTCTGTCGCAAATCGCGCGCGATCTGCCGGTTGATGCGATCGTGCTCGCCGGAACGGATCTTTCTTTGATTTTCAGCGAAACAAACACAGATTTCCCGCATGTCGATTGCGCAAAGGTTCATATGCAAGCCATTGCGCGAGAGCTGCGATAGGTAGGAATCACCCAGCCTTACTGCTTCTTTTCCATGTCGGACTTTTTGTACGAGTCGTCGAGCATAGCTGAGACCTTCGTTGTCTTTCCTGGCTCAAGCTGTATCGGGGCCGGCACACCTTTCTCTTTGTTATAAAGTCCGAGAGAAGTGCCCGCCGGCGGTTCTGATTGGGCGTCCCATTTGCCGGTGGGATCATACGCGATGCCGACGTAAACCGGACTCTTCTGGACATCTTGGAACTTGGCCGTCCCGGACTTAGATGTGACGGGCATTGTCACAAACGGCGGCATTCCGCTGCTGCCTTCTTTGGCAAAATCCGGTGTATCCCAGAGACTCACGTATATTTTGTGCGCTTCATCCACTGATCCGGCACCTGTGTACTTGACTCGCACCTGAAGACTGGAGCCTTTGTTGCCGGCCTCAGTGGGCGCCTGCGCAAACGCAGCAAGCGCAAACGCCATGGCAAAACAAAGAACTGAGTAACGTGTCATTGAGCAACGTGTCATGTTCTATTCCAATCCGGCGCCACTGGCACCCGAGACGGAGCATATCACGAAAATCCGTGACGCAGTTTTCTACTCACCGGCGAAAACGCGCGAACTCTTTCCGACAAATTCATGTGCAACGTAGTGAATCGGATTAGCAGAACGGCCTTGCAACACGGGAACAACAAACTCAACCAGACCTGGACCATATAGTTCAGCTCGAAAAGAGACTGTTCCCAAACAGGGGCTCCCGGGAACGGCCATAGCGGCCAGTATTTCGTCGCTGCCGCCATGCCCGACAACGGCAAATTTCTTCGACTTCCCGACCACTTTCGCCGCTTCGACAGCACCAATTGCGCTTTCGTCGTTGATGCCGGCAATGAGAATCTTGGTCTCGGGCCGCCGGCGCAAGAAGTTCTCAACAGCGGCCTTCGAAGTGACGGCATCTCCGCCTCCGTCGATGTGGTGAATCACTCTTTCGCCCAGCGGGCCTAGACGCTCTTCAATGCCACGAACCACGCCGACGAGCCGGCTCTGCACGGTTCTTCCGGCTTTCGGCGACTCGAGCAGCAGCAACGATTCCGGCCTCGTCTTCCACTCTTTCATGGCGTATTCCGCCAAGGCCAGGCCAGCCGAATATCCGGCACGGTAGTTATCAACTCCGAAATAGAAGGTCCCGTGATGAGGGTTCACGATTGAGATCAACGGAATTCCAGCCTTGGAAAAGATCTCGGCGATTACTGGGGCC
Organism: Bryobacteraceae bacterium; assembly: GCA_035316385.1. Lineage (GTDB taxonomy): Bacteria > Acidobacteriota > Terriglobia > Bryobacterales > Bryobacteraceae > Bog-105. The sequence continues at coordinate 6,461 of DATHIZ010000251.1, read as the reverse complement.
ACTTGCTCGAACAACTGGAACTCGATTGCGACGTCTACCTTGCTAGCGACGATCGCTTCCGCGTTCTCGATCGACTTTTGGGCATTTCGATCGTTGTCCCAGGTAAGCAGATCTATTCCGCTGTCGTTCGCTGCTCTCTCTAAACTCCGCTGAATCTCAACCGCTAGCGCAATCTGTTTAGACAAGTTTGCGAATCCGATTTTCAGCCGGCTCCGCAGGCGATTCAACCGGTATTTGCGGCCTACCTGGCGTAAATAGTCGCGCGACGTCAGGGTATGCAGAATGCGATAGGCCGTGGTGTGGGCGATGCCGGTCCGTTGCACTACTTCTTCCAGTGTCAGAAACTCTTTGTCAGAGCCGAAGCAATCCAGCAAATCGATGGTCTTTGCAACGATCGGAACCCAGTAGCGATCGGATTTGCGGTTGATCAGCGGTGCCTCAGCGCCTAGCTTGACTCGCATCGCGAGAACCTCCTTGACCCATTTCTGCGGCCTAGTATATTCCCCCCGTATGCAAACGGAAATGAGTTCATATGGGAACTGGAGGCAAAGGCGCCGTTATAAGGCGGGATTAGTGTATGTTGCACGACACAAGGCCGGAGGCGGGAGATGACTAGGGCACTGCTCGCCGCCGCCACATGTCATGTCGTCACTTGGTGTAGGTCGCCAGCACAACACCGCCCATCATCACCACTGCTCCAATCGCGTTCGTAAGCGTAATGGGCTGCGTGGGGGAACCTAGCCATCCGTAATGCGAAAGAACCATGCCGCCTAGGATCTGACCGGCGATCAAAGTGACAAAGACCGCACGGGCGCCCGCTTCCGGTATCATCCAGGCTATCGCGAACACCAGGCACGCCCCGAGAGCGCCGGCAGTCAGCAGCAGCGGATGTACATCTTTCAGGCCGGCTAACGCATTTGACCGCCAGCCGCTCAAACCGATCACAAGCGCGGCACACGCGCCGACGCACCAGAACATTGCATTCGCCACTCGAGGGTTACCGATGGCATGTCCGACCTTACCGTTCATTGCCAAGTGCACGGCAAGCACGATCCCAAGAAAGATCGTGAAAAAATAAAACAGTACTTTCATAGTCCTCTCCGAAACACGTGAACTTTAGATAGATCCAGCCCAAAAGGAAGAAACAGAAGTCACGAAGAGGAATCGGAATGGGCTGTGTGAGTAGTCCAACATGGTCTCCAATTTACTTCTAGTTCCCAATAGAACTAATTTCAGGCCTTCCTATCGGTGGTAATATACTAGCTCTCGAAAACTAGTCAAGGAGTTTCTGCGGGCGAACGGAACCACGTGGAATTTCTTGACAGGCGGCATTTTGTATACCGGTACGCCAAGTGAAATAGCCGCCATGACGCTCCCGCCTCCGACTTATTGGTCTCTGGCCGACCGGCTGTATGCGCTTGTCAATCGGCAACTAACCGACTATAGTAACTATCGCTAAACGCGGCTGGAAACAGTTCGTAGGGGGAATCACGCGCATGACTCATCCATCCAATACATAAGCCCTACACTCCCCGCAACCAGACTCAATTCCAACTGTAATTTATACCAAAAGGGAAGACAGCAAAAGATGAAGGCTCTTGTGAAGTACGCTGCCGGAGAAGGAAACGTCGGCATCAGGGACGTTGCCGAACCAGAGTGTGGAAAGACTCAGGTGAAGCTTGAGATTGCATATTGCGGCGTGTGCGGAACAGATATCCATGTTCTTCACGATACTTTTCGCAACTATCCTCCCGTAATTCTGGGCCACGAGTTTGCGGGTACCGTGGTGGAAGTGGGCGCCAATGTTTCCGGCGTAACGAGGGGCGAAAAGGTAGCCGGGTTGGGGGCAACCGCTGTTACGTGTGGACATTGTCAATACTGCCTTTCGGGTTATTTTATCTTCTGTTCTAACCGGCGTGGAATGGGGCACGGCGTCGACGGCGCATTTTCGAACTACGTCGTCATGCGCCCGGACCAGCTTTACCAAATTCCGGAAAACTTCACGTTAGAAGAGGCGGCGCTCAGCGAACCCTTTGCCGCTGCCGTGCAGGCGGTCACGGAAATCACCAATGTCCGCTTAGGCGATGTTGTGTTGGTATCCGGTCCCGGTCCTATCGGCCTGCTCTGTCTCAAGCTTCTTGTGGCCGAAGGAATCAAGACCATCGTCTCCGGAGCACCTGGAGACACCGCGCGTCTAGCCGCGGCAGCCCGGATCGGCGCGGCGGTCGTCGTCAATATCGGTGAACAGGATCTCGCCGAAGTTGTTCGCGAGCACACGAAGGGCATTGGCGTCGACGTGGCGTTTGAGTGCGCCGGACATCCGACTTCCGTGCAGGCGTGCCTTGAAGCTCTGCGGCCAATGGGCCAGTACACCCAAGTCGGAATTTGCGGCCGCGACATTATGTTCCCCATTGATCAGATTTTCTATAAGCAATTGAAAATGTCCGGGTCCATTTGTTATACGGCGCGCACCTGGGAGCGCATGATGAAAATATATGCCCAGGGACGGCTTCGCCTGAACGACCTGATTACGGACAAACTCCCGATCTCCGATTGGACTCGCGCTTTCAAGCTATGCGATGAGAAGAAAGCGCTTAAGGTGCTGATGTATCCGGAAGCATAACCGGACCGGCCGGAAAAGAGGACCCCGAAAATGAATACAAGCACAGTAACTGATCCAGCGATATCGTCCAAAAGCCTTTTGCAGCAGATGGCTCTGTCGACTCCCACCTGTCTTTGGAACGACTCCGCGGTGCTTTCCGAGTTGACTTACGCCATCGAGCATGGAGGAATTGGCGCCACGTGCAACCCAGTCATCGTCCTCGATGTGCTGAAACAGGAAATGCGGCTATGGCAGCCTCGCATCGAGGCGCTGGCTCGAGAGATGCCGACCGCTACAGAGGACGTGATTGCCTGGGCTGTCATCGAAGAAATCTCGGTCACGCGTGCACAGCTGCTGCTTGGCAGCTTCGAGAAATATGCGGGACGCAATGGGAGGCTTTCCATCCAGACCGATCCCCGCCTCTATCGCGATCCGCAAGCCTTGCGTGAACAGGCGCTGCGCTTTAGCCGGCTGGCGCCCAACATGATTGTGAAAATACCCGCCACCAGCACGGGCATCGTCGCCATCGAGGAGGCGACTTACCTCGGCATCAGCATCAACGCGACCGTTTCCTTCACCCTGCCGCAATGCGTCGCCGTGGCTGAAGCCGTTGAGCGTGGATTGCGCCGCCGGGAAACGGAAGGTAAAGACATTTCCAGCATGGGCCCGGTGTGCACAATCATGGTCGGCAGACTCGACGACTGGCTGAAGGTGCAGGCCGAAAGGCAGGATATTATCACCGACCCCGGATACCTCGAATGGGCGGGTGTCGCTGTTTTCAAGAAGACTTATCAACTCTTTCGTCAGCGCGGTTATCGCGTCCGCCTTCTTTCCGCGGCTTTCCGCAATCACCTGCACTGGAGCGAGTTGATCGGCGGCGATGTCGTCATCTCTCCGCCGCACAGGTGGCAAGTGCGGTTCAATGGCAGCAACATCAAGGTGACATCGCGCATCGATGATCCAGTCGATCCAGCGGTAGTTGAAGAGCTGCTGCTGAAATTTCCCGATTTTCGACGCGCCTACGAAGAAAATGGCATGCAGCCCGCCGAGTTTGATACTTACGGCCCAACGGTGCGAACGTTGCGGCAATTTATAGAGGCGTGCCACGAATTCTCCGCGCGCGTTCGGGATATTCTGCTTCCGAATCCCGATACCCGGCTGACCTGAATCTCGGCGCTACGCTCTTCTCTTGTCAGGTAGGTTGAATCCAGCCGCCGGCGCCTGGATCGCCAGCCGTGTTTAGCCTGTGCATCTGACTTACGGTCAGATGTAGGTCGAGAGACGCGATATTCTCGGCCAACTGTTCGGGCTTGCTGCCGGCTATAATCGGCAGCACGGGCGGGTTGCTCTGGCGCATCCAGGCGATAATCACTTGATTCAAGGCCGCTCCCAACTCTCCCGCAACCTCCGATAGAGCCTCCATGCGCGCATCGGCGTCGGGACCGGCGAATTGAGGCGGTAGACTTTGCGCACCTTTCAGGTAGGCGCCGCCAAGTAAAATCGAGTACCCGACCAAAGCGACGTGGTTCTGACGCGCGTAATCCTTCAACTCTTCGTTGATGCAAATCTGTGGACCAAAATCGGCTCCATACCGCGGCCGCAGATAGGTATATCGCTGCTCCACCGCGGAATAACCGGCCCAACCTTTCAGTTGGCTCAGCAGGTTGGCTTGGGCAATTCTCCAGCCGCTCAGATTGCTGGCCCCGACTCCGCGAATCTTACCGGCCTTCACAAGGCGGTCGAACGCAGTCATGGTTTCCTCAAGGGGAGTAGCCCGGTCGTCGCGGTGCGAATAGTAAATATCGATTCTGTCGGTCTGCAGGCGGCGCAAACTCTTTTCGCATTCGCGTTCAATCTCGATCGCGCAAAGACCCCCGGGGCAGCCAGGATAGTCGAACGCCAACTTCGACCCGATCACCATCTGCTCGCGGGTACCGCGGTCCTTCATCCAACGCCCAATAGTGGCTTCGCTCTCACCGCCTTGAAAGCCATCCAGCCAGCTCGCGTAGAAGTTGGCCGTGTCGACAAACGTCCCTCCGGCGCTGTGAAAAAAATCAAGCAGCCCGAAGGAAGCCGATTGATCGCGTTTGCTTCCGAATAGGTCTGTCCCAAGACAAAGGGCGCTGACTTCGATGCCGGATTTTCCCAGGCTAACCTTTTTCATTGTTTGGTCCAAGTGATTAGGAGGAGGATGCTGCAAGTGGAGTATACCCGGCAATCGGCCTGAGACGCAATCTCAAAAACATCTCAAAAACATCTCGAAGACTTCGCTGGACAAAGCCTGAATACAAAGCGCTGGACTAGCGGCGACCAGTTGAGCGAAAACTAAGTATGTTTAAGCTCTTCATTGGTGGCCAATGGGTGGTCACGGCGGAAAAGCGTTCGGTGTATTCACCATTTGACCGGTCGCTGGTGGGTGAAGTTTCCTGGGGCACGGGAGCCGATGCGCGGAGTGCCATTGACGCGGCGGAACAGGCCACGGCCTCTCCAGTGCCGGCCTATCGCCGGGCGGAAATTCTTGAGGAAGTTGCTTCCCGCCTGAGAAACGCCAAAGCGGAGTTTGCAAGAACCATTGCGCTGGAAGCCGGCAAACCCATCACGGCGGCGGAAATTGAAGTGGATCGCGCTGTCCAGACTTTACTCTTTTCCGCCACCGCTGCCCGCACGCTTGCCGGAGAAGTGGTGGATTTAGGCGCTCACCCGGCGGGTGAAGACAGGATGGCCATAGTTTTGCGTGTTCCCATCGGCATCGTCGCGGCCATTGCACCATTCAATTTCCCCTTGAATCTCGTTCTGCATAAAATCGGTCCAGCGTTTGCGGCAGGCTGTGCCTCGGTCCTAAAACCCGCGGACAAGACGCCCCTCTCCGCGCTGCTGCTCGCGAAGCTTTTTCAGGAGGCGGGACTTCCGCCGGGGTGGCTGAATGTGATCGTCGGGAATGCGCCGGAGATTGCCGGTGTCTTCCTGAGCGACGATCGCGTCGCTGTCATTTCGTTCACCGGATCGGCGGAAATCGGATGGATGCTGCGAGAGAAGGCTCCGAAGAAAAAGGTGCTGCTTGAACTCGGCAATGCCACGCCCTTGATCGTTCTGGCGGACGCGGACCTGGACGCGGCGGCAGCGGCTGTTGCGGCTCACGGATATGGCTTTTCGGGTCAAAGCTGTATCTCCATTCAGCGCGTGTACGCCGACGCGGCCATTTGCCAGAGGTTGATAGACAAACTGCTTCCGAAGATCAGCCAGCTCAAGACGGGAGATCCCCTCGATCCGTCAACGCAAGTGGGACCACTTATTACCGAGGCCAGCCGGGATCGGGTGCTGCGATGGATTCGTGACGCGCAGGCGCAAGGCGCAACGCTTCTGGCAGGGGGCTCTATTGATGGCACGGGCATTCTGCTGCCCACACTGCTGACGAACGTGTCGCCGGAAATGAACGTGTCGTGCAAGGAGATTTTTGGCCCAGTTGTTTCCATCACGCCTGTGTCCGGATTGAACGAAGGCATCGCACTGGCAAATGGAACGCGCTACGGTCTCCAGGCCGCCTTGTTCACCAATGATTTATCCGCGGCGCTGATAGCCGCCAAGCGTCTCGAGTTTGGAGCAGTAACGGTGAACGAGTCGCCCACTTTTCGGGCCGATCACATGCCGTACGGGGGCACTAAGGATTCCGGGAATACCCGCGAAGGTCCGCGTTACGCGATTGAGGAGTATACGGAACGCCGCACGATCGTCTTGAAAATGCCGCCATCGTAAATAGGGCGGAGCGCGCACATCTCGCCGGTAAAATAGACCGCGTGACCTCGACGATTGATCCGCTGCCGACCGGCCTGGAGTTAAGCCAGAAACGCGAGGCGTCGCG
>DATHIZ010000250.1:0-3736 GCA_035316385.1 Bryobacteraceae bacterium | reverse complement strand
CTCTTGAGCGCGAAGTCGCCCTCGCCAATAACAGGCTAACCACATTTGCGCACGCGATGATCAGCACGCATCCTACCGCGCCAAACAGGACCCAGAGCATCGGACGGACTTTCGCCACCAGTTGATCTCGCAACAAGACCGCGCGCATAGACACGCCCGGTCCGGAATCCGCCATCCCTGAATGCGCTCGAACATATTGGCGGTTCAGCACGCTTAATTCACCTCGCGTCGGGAAGGACCCCGATAACCGCGTATGGAGTCGCATTGATGGTAACCGTCTTCCCCGTGATCATGGGGTCGCGGCCGAAGCGGCAGCTCCACATTGGCGCGCTGATCAGCGCGACGGACCGCGCGCCGCTCTTGTCTTCCTCGGGAAGAAAGCTGCGGCCCAATAGCGGCTTCATCCCCAAAACATGCAGGAAATTGGCTGAAACGCGCGCGGCCATGATCTGTTCCGGCTCCGCGCCTCCGGAAAGAGTCATGTGCTCGCTAGCGATGAAGAAGGCGGCGAACTCGCTGAACGACTGGGCCGCGGCTTGCATCTCCTGGTAGCGCGTCAGGCTAAATCCAACGTCCTGGTTGTTTTGCCGCGAGTTGTCTATTGATATGCGGACCAGCCGGTCCGGCTCCTGGTATTCGAGCGGTTTCAGCAACACCGCGCGAATCACCGTGAAAATTGCTGTATTCGCCCCGATGCCGAGGCCGAGCGTCAGGACTGCCGCCGCCGCAAACACCGGAGCCTTGCGCAGGATGCGGCTGCCATAGGCGATGTCCTTCAGAAAGCTCCCAACATCCAGATCGCTAAACACGGTCGTCTTTTTTTTGTTTTTTGCACCCATACATGTTAATTTATACACAGGATGCTAAGTTATGCGCAGAAAGGCCGCTAAATCAACTGCCGCCGAGCCCCAGCTAAGCCGTCGCGAACGCCAAATTATGGACATCCTCTATGCGGCTGGCCGCGCTACCGGAGCCGGCATTCTGGAGCGCCTCCCCGACCGGCCCAGCTACTCCACCGTCAGGACCATCCTTCGCGTTCTAGAGCGCAAGGGTCACGTCCGCCACGTGGAGGAGAACCTGCGCTACGTCTACTTGCCGACGGTGCAGGCAGCGGAGGCGCGCCAATCGGCCCTGGAGCGTGTGATCAGAACGTTTTTCGATGGGTCCGCCAAACTCGCAGCCGCTGCCTTTCTGGATCCCAAAGCTTTCTCACTTTCCAAAGACGAGTTGGATGAGTTGGCTCAGATGGTCGAACAAGCCCGTAAAAAAGCTAAATAAAGAGGTGAAATAAACATGTCCTTTTCGTTTCTAGCCGTGCTGGCCGCCAAAGCAACCGTGCTTGCGGTCGCCGCGCTCCTCTGCCTGTTTTTCTCGCGGCGATCCTCCGCGAGCACCCGTCACTTGGTTTGCACCGGCTCTTTCGGCGCCCTTCTCGCGCTGCCGGTCCTCCTGCTGGTGATGCCGGCATGGCTTCCGGAAAGCGCCGTTCCGCTCTGGCTCCCGGCGGTCTCAAACGCTCACATCGGTCTCGGCAGTCCCGCGTCCGGTCTCCTGAATTGGCAAGTGCTCACGGAAGCGGTCTGGGCAGCAGGTATAGCGTTCGGGCTGGCGCGTATTGGCCTTGGGTTCGTTCTGTTAAATCGCGCGCTCAAGCGAGGCGAATCCTTAACAAATACCTGTTGGCAATCTGATTTAGCGGACATCTCCGGCAAACTCGCCCTCAATCCGCATCTCATCCGGCTATCTTTAGGCCGCGTGAACACACCCGTGACCTTCGGTTTTCGAAAACCCGTCATACTCCTGCCTCAGGCTGCGGATAATTGGACCGCTCTTTACCGGCACACCGTTCTATTGCATGAACTGGCCCACATCCGCAGGCGAGACTGGCTCTGGAACTGCCTCGCGCAGATAGCACTGACGGTGTTTTGGTTCCATCCTTTGGTGTGGGCGTTATACGGAGCCCTGCGGCGCGAAGAAGAACTGGCCTGTGACGACGAGTCCCTGGGTCATGGTATTCAGCCAGCCGCCTATGCTGCAGTCTTGTTGGAAATGGCGCGCAATGTGCCGTCGCGTTTCCTGCTTGTCAACGGAATGTCGGGAAAAGGCAGCGCCGCTCACCTCCGCGCCCGTTTTGCGCACATTCTACAAGGGCAGCGAAGCACCTCCGCAAATTCTCAAGCGGGCAAAGCGGCAATTGGCTCTCTGCTGCTGGTCCTGGCCGTCTGCACATCGTTCAACTTTCGTGATACCCAGCCGCCGAAGACGGTTTACAACATCGGCGGTGAAATAGCCGCACCCCGGCTCTTAAGCAAGGTGGAACCCAAATATTCAGACGCGGCTAAAACAGACAAATTAGAGGGGACGGTTATTCTCCTCATCATCATCCAGGCGGACGGAACCCCCAGCAACATACAAGTGGTCCGAAGTCTGCGGCCGGATCTCGACGCCAATGCCATCGATGCTCTTCAGCAATGGCGCTTCGCGCCGGCAACTCGCCAAGGCGTGCCGGTGACAGTCAAAGCCCAGGTAGAAATCAATTTCAAGCTGCTTTGATGACTAAGCAGTTCCTGCTTCTGGTGGCCTGTTTGCGTGTGTTGATTGCGCCCGCCGGCTGTTCGCGCAAGAGTATTCCCACGCCGGCGGCGCCGAACATTTCCAAGGCCGACGATTCCTATATGGACCTGGAACCGGAGTGGAAGCTTCGAATAGTGGTGCCGCTGCTGAAGTCCGGAGGATTTCGCCCCGCCATCACCTCACCGCAAACCTCACCGCAAACGGAAGGGAACACTATCACGATATCCGCTGCGGATCTGATCGGCTATGAGGTTTCCCATTACATCGCCAAAGACAAGGGGAACAATCGCGTGCGGCTTCAATTCGTCTCCGCGGAGGCGACACGCGACGGAAAAACAGCCCCGGAACCGAATCCACCCAAACTGCCGTTCTCCCTTCCGCGGCGAACCGGACACATTCGGCTCGTCTACCTGGTGCGAGTCAGCCAGGCGGATCACAACATGGCCATCGTGGCATCGAAGCGCCCGGAGGCGGTAAACGCATTTACCAGGCGTTTGAAGGAGAACCCCGGTATTTGCGGCAAAGAAGAAGGCGTCTTTTGTTCCTGGGTTCCGGCCGGCATTGCCGTTCGGCCGGAAAAACCCTGACAGCTTAGTGCTTTTCCGCTGGATGCAATAATCAGCGCATGAATCTCTTGCACACCGGCGCCGCCGCTTTTCTCCTGCTCGGCATGACAGCGTTTGCGGCAGGTCAAACCGGCCCGTTACCGCCCCGCGTCCGCCAGGCGACGCCCGAAAAAGTGGTCTCCGAACATATGGCCGCATTCAACGCTTGTGATTGGAAGCGCCTCATGGCGCAGTTCCCTGACAACGTCGAGTTTTTCGCGCCGAACGGCGAAACGGTGAAAGGCCGCAAGGCCCTAGGCGAGATGTTCGCCAAGGTCGTCAAAAAGCCCTCGGAAGGCGGCACGTGCGGGCTAAAGGTCACCGTCGAGCATACCTTTACGGTGGGCGACACCATCAACGTGCAATGGCGAGCCGACGCCCCATTTTTAGCCGAACCCTACCGCGGAGCCGACGCCTATGAGACCAAAGACGGTTTCATGGGCGAACATCTCGCCTAGGGCCTTGCGGCCTTTCACCGTTTCGCCGTTCGGCGCGAAAAACTCGACGTTGTCAGGGAACTGCGCCATGAGGCGCTTCCAATCACAAGCGTTGAATGC
>DATHIZ010000249.1:0-5118 GCA_035316385.1 Bryobacteraceae bacterium | reverse complement strand
CACATCGCTTCAAATCACACCAAGACGGCACGAACATCATCGATATCGTTCGATACAGGCTGCCTTTCGGCATTCTGGGGCGCATCGCTCATGCTGTTAAGGTCCGGAGTGACGTCCAGGGCATTTTCGCTTACAGGCGTCAACGAATTCAAGAACTGTTTGCCTGATGGTTGTGTTCTGGCGGCGTTTTCATTAAGCGCTGTATAGATCGCCGCTCAGATACTTGAGACCGGTGTCACACGCCACAGTGACGACAGTGGACTCGGGCCCTAGCTTCGAGGCAAGCTGGACAGCCGCAGCCACGTTGAGTCCCGTTGATGTGCCCGCAAGGATGCCCTCTTTCCGAGCGATGCGGCGGGCCATCTCTCGCGCGGCGCTTTCTTCGATGGCCATCACCTCGTCATAATCGCTATCCAGGATGTGCGGAGGCCGGAAACCTAGCCGATCCCTTCTACGCGATGGGGTCCGCCTGTGCCGGTGGTTAGGGTGGGCGACGCGGCAGGCTCCAGCGCTACCACGCGAGCAGGACACTGGGCAGCCTTCAACGCTCGAGAGACACCGACCACGCCGGACACGCCCGCGCCGGCATCGGCGTCATCCTGGTCCCCAGCGACGGCGGCCAGATTACTCCCGGCCTCTTCAGAACGCTCGCGCTTCAATCGTTGCCTTGCACGCGGCACCAGTAGCTTTCGAACAAGCCGGCCATGGCTTCGGCGAATCCGTCGTGTTCGAAGATAACCGCTGTCCAGGACGGCCGGGTCAGCACGGGATCGAGCAATGCGACCAGGCCGCATTTTCCATCAAACAGAGCCAGCTTCAAAGGCAGGCTGTTTGAGAAACGAATCTCGATCCCGACTTCGCGGTATTCGTCAAGACGGCTGCGATGGGTTTGATCCATCGGAGCGGCTTCAATGAGCAGCCTGCATTTGATGCCGCGCGCAGCAGCGTCTTTGACCAGTTGCTCATCCAGCGGATCGACAGCAAACGGCGGCTGCGAAAACTCGGCGTAACTGTGAGTGACAGTGGTGAGCATGCGCCGGTAATGCACGGCAATCTGCGTGGGGTCATTCACCAGGCTGAGAAAGTCGAGAGTTCCCCGCCCGTCCTGCCCCTCCATGAAGGCATTGCGCAGGTCTTCGATCAGTCCACTGGCAAGGCGGGCTTGTTCCGTCAGTTCGTTTTGCCATACCTTGGTCCGGCGGGCCAGATAGCCGGGGATGGCAAGCGTGGGGTCAACGGCCGAGAAAAGTTTTGTGCGCTCCTGCACAACCTGGGCAAAGCCCTTTTCCACCAGGCTGTCGAGAACTTCATACACCTTTTGACGGGGCACGTGGGCCCGCGCGGCCAGTTCAAGCGCCTTAAAGCGGGGGTGCCCCATCAAGACAAGATAGGAGCGCGCTTCATAGGCGTTGAGACCGACCTGTTGCAACTTGCGCCAGTTGAGCTGGTAGTCGACGGGAGTGGCGTCTTGGCTGCTCACGAACCGAAAACATATCACAATCGTGTTTGCTACGCATGGGGGAACTATTTAACGGAGCGCCTTGGGGTAAATCAGGCGCGCGGCCGCCACATCTTCCACAGCCACACCCAGGCCTTTATAGACTGTATTTCCAGATTGCGGCCTAGTCTTGGTTCCCGCCAGCAATTCCCCCAGCGCGATCGCTCTCCCTCGATGGCAATGAGAGCCAAGTGCGCTGCCCGTTCCATCAGCTCAAGGTCGGCAGCAGCCGGGCGGCAGGGAGCAGCATGGTAGATGCAGAAGTGCCGAGGACCTTGTTGTCTTTCGAAATGAGCGGCTGCGACCACGCGGCTCTCAGTCCGTTGTCCAAGGCGACATCTCTAAAGCCATCATCAGGCGGCATCCGGCCCCAGGGTCCGGGCCGCAGCCGCTTTCCATCCGGGTCCATCAGCAGCACCGCTGAAATAAGACCGGACCCTTGTGCATCAATTGTGCTGCATAAATCTTCCAAAATGGAAGCGAAGCTCGCGCCGCCGGCGATCCTCTCCAGCGTCCGCTTTACGCCACCCACAGGGATTCCGCCCTTCCGATCGAGGAATTCGGCGGTTCCCATCCGGCCGACAGGACCGCGCCAGCGCGGGGGTCTCGTCGATCATAGTTCATAGTCTTACACTAGAGCGTATTCAAGGATGTCTGCGTAGCTTAGGCGGGCGCCTCGTTTGCGTCGGGCTCAGCCTCCGGCATGTACCCCATGAAATTCCCGGTCGGATGATAGCCGAGGCGCAGATATACCGGGTAGCCGGCCTCGGTGGCATGCAGCACGGTCCGTCTGATTCCGGTCGCCTCGTAGGCTGTATTCAGCGCATGCCGTATCACCGCCTCCGCATATCCTTTGCGCCGGGCTTCGGGCATCGTGGCCACCAGGAATAGAAAGAGGCAGTCTTCATTGACGATCGCGGTTGCAGTCGCCACCGGCTGATCGCCTTCGTAGGCCACAAATCCATATGCATGCTCGTTCCAGAGCGTGTGCTCCTTCACAATGGAGCGGCCGGCCTCGATCGGGATGTTGTACGCGACGCAGTTGATATCCACGAAATCCGTGATCGTGGCGTCATCGGAGATTCGCACGAAGCGAAGCCCGGTATGCGCGGGTGTTTCGAGAGGAAGGATGTCGCCAGCCATGCCGGTCATCGGTACAAACGGCGCGAGCTTTTCGCGCGCCATGATCGCGGCAAGCTCTTCCCTTGCCGTCCCGCTTAAATGATCCAGGCAGACGACCATCCACCCCGGGTGCGAGCGGGCGCGCATGTAGGCAGCCGCTCGCCGCACTCTGTCCTCTAGCACGCGAGAATCCGACATTTCGTCGGTTAAGAAGAGCGTGTTGTAGAACGGGAACAGAATGTTTGCCCAGCTCACCGCCAGACCGGGCGTGCCCGATGAGTCGACCTGTGGAAATGGCCGCGCGATTAGTTTCCAGGTTGTTATGAACTGATGGATGGACTCGGCCAGTTCGGTCTTTGTTTGCTCCATAGGCATGATTGAAGAGTTCTCGACTGAATAACCCTCGGCTCGAAGATCTATTCCGAGCCAGCGATGAGGGTGTTGCGCGGGCGCCGCAATCGGCCCGCTCGAAATTCACTGCTAGACTTGAAGCTTAATCGAACGCAGCCAGCCAGACATGCCTAATTTCGACCTGCCTAAGACGCTGGCGGAACTTCGCGCCAGCCATTATTTCGATCAGCTACAGCCTGAACGCACGCTTAAAGAGGAGTTGCGCTCTAATCTGATTCGCAAGTTGGACCGCAAGGAAGAGCTCTTTCCCGGCGTGATGGGTTACGAAGAAACAGTCATCCCGCAGGTAGTGAATGCGATCCTGTCGCGCCATAATTTCATCCTGTTAGGCTTGCGCGGTCAAGCGAAAACGCGTTTAGCCCGGATGCTGACGCGCCTGCTTGACCCGCATATGCCGTACATTGCGGGATGCGAGATCCGCGATCATCCGCTGCGTCCGATCTGCAAACAATGCCGCGACAGAGTTGCCGCGCTAGGTGAAGCGACGCCCATTCAATGGCTTTCCGCCGAAGAACGTTTCGTGGAAAAGCTGGCCACGCCGGACGTCACGATTGCCGATATGATCGGCGACATCGATCCGATTAAAGCCGCGCGCACGGGCAAGGACATTTCGAACGAGCTGACGATTCACTACGGCCTGGTGCCGCGCGCCAATCGAGGCGTGTTTGTCATCAATGAACTGCCCGATCTCGCGGGCAAGGTGCAGGTTGGCCTGTTCAACATCATGCAGGAAGGCGACGTGCAGATCAAGGGTTACCCCGTGCGTTTGCCGCTGGACGTCATGCTGGTGTTCACCGCCAATCCGGAGGATTACACGGCGCGCGGCAAGATCATTACTCCTTTAAAAGACCGCATCGGCAGTGAAATTCGCACCCACTACCCTTTGCTGGTTTCGCACGGTATGGCAATCACGCGGCAGGAGGCCTGGACCAAACGCCGTTCGCCGGTTGAGCTGGAAGTGCCGGCGTACATTCACGAAGTAATCGAGAACATCGCCTTTCTGGCAAGAGACGACAAACGCATCGACAAGCGTTCCGGCGTATCCCAGCGTCTGCCCATTACGGTTCTGGAGAGCGTGGTTTCAAACGCCGAGCGGCGAGCGCTGAAGACCGGCGAGACGAGCGCCGTCCCCCGAATTTTGGATCTCTACGCAGCGTTGCCGTCCATGACGGGCAAGCTGGAACTGGAGTACGAAGGCGAGCTGAAGGGCGCGGACGCGGTGGCGCGTGAGCTGATCCGCAATGCCGTGGGCAAAGTGTACCAATCGTATTTCGATGGCGCAAATCTGCGCCAGGTCGTGCAGTGGTTTGAGCTGGGTGGATCTTTGCGCCTGGACGAAGACATGCCCGCCCGGCAAATGCTGGAGCAGCTTGGCCGGATACAGGACCTGCTGGCGTTCACCAGCAAGCTTGGGCTGGGTGAGAGCGAGAGCGATGCGCTGCGGGCCTCGGCCGGAGAGTTCATTCTGGAGGGTCTCTACGCCCACAAACGCGTCAGCCGGAATGAAGAACTCGAATTTGTCGCAGGCGAACGGCCGCAGCGGGAAGAACGCGGAAAAGACGATCCGGAACAGCGGCGCGAGCGCGGCGATTTCCGGCGAGGCGGCGGCACGGGCGGTGGCGGCGGCCGGCGCAATTTGAATTAAGAAGATTCCACTGAGGTCACTGCAATGAGGCGCGTTGCCTATTCCAAGTTCTCCGAAGAAGATCTCGGCATTGAGATGGACGATTTGCTGCGCGCTCTTTCAGACTACCTGCTGAAGAGCGGCTACCAAGATCCCTATATGCAGTTCTCCGAGATGAACGAGCATACTTTGGAGGAACTGAAACGCGCCATTGAGCGCGCCTTGGAGAGCGGCGATCTATTCAATCCCGACCAGCTCGAAGAAATGCGCCAGCGCCTGCAGGAGATGTCGGCGCAACAGCGGGAACAGTTGATTGAGCGTCTCACGCAAAAGCTTGAAGAAGCCGGCTATATCAATACCGACGGAGAACCGCCGGAGACGCCGTCGGCTCCGGGTGGTCAAGGCGGCCCGGAAAGTAACATGCACTTTGAGGTGACCGATAAGGCCATCGACTTCCTGGGAT
>DATHIZ010000248.1:0-6910 GCA_035316385.1 Bryobacteraceae bacterium | reverse complement strand
CCCGAGTCCGCTAATGGACTTGAAATGATCGAAGAAGAGGCCGCTCCCGTCGAGGAAACCACCAAGAAGGGCAAGAAAAAGGCTAAGAAGGAAGAAGTTCCGCTGATAGCCATTCCCAAGGTGGTGCTTACGCCGGAGAAGATTACGGAGCTACTTGGCCCGGCCAAGTTCCGTGATATGGGTCTCGACAAGCAGAACGAAATCGGCGCGACCACTGGTCTCGCATGGACCGAAGTCGGCGGCACCATCCTCACGACGGAAGCGACCGTGATGGAGGGCCGCGGCAAGCTGACCATTACCGGTAAGCTCGGCGACGTGATGCAGGAGTCGGCGCAAGCCGCCATGAGCTACGTCCGTTCGCGCGCGCAATCCTTGGGTCTGCCGAAGGATTTCTATCGCCACCTGGATATTCACGTTCACGTGCCCGAAGGCGCTATTCCGAAAGACGGTCCTTCGGCCGGAATCACCATAGCGACGAGTATTTGCAGCGCGCTATCGACTATTCCGGTGCGTTGCGATCTGGCCATGACCGGCGAAATTACCGTTCGCGGCCGGGTACTGCCAATCGGCGGTTTGAAAGAGAAAATGTTGGCCGCTCATCGGCAGGGGATCTTTGAATTGGTCCTCCCGAAGGAGAACGAGAGGGATTTGGCCGATATCCCGGAGAACATCCGGAAAGAAATGAAACTACACTTCGTCTTCTCGATGGATGAAGTCCTGAAGATCGCTTTAGAGCGCGAGATTGTGGCCTTGCCGATCGCGGTTGTTCCAACCGCCGAGCTCACTGGCAGGCCCAGCGAAGACAATCTGACGCACTGAGGCTTTGGCTTCAGGTCGCGCGACTCCGCACTTTCTGGAAAGTTGGATTTTAACCGTGGTGGGAACTCAAGTAGCAGCTAGCCTGGTGATCAGCGCGGCGCATCCCCAGCAGTTCCCGCCTGAGACGCGGCTGGACCATCCCCTGGAGGTTGCCTTTTTAGGGAGAAGCAACGTTGGCAAATCGAGTTTACTGAACGCCTTGGTGCGTCAGCCGGGCTTGGCCTTCATCAGTTCAAGACCTGGCTGCACGCAATTAATTAACTTCTACCGGATTGAGGAAGATCTGCACTTTGTGGATCTACCCGGCTACGGCTACGCGCAGGTTCCGCTCGAAGAGCGTGCTCGCTGGAAAGGGCTGATTGAAAGCTATTTGCTGGCAAGGCAAAATTTAGCGCTTTCGTTTCTGCTCGTTGACGCCAGGCGTGGCTGGCTGGAACCAGACCTGGAACTCAAAAACTGGCTCGAGTTCCATAACCGTCGATACCAGGTGATTGTCACCAAAGTCGACAAATTGAAAAGCAACAACCAATTGAAAGCTGGCTTGGCTGCGGTCCAAAAAGAAATGCCGGACCAGCAGCCACTGCCATTCTCGGCCATAGATGGCCGGGGAGTGAGGGAAATTTGGCAAATAATCTCGAAGATCAAGAACAAGTAGTAACCCCCGCGGCTGTCACCGAAGGCAAGCCCGACGAGAAGCCACTAGAGACAATCGGCGAAAACAAGCTCCCGGATGACGCGAGTTTGTCTGCTGCCAGCCCGGCCGATCAAAAGGCCTCGGAACCGAAAACCGCTGAGTCCCGGCCTGAATCGCGCTCGGAAAAGCCCGCTGCCGGCCGTGGCAGAACTTCCGAGTCGCGGATTAATGGAAAGGCTTCCGAACTCACTCGCAAGTCCGCGGCAGTAGCTCCGGCGGCGGTTCCCGCGGCGGACTCGGCTCCGCCGCAACAACTGTCCCTGCCGCCTGCCGCGCAGCCTGCATCACAACCCGCCGCGCAACCCGCGCCACAACCTGCCGCCACACCCGTGGCGCAACCCGCGCCACAACCCGCCGCCACACCCGTGGCGACGCCCGTAACGGCCCAACCCGTTGTGCAAAACGCGGCGGTGCAGCCGGCCGGCCTTCCGCGTCGCGGACGCCATTCCATCGGCAATACCGGTGCGCAAGGACAGCGCAACGGCGCGGTCACGCTGGATCTGGTCGAGCTCAAAGACATGAGCATCCAGAACTTGAACCAGATCGCGAAGGATCTGGGAGTTCCCGGCGCCGCCGGCCTGCGGAAGCAGGAACTCATTTTCAAAATTTTGCAGACTCAGGCCGAGAAGAGCGGGCTCATCTTTTCCGAAGGCGTGCTCGAATGCCTGCCGGACGGCTTCGGCTTTCTGCGCGCCCCCGAGTACAACTATCTGCCTGGCCCGGACGACGTGTACGTCTCGCCTTCGCAGATTCGCCGCTTCGATCTGCGCACCGGCGACACCGTTTCCGGGCAGATCCGGCCACCCAAGGAGGGCGAGCGTTACTTTGCCCTTATCAAAGTGGACGCGATCAACTTCGAACCGCCGGAGGAATCGCGCAACAAGATCTTTTTCGACAATCTGACGCCGCTCTATCCCGATAAGCGTCTGAAGCTCGAAACCGCCCGGGACAATTTTTCGGGCCGCGTGATGGACCTGCTGACACCGGTTGGAAAAGGGCAGCGTGGCTTGATTGTCGCGCCCCCGCGCACCGGTAAAACCATGCTCCTGCAGAGCCTGGCGAACTCCATCACTACCAATCATCCGGAAATCAATCTGATCGTTCTGCTCATTGATGAGCGTCCGGAAGAAGTCACCGACATGCAGCGCTCCGTGCGCGGCGAAGTCATCAGCTCAACGTTCGATGAACCGGCGGCCCGCCACGTGCAAGTGGCCGAGATGGTCATTGAAAAAGCCAAGCGTCTTGTGGAGCATAAGCGGGATGTGGTGATTCTGCTCGATTCGATCACTCGTCTCGCGCGCGCTTATAACACCGTGGTCCCGCCTTCCGGAAAAGTACTCTCCGGAGGCGTGGATTCGAATGCGCTGCAGCGGCCGAAGCGCTTCTTCGGCGCGGCTCGGAACATTGAAGAGGGCGGTTCGTTGACGATTGTCGCCACCGCGCTGATTGATACCGGCAGCCGCATGGACGACGTGATTTTCGAAGAGTTCAAAGGTACCGGCAACATGGAAATTCATCTGGACCGCAAACTGGTGGATAAACGTGTGTTCCCGGCCATCGACATCAACCGCAGCGGTACCCGTAAGGAAGAACTGTTGATGCCGCGCGAAGAGCTCAACCGGGTTTGGGTATTGCGGAAGGTGCTGAATCCGCTTTCGCCCGTGGAATCAATGGAACTACTGCTGGATAAACTAGGCAAGACGCGCAGCAACGCCGAATTCCTTGCCGCCATGAGCGGATAAACATCTAGCTTTCTAATGGGCCGCATCCGTATACTTTCTGATAACGTCGCGAACAAAATCGCGGCGGGCGAAGTGGTAGAGCGGCCCGCTTCCGTGGCAAAAGAGCTGCTGGAAAACTCTCTCGACGCCGGAGCAACCGAGATTCGCATCGATGTGGAGAATGCCGGCCGCCGTCTCATCCGCATTCAGGATAATGGCTTCGGCATGCTTCGCGATGATGCGCTGCTGGCATTCGAACGGCATGCCACCAGCAAACTCAGCGACGTAAAAGATCTGCTCGCCATCGCCACGCTCGGTTTTCGCGGCGAAGCGCTGCCTTCCATCGCTTCCGTGAGCCGGCTGCTGCTCGAAACCCGCTCAGCCGACGAGCAAACCGGCACTGCGGTTGAATTTGCGGGCGGCAAGCTCTTACGCTGTGATGAGATCGCGCGGCCCACCGGCACCACCATTTCCGTGCGTGACCTGTTCTTCAACGTGCCCGCGCGCAAGAAGTTTTTGCGGTCCGACCAGACGGAACTGGCACACACCGGCTCGCTCGTCATGCACTACAGCTTGGGCCATGCAAACAAACGCTTCGAACTCTATCACGAAGGGCGGGAGTTGCTGAATGTGACTCCGGTAGCGGGGCTCCGCGAACGGGCCTTTCAGGTGTTCGGTCCGGAAATCATGCAGGATCTGGTGGAGATCCATCCGCGCATGTTCGAGATCCGCTTGCCTCCGCCGTATGTGCCTTTGAACGCGCGCCCCGCGCAACCCCAGCCTGAGGCTGAGCCGGACGTTGCCCAGTTTTCCATCGAAGGCATGGTCTCAGGCCCGCATGTGCAGAAGCTGAATCGGAATTCGGTATTTCTATTTGTCAATGGCCGTTTGATTCGCGACAAAGTGCTGATGCATGCGATCTCGGCGGCCTATCACAATCTGATGCCGCCCGGCTGCTATCCGTTTGCGCTCCTGTTTTTGAACTGTGACGCCGGCGAAGTAGACGTAAATGTTCATCCCTCGAAGACCGAAGTGCGTTTCCGGCATGGCTCGATGGTCCATGATTTTGTGCGTGACGCCATCCGTGACGTGTTAATGGAGAGCCGGCCCGTTTCGAACATGCCGCTGTCGCCGTCTCCGATTTCGGCCGGCCGTCCGGCGTCCGCGCCTAGGCAACAGGCCGCCGCGCTGCCATTTTCTGAATTCACGGTGATGACGGAAGTGATAGCGGCTGAGTCTGAGCCGGCTGAAAATGCCGCGCTGTCATCGGCCACGCTTCCGGAGATTACGCTCGCTTCGGTCCCGCAGCTTGCGCGTTCCTGGGAAACACCGCCGGTGGCCGCGTCGATTCCTGCTCCCACGGTTCTACGCCGCGTCCCGGATACTCACGGAGCGCTCGACGATCTGCCGCCGGATTGGGACCGCATGGATTCCTTGGCGGGCCTGCCGGACCTCCGGCCGCTAGGGCAATTGCACGACAGCTTTATTGTCGCCGCTGGGCGCGATGGTTTATGGATCATTGACCAGCACGTGGCGCACGAACGTATTCTCTTTGAGCAGGTTCTACGCCAGCGGGCCGCCGGTAAAGTCGAAATTCAGCACTTGCTTATGCCCCTGGTACTGCAATTGACTCCCGGGCAGGAATTGGAATACGCCCGCATCGCGGATGAGCTCAATGCCTATGGCTTTGAAACGGAGCCGTTCGGCCAGCGCACTGTCGCTATCAAGGCTGCGCCGGCGGGAGCTGGGCCTGCCGACATCGAGAAGATCGTATTCGAAATTCTGGAGATCGCCGAAAGCGAATTACGCTCGGCTTCGCTCGAAGAAATTCGCCGGAGTGTCTGCGCGACAATCGCCTGCCGGGCCGCCATCAAGATCAACACCCGGCTCGAGTCGCAGAAGATCGACTGGCTGTTGCGCGCCCTCGCCGCTTGCGAGTATCCGATGACGTGTCCGCACGGACGCCCCATCGCGCTGCGCTACAGCACGAAAGATATCTTAAAGAGTTTTCACCGCATTTGAGGGCAAAGCCCTTGTGCTTTCGTTCCGGCTAACCTGTGTTATGGGCATGGCAGTGCAATTTAACAATCCCGAACTTCAGGCCAAGGTTGAGCAGTGGGTTGCGCAAACAGGACGTTCCGCTGACGAACTAGTGGAAGACGCCATAGCCCCGGTTACTTCGATGAACTGGCGCAGGTGCGTAGTACGCTCGACAGCCGCTACGATGACATTAAAAGCGGCAAGGTCAAGCTCATCCCGGGTGAGGACGTAGAAGCTTATTTCCGTGAAAAGAGTGCCGCCCCCCTCCGCTCACACAATTCATGACGGCGTATGCTTTTCACCCGGAGGCCGTTATTGACCTTTGGGGGATACATCGCCAGTGATAGCATCACCGCCGCGGCCAAAGTAAACAACGATATTTTGAAAGCTATCCGTGCCCTGGTCCGTTTCCGCACCAGGGTCATCACCGCACCGACCTCACGTCCCGGCCGCTACGCTTCTGGCGTGTGTTCGATTACCTGATTGCCTATGCACCCTTGTGGGTTGTAGCGGTCATGCACGGCCATCGGGAGTCCGCGTGCTATGGCCGCAATTCTGCGGGGCAGGGAAACAACCAAGCCCTAACTCCGCGCTATTCCCACTCGATTGTGCCGGGCGGCTTGTGCGTTAGATCGTAGAACACTGCGGCGATGTGCGGCATCTCCAGCAGTTGCCGCGTTAGCTTTTGCAGCAGATCCTGCTCCATCAGAACCACATCCGCAGTCATGCCGTCCACCGAATCGATCGGCCGCAAAATCACGGATTCAGGCCGCGCTTCCGTTCCCACCGGCGCGAGTACTACCGGAAACTGCCAGACTTTTTCTTCAAAACCGCTCTCCAGGCAGAACCGGCGCACGATGGCGTCAGCCTCGCGCAGCGTGGTCAAGCGCTGCTTGGTGAGGTAGGCTTCGCATACCTGGAGTGAATGCAAAGTCGCATTCGAGCCGCATAGGGCCACGACGCGGTTGATATCGGAACGGCCGTTCGTCAAAGCCGGGGCAGTCTTTTCTATACTCAACGCCGTAGGAGGGTAGGGAAGCGCCAATACGTAGCGATAGCTTCTGGCGTCGCCCTGCACGCCGACGGAGCGTACCGGGACAATGAATCCATCGCTAGTTTCGACAACCGGCGCGCTTGTTTCCGAGCACAGGCAGCGAATCGCCAGGCCTGGGCCGGGGAAGGGATGCCGCGACAGAAACTTCGAAGGCAGAGCCAATTCCCGCCCTATGGCGCGCACTTCGTCTTTATAAAACGAGGTGAGCGGTTCGATGATGCGCCCGGAGTCAATCAGCGCCTGGATGCCCGCCACGCGATTGTGATGGGTCTTGATCAGGTCTGCTTTGGCGCTGCCGCCGGATTCGATGGTATCCGGATAAATGGTTCCCTGACCCAATATCCAGTGGCCATCCAGAAAGTGTTTCGTGGCAAGAATGCGCGCTTGCACTTTGACGAACTGTTCGCCAATGGCGAGGCGTTTGCGCTCCGGATCGGCCAAGCCCGCCAGCGCCGCGAAGAACTCATCTTCCGCGTGCTCCACCAGGAAATTCTCGGCTCCGAGCTCCTCGAAAATGCCGCGCACAAATTCCGTCTCGTCCAACCGCATCAGGCCGGTATCCACGTAAATGCCAAACACGCG
>DATHIZ010000247.1:0-8198 GCA_035316385.1 Bryobacteraceae bacterium | reverse complement strand
CTCTTGGTATTCCATTCTACTTTTACTGGAAAAAACACCGGGTCACGACCTAGGACTTCCCCTCGAGGGTGCTACGTGTAAATACCCTTGGTACTTATAGAACTTATTGCTTATCCTAAAAACGCCAATATGTTGAATTAGTGGCTAATAGACAGTAAACTTCGTCTAAATCGACGCTTTTGCACTTGAGCGGTCAAGATAATTTCCGTTGGGATTTTCCTAATGGAAAACGGAGAGGATGGCAATTTTGGATGTAGACAAGATGCTGGCCGAGCTGCGGCTCGAGCGTGAGCAAATAGAGGAAGCAATTCTGACGCTGGAGCGTTTGGCCCGCGGGCGGGGACGTCGCCGTGGGCGTCCCCCCGCGTGGTTGAAAGACGCAGCCTCGAGTACCTTGCGGCTGACCGAGGAAGGAGATCTGACCAGTGTTGCGGCGGAACCCAAGCGGCGCGGCCGGCCGCCGGGCGCCAAAACCAAACCCGTTCTGCACGCGATGGAGGCCTGAATTCTGTCCGCTGCTAATTCCGAGGGCCGACACTTTCGGTGCGGCCCGCGAGCGGTTTGACGGTAGGTCCTCCGCAGACCCCAACTCCCGTGCTCAGCAGGGCGTTCAGCAAGTTGAACAGGACGGCATAAATCACCTGTTCAGAGACCGGTTGCCGTCCGGGCATCCGGAATGTGCCCGGCAATTCCTTCGCTATCTGCACGCGCACGGCGTGCGGCAGCGCGCGGCCCATCTTGTCCCGCTGGTTTGCCAGCGAGAGGGGAGTCTGTAGAATACTGCCCGATTTTCCATCTACGTAAAACTGGCACCTGGAAAACCAGCCTAAGTTGCCTGGGTCGGCTGCATCGAACAATAGCAGCGGCGCCTGGCGGTCAGTGGCCGCAAGGTCCAACGACATCACTCGTCTGCGGTCATCGATTTTGAATTCGAAGCCTGCCTGGCGCGCGATATTCCCGACGAATTCCGGATCCAATTCCAACAATAGATATTTATTTTGTCCAGCCTCGAGAACTTGCATTGCCACCCTAGTTTTGCATCGAACGGTCGTTCGCTATAGCGATGCCGCTATCGACGCCAGTAGAAAGTCAACGCTTTCCTCGGTCGCCAGCGGTCCCATGATCCCGATGCGCAGAATTTTGCCGGTTAACTTGCCCAGGCCGCCCGCTATTTCAATGTCGTAACCGTCCATCAGGCGTTCGCGCAGCACGGCTTCATCGACGCCCGGAGGAGGAAGAACCGCACTGATGTGCCAAATCCGGTCAGCCGCATTCTTCACCAGCGGCTCGAAGCCTAGCTTCTGCAGTCCGGAAACAAATCGCTGCCCGGTTCGCTTGTGCCGCTCCCATCTGTTTTCCAGACCCTCTTCTTCGATGACCGCCAGCGCCTGGTGCATGGCGTAGTACAGCGGCGGAGAAGGAGTGTGATGGTACTGATGCGGCGGATCGAAGTAGTTTGCCAGCAGGCGCAAGTCTAGATACCACGTGAAAGGATCTACCGGGCGCTTTTCGAGCCACTCCCATGCTTTGGGTGAAATCGAAATGGGCGACAAACCGCACGGGCAGCTGAGGCCCTTCTGCGCGCAGCTGTATGTCACATCAATGCCGACCGCATCGATCTCTACCGGCATTGCTCCGAGGGAAGTAACGCAATCGGCGATTACCAGCGCTCCGGCTTTATGCGCCGCCGCGGCAATTGCCTTTCCCGATTGATAGGCGCCTGTCGAAGTCTCGGCCTGGACGAACGCTACCACGTCCGGCCGCTCCGCTTCGATAAATGCCTCCGCTTCGGCGCCCGTGAAAATCTCTCCCCAGGTCTTTTCGCAAACGGCTACTTTCGCCCGTTGCCGCCGGCCCATCGCCACCACCCGGTCGGCAAATTGCCCAGCCGAAAAGACGACGAATTTCGAGTCCGGCAAAACAAAATTGCCGACTGCCGCTTCCATTGCGCCGCTGCCGCTGGCCGGTACCGTGAAGGTTCGCTCGTTGCTCGTACCGAAGCCTTGCCGCAGGCCCGAGCGAATTTCGTTCATGACCGAGAGAAAATACGGGTCGCGAATTCCCGTCAGAGTCTGGCCCATGGCCTCGTAGGCCCGCGGTTCCACCATGGACGGCCCAGGCCCATACATCAGTCTTTTTGGCGGCGCGATCCGCTTTTTTTCGGTCATCAACATTATCTTTAAAAATAGCAGGCTTTACAGCGCTTACCCTGTAACGGTTTCCGCCCTTACTGCACTCTATAAGTACAGAACACCGTAGTCATGGCTGAGGCGGGCGAGCGCCGCGGAGGGGGCTCGCCCGCTGCCGGACCGAAGAGGCTATGGTGTTTGAAATGGTGGGCCCTACAGAACTCGAATCTGTGACCTCTACCGTGTCAAGGTAGCGCTCTAACCAACTGAGCTAAGGGCCCGCGGGGAGGTAACTCCCAAAATAACATGCTCTTGGCGGCGCGGCATTTCTGTCACCCGCTTGCCCATGTCACCATCAATACACCATGCCCACCGTTCTTATTACCGGCGCGTCAACCGGCATCGGCCGCGAATTCGCGTACTTGTGCGCGCAGGACGGTTATGACCTCGTACTGAATGCGCGTTCGCAGGCGCCATTGGCCGCGCTGGCTGCCGATATACACCACAAAACGGGCCGCACCGTTCATGTCTTTGCCAGGGACTTATCCGAGCCGGATGGAGCGCAAATTCTTTACAACGATGTCGTCTGCACCGGAATTAAGCCGGATGTGCTTATCAACAACGCGGGCTTCGGTTCGTTGGGTCTCTTCTGGGAGTTGAACGAAGCCGAGCAGATGCGGATGGTTTGCCTGAATGTGGGGGCTCTTACTCATCTAACGCGCTTGTTTCTTCCCGATTTCATCGAGCGCCGCCGCGGCGCTATTCTGAACGTCTCCTCGAACGCGGCCTTTCAACCGGGCCCGCTGATGGCCGTCTATTTCGCGACCAAAGCCTACGTGCTCTCCTTCTCCGCGGCGCTTCACAACGAAGCGCGCGACTATGGCGTGAAAGTGACCTGCCTTTGTCCCGGGCCCACCAAAACCGATTTCGACAAGCGCGCGAAGATGGACCCTAAGATTTTCAAGAGCGGCGCGGCCATGGACGCGCGGGCAGTAGCCAAAATCGGCTGGGACGCTTTGAAAGCAGGCAAGCCTCTGGTGGTTGCCGGCCGGCTAAATGCGCTCATGGCCTTCCTGACGCGCTTCTCACCCATGCAGTTCAACGCTTCCATGGCCAGGCGGTTTCAGGGCAAACCGTAGCTGGTTATTATTGTAAGTAGGATCACTATGCCCGACTGCACGCACCTGGACCAGATTCACGACGTCAAGCCGCATACTCGCGGTTGCGAGGAGTGCCTCAAGAGCGGCGATACTTGGGTACATCTCCGCCTCTGCCTGCACTGCGGCCATGTCGGCTGCTGTGATTCCTCGCGCAACAAACACGCCACCAAACACTTCCATGCGACGAAGCACGCTATTATGCGATCTTTGGAACGTGGAGAGCATTGGGGCTGGTGCTTCATCGACCAGGCCGAGCTGGAGTTCAACTAGCGGCCAGCCGGAATTCGATCGACGTACATAGATGTCATAAATAGAATCTATTAGCAAAAGCTTGGGCCGAAGCGTCTCGTCGCAGACAATAAGATCTTCAGCCTGATGCAACTGTAGCTGAAAACTTAGATACAGGCCACGTGTTTTTCAGCAACCAAGGAGATAAATGAGCAGCGAATTACAAGACTTTCTCAGACTTCCCTATACCGAGTTGGAGGAGTTGAACCTTAAGGCCAAGGCGCAGCGGTTGCAGCGTGCTCCGGTTGAACAGGTCCGTGAAGAGCGGTTGAAGTATTTGAACGACACGAAGAATATCAAAGCCGTCACGTTGTTGTTCAGCGACCTCGAAGGCCGGCTGCACATGCTCGACTACGACAAGAAGTTCCTGGTGAAAAGCTGGGATAACATGACGTTCGACGGTTCTTCGATTCGCGGTTTTACCGCTCAAAAAGAGAGCGACCTGCGTCTGAACATCGACTGGCCGTCTTTCTATTGGGCGCCCGCCGACATTTTCGGCGCGGGCAAAGTCATGGTTTTCGGCGAAGTTATCGACAAGGAAGGCGGTCCCTACACCGCCGACATGCGCGCCGTACTGAAGGCTTACTCCGACGGCATTTACAAGAAAGACGGCCTGACTCTCAACGCCGCCAACGAGATTGAAGGATTCCTGTTCAAAGGCGTGGATGCCGAGCGCCACTATCATGAAGGCGCCTCGTTTGAATACGTAAACACTGGCGGTTACTATCATTCACTCCCCGGCGATCCGCTGCGGACGTTCATCGATATGGCGGCCGAGGTGCAGCGGGCGATGGGCTTCGAGAACGAAAAAGATCACCCGGAAGTAGCCCCTTCGCAATTTGAGATCAACTACACGTATTCCGAAGTGGTGAACGCGGCGGACCAGATTCAGCTCTACAAACTGATTTGCCGTCAAGTGGCCACCAAGATGGGCTTGAGCGCCAGCTTCCTGCCAAAGCCGGTGGTGGGCGTCAACGGCAGCGGCATGCACACTAACGTTTCCGTTAACAAGAACGGGACGAATATTTTCTGGGATGCTAACGGCGAGGAGAAGATGAGCGCCGAAGCGTGGAAGTTCGTCGATCGCATTCTGAGCCACGGCAGCGATCTCTGCCTGATCATGAACGCCAGCGTAAACGCCTATCGCCGCCTCGATCCTCACTTTGAAGCGCCGAACCAGATAAAGGCTTCGGCCACCGACCGCGGTTCGATGGTGCGTATCCCGATCGGCAACTCGAAGAGCGCGCGCGTTGAAGTCCGTTCCGTCGGCCCGGATGCGAACCCCTACATGGTGCTTTACTCGGTGTTCAAGACGGGACTTGATGGCAACATCGCCGATATTGAGAACCTGCGGGCAGCCAAGCGCTACCTGCCGGACAACATCTACGACGCGATGGAAGACTTCAACAACGCCGAGTGGACCACCAAGCTGTTTGGCGAAGACGTCAAGGTCCGCTACGCGGACCTGAAGAAGGCTTCCGCCGACCGGTGCGCCCGGCTATTGGGTACTTCGGTGAAGGCGCCCGAGGTGCAATTTCATCACGAGGTATACAACCAATACCTCTGGAATCAATTCTAGCCGCGATTCCTGTTTCGACAAATGGCCCCGGACAACCGCCCGGGGCCATTTGTTTTAGCGCTGGGTAGTGAGCGGTTTAGGCGGCCAGGTTACCTTCTCACCGCGGCGGATTGACACGTTGGCCAGGTGACCCGCGCGGGCGGCGGCTACTCCGGCTTCGACCGGGGCGGTTGGATCTTTTCTGTCGCGCACGCAGTCGAAGAAGTTCTGTACATGGGCGATGGTTCCGTCGGCAAGACTGCGCTCGCTCAGCACCGGATTCCCGGCGGTGACTTTCTCCCGGTAGAGAGAAAAGCCGCCGCGATTGAGCTTGAGCGTGCCGTTCGTCCCACGAAACTCGAGCCCGCCATCGTCGATCGACGAGACCATGGTCCCTTCATAGCCAACCTCGAATCCCGGATAACGCAAGGAGGCATGCACGGTGTCGGGGCAGTCCCATTTCTCAAACACGTAGCGGTCACCCATGGCTTGGATGAGCTTCGGCTCCGGGCTCTTCATCGCCCAGTGGACAACGTCGATCCAATGCGTGAACAGATCGGTCATGGCGCCGCCGCCGAAGTTCCAGAACCAGCGCCAGTGCCGGTACTTCTCATCGTCGTAAGGCTGATCAGGCGTGGAACCGAGCCAGCGCTTCCAATCGAGCAACTGGGTTTCGATGGGTATCAAGGGCGGCGGCCCCTGGTAATTCTGGAACCAGTAGGTCCGGATCTGCGAGACGCGGCCCAGGCTGCCGCCCTGGATGAGCGCCACGGCATTTTGAAAATGCGGCCAACTGCGCTGCTGCATGCCGCATTGCAAGATTTGCTTCGACCCGCGGACCGCTTTGATCAGCAGGTCTCCTTCTTCGAGAGTGTGGGTGACCGGCTTTTCGAGATACACGTCCTTGCCGGCGGCGATGGCATCGAGGGCGATGCGGACATGCCAGTGATCGGGCGCGGCGATGAACACCGCATCGACATCCTGCTTATCGAGTAGCTCGTGATAATCCAGATGCGTTGTGGCAATATCATTCGACCTGGCATGGATCTCATCACGGCGCGGCGCATAGACATCGCAACCGGCCACCAGAGTGAATCCGCCGGCTGCATCGGCCGACGTGAGATCACCGCGCATCCGCCCTCCGCAACCGATTGCACCGACGCGTATGGAGTCATTTGCGCCCATAGCTTTGGACGCCGATAGGGCAGTCAATCCGCTGGCTAGAAGGAAGCTTCGACGGTTGGTTCGCATTTTGATATCGCTGGTATCGTATCTTAAACGCAGATCAGGAGACCAGCGAAAGCCCAATGCAGCGACGTCAATTCCTTCAGCAGACACTCTGTTTCGCGGCGTATTCCGCGGCCTTGACCGGGGCCGAAATGGACGCCGATGTTGCCATCATCGGCGGCGGCGTGGGAGGCTGCGCGGCCGCGCTCGCCGCTCTGCGGCAGGGCATGCGCGTCGTCTTGACCGAGGAGACAGACTGGATCGGAGGCCAACTTACGAGCCAGGCCGTACCTCCGGACGAGCACCCATGGATCGAGCGGTTCGGCTGCACGCGGAGCTACCGTACTTACCGGAATGCAGTCCGCCAGTATTACCGCACTCACTATCCGCTTACTCCGGAGGCGCGCGAGCGTCCGGAGCTCAATCCCGGCAACGGCTCGGTTTCGCGCCTTGCGCATGAGCCACGAGTCTCACTGGCGGTTCTGGAGGCGATGCTTGCTCCTTTTGTGAGTAACGGCCGACTTACTCTGCTGCTGCTTCACCGCCCAGAGCTCGCGAGCGTTTCGGGCAGCCGCGTGACGAGTGTTAAGGTGCGCGACTTGCAGCACAATCTCTACCGCACCGTCACGGCGAAGTATTTTCTGGATGCGACCGAACTCGGAGACTTACTGCCAATGACGAAAACCGAATTTGTTACTGGCGCCGAATCGCAAGCGCAGACAGGTGAACCGCATGCAGCCTCGACCGCCCAGCCGGGAAACAATCAATCCTTCACGTTCTGTTTCGGAATGGATTATCTGGAAGGCCAGGACCATACCATTGAAAAGCCATCCAGCTACGCCAAATGGCGAGACTACGTTCCCCAATTGACTCCGCCCTGGACAGGACCGCTGCTGAGTTGGACGATGTGCGAGCCGAAGACCCTTCGTCCGCGCGATGTCTTCTTCGATCCGAACCCGCCGGCGAAACCGCGGCAGGCGGGTATGAACTTGTGGACATACCGGCGCATTCTGGATCGGGCCAATTTCTCGGCGGATAAGTATCCGAGCGACGTTAGTTTGGTGAATTGGCCGCAAAATGACTTCTGGCTAGGCGATTTGCTGACGGGCAACGAAAAAACCGCGGCTGCCGCCCTCAGGGAAGCCAAGCAATTGAGCCTATCGCTTCTGTATTGGATGCAGACCAACGCGCCCCGTCCGGACGGTAAGCAAGGCTGGAAAGGGCTGCGCCTTCGCAAGGATGTGACCGGCACGGAAGACGGTTTAGCGAAGGCCGCCTACATCCGTGAATCGCGCCGGATTCAGGCTGAATTTACGGTCCTGGAGCAGCATGTGGCCAAGGCGCCCGCCAGCTTTGCGGATTCCGTTGGAGTGGGATGTTATCGCATCGATCTGCACCCGACCTCCGGTGGCACGAATTATATAGACATCGGGTCCTTTCCCTTTCAGATTCCCTTGGGCGCGCTGATTCCCAAGCGAATGGAGAATCTGCTGCCCGCCTGTAAGAATTTGGGGACTACGCACATCACGAATGGCTGTTACCGCCTGCACCCGGTGGAGTGGAACATTGGCGAGGCCGCGGGCGCGCTGGCGGCCCATGCTATCCGGAAAGGTACGGCGCCCCGGGCGATTCGCAACGATCAAAAGCTGCTGGCAGACTTCCAAGCCAGCTTGCGCGAGCAGGGCTTCGAGCTGTCTTGGCCGGCTGCGCAGATTCACGCTGTTTAGCTGGGCCAGCCGGACCAGGGGGTCCGGCGCGGACGAGGGCGTCCGCCCCACATATCACATCTACCTACATAAGTTCGAGGAATATTCCGATATGACCTGAGACTGATCT
>DATHIZ010000246.1:0-5407 GCA_035316385.1 Bryobacteraceae bacterium | reverse complement strand
GATGATGTTGGGTCTTTGACCGCCACGTTTTCCATCACTTCAACTGCAGCGGTTCCTGAATCCTCATCTGTTCTTTTGGTGACCGGAGGTTTGCTGGTGGGCGTATCCTGCTTCCGGCGAAGAATTCGCAAGTCGCTGAAGGCAGCAAAGGATTCCTCAAATTAAGCTGCCTCAGGAACTTTGACAAAGCTCTGGCGATCCATTTTGCCCCATGATTTTCTTCTTCGAAGAAAATCAAGCATGCCTTTGATTCGCCAGAGTGCGGTCATCTGCCGGTAAAACAGGCATTCGAGCAAGGCTGCAACCAGCAGGGAGCCGAGATCCTTCACGGACGGGTATCTTCGTGTGGTTAGTTCCTCCAGCATAATTGCACTGAGCGAAAGGAAGAGACTAAACAGGACCGACACGACAAAAAACTCAAGTGCAATGAACGGTACGATCAAGCCAAAGAGCAGGCCAAAAATGGTGAACGCATAGCCGGCCATCTCGATCATCGGGGCGAAGAGCTCGAACACAAGAAAATAGGGAAGGCCGAAAAGTCCAAGCGTTCCCCACGCCGGCTTGCCCATCATATGCCGGTGTCTGAAAATACTTTCGGTCGCGCCTCGCTGCCAGCGATTGCGTTGGAGTTTTAGAACATCCATTTTCTCGGGAACCTGCGTCCAGCATACTGGTTCCGGGACGAAGACAACCCGGCGCCGGCGGCCGTCGGGACCTTTCTGCCGGTGCAAGCGAAGGACGAGTTCCATGTCTTCGCCGACAGTGTTGGTCCAAAAACCGCCGGCTTCGACAACTGCCTGGCGTTTGAACAATCCGAATGCGCCCGATATGATCATGAGTGAATTCATGGAACTTAGAGCGACCCGGCCGCCCAGGAACGCTCGCAGGTATTCGACTACCTGGAGGCGCGCTAATAGAGACTTGGGCGCGGCAATGTGCTGCACTAGGCCGTGCTTCACTGTACAGCCATTTATGACCCGGACGATTCCACCTGTAGCCACGGTGTTGTCGGGATCTTCCAAAAAAGGCGTGGACACACCGATCAGCGCATCTCGTTCAAGTAGAGAGTCGGAATCCACGGCGCCCACCAACGGCATCCGGGAGTGGTTGAGGCCAGCGTTCAACGCGTCCGCCTTGCCCCGGTTCTCCTTATCAATCACTACTAGCTTGATGGAGTCGAGCGACTCGTAAACACCGTGGATGGCCGAGGTTGGCAGATTGCCGGTGGGAATCCGGCTGGAACGATAGAGACGAAACTCCTCGGTCAGCAACGAGAGCGTCCGGTCGGTGGAACCGTCATTAATCACGATCACTTCGTGCGACGGGTGGCGCAGCATAAGCATGGAGCGCACCGAATCGCATATCGTGAGTTCTTCATTGTAGGCGGGTGTGAGGACCGAAACTCCTGGAAGAAGGGGGGATTTCATGAGTGTTTCGATCTCCGGCAAGGAAAGCCGCCCGCGTTTGCCATGTAGTGTAAAGAAGCCGACAGCAAGCAGCATGAACTGCAGCCCATTGTCGACACAGACGTAGAATATGAACCATTTTTCTACGATCGTAAAAATGTTTGAGACGTCCGCGAATTGCATCATATTGCTGTGCCTACTAGCCTGCCTGTATTGAAATATTCGAGGGCTTCGAGCGCCGCGCCGCCCGAGCGTCTCATGTGCCCAAGAACAGCCTCCTCGAGCACCTGCTGTCCGACGCTTCCGAGTCTGCTGAGCGCTTGTGCCGCCGCTCGGTTTACTTCCGGCCGCGAATCCGCCAGGAGCACGGAAAGCGCCGGCACGGCGGCGGAAAGTTCCCAATGCGAGACGATGTTTGCCGCGGTTATTTTTACTTCCTGGCTCTCGTCCGAGAGCGCCCCCAATAGCAGCGCTTG
The DNA here is from genome assembly GCA_035316385.1 of Bryobacteraceae bacterium. GTDB lineage: Bacteria > Acidobacteriota > Terriglobia > Bryobacterales > Bryobacteraceae > Bog-105. Next base: position 3,525 of record DATHIZ010000246.1, on the reverse strand, counting down.
GGCCTCATCGGGAGAGCTGACGTATGGCAGCAAGCGAAGTACGACGGCGCGATTCGATCCGCTGGATCCATCGAACATCTGCTTCCAGCCTTCTAAATGAATGGATCTCCGCCATGCTCCCAACATCTCGAACATAATGATGATTTGTTTCTTGTCGCCGGTGGCCAGAATTTTTGGCACGACGGTTGCGCAAAGTGTGGTGGCGTGTCTCCGGAAATCTTCAGTGAGACAAGCGCGAATGCGTAGAGTTTGACTGAGGCTGAAAACGAAGATGTCCTGCAACTCTGCTTGATCACCGGATTGAACCAGCGCCCGCGCGGCTAGGACCTGTATCTCGGGATCGCGGTCGTGCAACGCCTTTCGGAGGGAAATCCTACTGGCGCTCAACGGCATCAGGGAAAGCGCCACTACACCCGCTCGTCTGCGTTCGGCATTGCCCGACGTGCATTCCCGGCTCCATTTCGCCGTGAAACCAAGCTCGGTGGCTAGCTCGCAGAGGTGCTCCCGCCCCTGACCTTTCATAAGAAGTGAAAACTGTACGAGCGAATGCTCAACAATCAGGGCGTCCTTTGCAAGGAGAGGCTTGAGGGCGGCGCTCTGGTCCGTACCGTAGGCGTGGTCGGTAAACCTGCTCTGCAAGTCGGGTTCCAACACGCGTGCGCGGGCGTCAAAGATTTCACGTGCCGCTTTGCGGTAGATCATGGCCACTGCAAGCACGGCAATGGCGACCAGATGTAATATGCAGAAGGCAAAGGGAAGGGCCAGCATAACGGAATGGGTGTTCCGGACCGCGAAGATGCGCTCTAAGGCCCACACTAATAGAACGTCGGCCGCCAGCAGGCCGGTCCCGTACCATAAATAGCTCTTAGCCGAAGTATTTGGGCTCATATCACCTTTGGAATACTAGTCGTGCGGAATAAACCTGTTCGCTAACGCCGGAGTTGCGCCGCTGAAATGCGTATTCGAACTTGGTTGTCAGAATTTTCGAAATAGGAATATCGATGCCGGCGATATAGGTGTTTGCGTGGAACTGCCCAAGCTGATTCACCACTGGAATTGCGAAGAGTTCGACTCCTTTGCTCCAGCCGCCGTGAACTGTAACTTTCTTGAAAGTTTGGTTGTAGCGCAAAAGTACTGAATTTGTAGGTTGACCGAGCTGCAGCAGGCTGCTGTAGGTGTTCCAGCCGCGTGTGTAGGTTGCTTGTAGCGATATAGGTTTCTCGAAGGAATATTCGAGGCTGGGGCTTACCAGGCGTACGTGTGCTCGATCAAAGAGCAGGTCGCGGTAGGTTGTGGACGCTGCCCATCCGGTGCGAAACCGGTGTTTCAGACCTATCGAATCGTCGTAGCGGGCCAGCACGTCTCCCCGCGAACCTATCACGGTCGACGCATCGACCGTCCAAAAGTGCGGAAAGGTATGGCTGAAGGTTGCGCCGCCCTTGATCACTCGCTGCCCGAAGCGCAGCCAATCTTCGTAGCGCACAGAGATAAAGTTGTTCGGCGACACCAGCCCTACGTCCACCAGCCCGGAAACTCCGTTGAGCCCAACCGAAAGAGAATCTCCGATGATTCCTAGTTCGATCCGAATCTGCCGCTCGGAGCGGAGGCGGGATTTTAGCTCAAGAGCGCTGGCATCTTGCGGATTCCGCCGGAGTATCTTTTGCAGCCCGGTCAAAGCCTCTTTGGGGCGATGCCGGTAGTAGTTCTCCTGTGCGATCGCCAGGTCCACTTCCGCCGATTCCGGAGCCAATGCCTGCGCCTCATTCAGGAGAGCTGTGGCGCTTGGAAAGTTCTGCTGCCACAGCAGAACGTAAGCCTTTCCAACCATCGTATCTACATTCTTAGGATCTATGGCAAGCGCTCTGTCATAAGCAGCAAGAGCGCCGGGATAATCGCCTAAGTATCCCGAGACGCGTCCGCGTGCCGCCCAATAGGAGGCATTCTCCGGATGATTTTCTGTTAGCGACACATAAAGATCGCGGGCTTCGGCAAAGCGGTGCGCGGTTACCGCCTGCTGAGCCAATGCCTCCTTGCTGGGCACGTCCTGCGGCCGCAAAACGACGGACGTCAGGTGCAAAGCCCAAACGATCACCGTCAACTTTGCCGCGTTCATTGGGCCCTGGCCAGAAGACTTTTTACGCGAGCACTTATTTCCATGGGATTAAAGGGCTTAATCACATAGTCGTCGGCGCCCAGACCGAAGCCCCGCAAAACGTCCACTTCCTGTTCGGAGGCCGTCAGCATCAGAACCTTGGTGAAGGCGGTATCGGGATTCTGACGGAGTATGGTGAGCACTTCAAACCCGTCGCGATACGGCATGTTTATGTCTATGATCATCAGGTCCGGGCGCACCTTTTTCGCAACTTCCACGGCTTCGCCTCCGTCGCGGGCGATATGGATATCAAATCCTGCCTTTTTCAACGTCATGTTCAGCAAAGTTGTGATGGACGAGTCATCGTCGGCAATCACCACCGTCTGTTTGCCATTGGCTTGGGCTCCGCTCTTCTTCGGTTGGCTGTTCGTTGACAACAGCTTTAAAGCTCGAAGCATTAGCTCATCCGGAGACCAGGCGTCTTTCAGCAGGAAGTCCGTGGATTTGTCTCGCGCGGCGGCCAAGTTTTTCTGTATAGCTCCGCTGGAACCTACCAGAAGGAATGGCACCCGATGGGTCGCCTCTTTGTCGTCGAGCAGCGGCGAAACTTCGCTCTCATCGAGCCGCAAGATGGCCACGTCGAAGGCGCGCAAGCCGGTACCGTCCGCGTCTTGCGGACTTAAAACACGGCAGAAAGCGTCGGCTCCATCTAAAATCTTTTGAAAGGGCGCAGCTTCCTCCGGCGAGTATCCGATGATGGCGATGCGCTTTCCCGCCAAGTCTTCGCGGTTGAAGGAATTGCTGCTTACAGTGCTGTCCATTTGGGGTGAACTCCTGCAAGCTAATCGACTCCGCGAATCAAAAACCTTAGTGGGAAACGCTGGGCCTACACGCGGTCAATTGAAAAAAATTCATAATTCCGCCAAGTCGCTTGAGATTGGCAGTTCGACCGCCCCGGCGCCGCCTTCATCAGTGCCAACATAGTGAGCCAGCGCTTTCAGGTGACCGCGAATGGCATCGCCGCTTTCCTCGCTGCCGGCTTTCTCCAGTGCTTTCCCGAGCTTGGTGATCTCAGGAAAGCCATAAGCGCCGCCCGAGCCGGCCATCTGATGACCCAGTTTGCGAGCTACCACGTAGTCCTCTTGATCGACTGCCGCTAGGATGGCCTCGATGTTCGCGCGTAAGCCCTGGAGGTAGGCGGGCTTCAGCACATTCATTTCGTCATCCACGCCAACTGTCTGTGCCGCTTGTGGAACAGCCACTGCTCCTCTCTCCACCTGCAAGCTGTGCTGGTAGATAGCGTCTACTAGAACCGATCTCTTAACCGGCTTGGTGAGATGCTCGGTGCAACCGGCCGTGATCGTCTTCTGTACTTCACCTTTGAGCGCGTACGCGGTCAAAGCCAGCACCGGCGTGCTCGAGCGTCCTTCAAC
>DATHIZ010000245.1:0-13290 GCA_035316385.1 Bryobacteraceae bacterium | reverse complement strand
GGTTCGAATCGAACTTGCCGGGCATGATGCCATCCTGGTCAACGGCCGGCACATCAAGCTGGACCGCTACACCGTCGCCAACCTGGCCTTCGGCCGTGAAGTTCTTTGGATGAACGCGCAGGGCGATCTGGCCGCGGCCATGACTTTCGCCGGAGGGCTGCCCATGGAAGCGGTGCGCACCGAGTATGAATCCGCATTGCCACAGCTCTATCGCAGCGGAGTGGCTCAAGAGATGACTGACTTCAAGGCAATCTCCCGCCAGGTTCCGCCGGAAGGCTCCGGCGCCTTTGCCATCGCGGGCGCACGGCTGGTGGATGCCACTGGCGGCGCACCGGTCGAAGATTCCGTGGTTGTTGTCCGCAACGGAATGATCACCGCCGCCGGGCCGCGCAACACACTACAAATTCCGCGTGGCATCAGAGTGATTGAGGCAAAAGGCAAAACCCTGCTGCCCGGGCTTTGGGAAATGCATATCCATGCGTCGGGAGTCGAATTCGGCCCGGCACTCCTGGCTGCCGGCATTACGACGGCGCGCGATTGCGGCGGCGAGTTCGACTATCTGGTCGCCCAGCGCGACTCAATCGAAAAACTCAAAGCTCCCAGCCCGCGCATGCTTCTGGCCGGATTGGTGGATGCAGGAGGAATCAAGGCGTTTGGCCATGTCACCGCCGAAACGCCGGACGAAGGCCGTGCTGTCGTCGACCGCTATTACGCCGCGGGCTTCGAGCAAATGAAGCTATATACCTATTTGAAGCCCGACGTGATCCAGGCGATCGCTGAAGAGGCACATCGCCAGGGCATGACTGTCACCGGTCACGTGCCTCAGGCCGTGAATACCTTTGAAGGCATTGAAGACGGCATGGATCAGATCAATCATCTGAACTATGTTTCCAGCATGCTGCGTTCGCCGGACACCGCGCGCGGTCCTGTCGACGTCAATTCAAATACCGCGCGCAAGGCCATCGAGTTCTTGAAAGAGCAGCACACCGTGGTTGACCCTACAGCCGGCTGGGGAGAAATGGCCGGTCATTCGAAGGAGGTCGATGTCGCCTCATTCGAACCCGGCATCGGCAACGCACCCTTTGTGCTGAATGCGAAGTTCCGCGGCATGGGCGGCAATACCACGGCCGGGCAGATGAAGACGCGAACCGCGCAGACCCTGGCCGTCATTGGCGCGCTGCATAAGGCCGGCATTCCTATCGTCCCCGGTAGTGATACCGGTTTGCCCGGTTATGGCCTGCTACGGGAGCTGGAACTCTATGTCCAGGCTGGATTCACTCCGCTCGAAGCCATCCAGTCAGCCACGATCGTCTCCGCTCGCGCCATGCACCTCGATCGCGCTTCCGGCACGATTGAACCTGGCAAGAGGGCGGACTTGATTCTCGTCGAGGGCGACCCTCTGATGAACATCTCCGATATTCGCAAGGTCTCTCACGTTGTGACCAATGGACGCATGTACGACGCCCAAAAACTATGGCAGAGCGTGGGCTTCCATCCCGCGGCGGCGCCGCGCATGTAACATAGTTCAATATTCGGCAGCCGTACCCGCTGTATTTATGCTCAAAAATATGCTGCGTTACCTCCCTCTCGTGCTCAGTCTTCTAATTTCTGCCGGTGTGCAAACCAGCGTCACGGCGGCAGACTACTCTGGCACTCGTCTGCTGCGTACGCCGACGGTAAGTGCCGCTAACATCGCGTTTGCGTATGCCAATAACATTTGGATCGTCGAGCGGGCAGGCGGGACGGCCCGCAGACTTACTAGTTTTCAGGGGCAGACGAGTAACCCCCATTTCTCGCCCGATGGAAAGTTACTTGCCTTCAGCGCGGAGTATGCGGGCAACACGGATGTGTACGTGGCGCCGGTCGAGGGCGGGGAACCCAAGCGCCTGACTTGGCATCCCGGTCCTGACCTCGTGCAGGGATGGACGCCCGACGGCAAATCCATTCTCTTTACGTCTTCCCGCGCGTCCTGGGCGCCCAGCGCCGTCATGCGCTTCTGGACGGTCCCTGTCGCGGGCGGAGTGGAAGAGCCCCTGCCGCTGCCGCGCGGATACCAAGGCAAGATTTCTCCTGACGGATCGCATATCGCTTATCGCATGAATAACTCATGGGACGAAGAACGGCGCAATTACCGGGGCGGCCAAAACCGGCCGATCTGGATCGCCGACATGAAGAATTTCGATGTAGTGTCGCCACAGTGGACTGACTCCAAAGACATGGATCCCGTGTGGGTTGGTGAGTCTGTCTATTTCATTTCCGATCGCGATGGAGTAGCGAATGTGTGGTCTTTTGATTTCGCCCGGAAAAAGCTCGCGCAGATGACCAAATTCTCCGACTTTGACGTCAAATCAATCGATTCCACGTCCGGAGCCGTGGTATTCGAGCAAGCCGGGTACATCCATGAGCTGGATGCTAAATCCGGCAAATCGCACATAGTCAACATCACTGCCGCGGGTGACTTCCCGTGGATGATGCCGCATTGGGAAGACGTCACGAATCGCATGACCAACCTCATCGTCTCGCCCACTGGAAAACGCCTGGCCGTGGAGGCCCGCGGCGAAATTTTCACCATCCCGGCTGAAAAGGGCGACGTTCGCAATTTGACGAATACCAGCGGCGCCGCCGAGCGGGATCCGGCCTGGTCTCCGGATGGTAAATTCCTCTCCTATTTCAGCGACCGGTCGGGTGAATATAAGGTGGTCATTGAGGCGCAGGACGGGATCACTCCCCCGCATGAAATCGCCCTTCCCAAGACGGGCCACTACTACACCCCATCGTGGTCGCCGGATTCGAAGAAGTTGCTGTACACCGATACAAACCTGAAAGTCTGGGTGCTTGATATCGCCAGCGGCCAAGCCAAGATCGTGGGCGAAGATCCATGGATGGTGCCAGCGCGGACGGTCAATCCGGTCTGGAGCCCCGATTCAAAGTATGTCGCCTATGCCAGTCACTTGCGCTCTCTCTATCACGCCATCTTTATCGCTAACGTCGAGACCGGAGAGAGAAAGCAAATCACCGACGGCTTGGCCGATTCCGTTTGGCCGGCCTGGGACGCTAGCGGTAAGTATCTTTGGTTCTTTGCCTCCACTGATTTCGGACTGAAGTCGCAGTGGCTCGACATGACCTCCTACGACCACGATGAGAATTTTGGCCTATATGTGGCTGTGCTCAGTAAGAGCGACCCAAGTCCCCTGCTTCCGGAGAGCGATGAAGATCGTGGAGTAGGGAGCGCGCCGCCTGCCGCCGCGCCCAGCACACCGGGTGACGACGCGAAGCCGGAGACAACCGAGCCTGTCAGACGCGCCGCTCGCACGCCCGTTACCGTCCGGATCGATTTCGAAGATTTGCAGCAGCGCATTCTATCGGTGCCCGCCATTCCTTCGCGACAGTATACGCAGCTTCGAGCCGGTATCGCCGGAACCGTCTACTTTCTGGAAGGCTCGGCCGGCCGTGGGGCCGCGGCCGGACCGCCTGCCGCCACGTTGCATCGCTATCGTTTGAGTGATCGCAAAGTCGCGGTATTTGTCAGCGGTGTTTCTACCTACAACGTAAGCGCCGATGGACACAAGTTAGCCTACACGACAGCTCCTCCGCGCGGTCCCGCGGCCGCCCCGGCAAGCGAAGGTCCTCCACCCGCTCCCTCGGTCTTTCTCGTGGACGCGGATCGTGTGCCTCCTGCGCCTGGCCATCGCCGTCTGAACGTTTCCCTCAGAATGTATTTGGAGCCCAAAGAAGAATTCAAGCAAATTTTCTACGAAGGCTGGCGCAACCAGCGGGATTATCTCTACGTGCCGAACATGCATGGCGCGGATTGGCCCAGAATGAAGGAAATGTACAGTCAGATGCTGCCATACGTGAGGCATCGTGCGGATTTGAATTACCTGCTTGACACCATGGGCGCGGAAATCGCCATCGGCCATTCCTTTGTCCGTGGCGGCGATATGCCTGCTATTCCGAATTCCCGAGGCGGACTTCTGGGCGCGGATTTCAGCATCGACGGGGACCGCTATAAAATTACTCGTATTTACGACACGGAAAGCTGGAATCCTGACTTGCGTGCTCCGTTGGCCGTGCCTGGCTTGAATGTTTCAGTAGGTGACTATGTGCTCGCCATCAATGGTGCTGATCTGAAGGCGCCCGACAGTATCTATCGCCTGCTCGATGGCACGGCGGACCGGCAGACCGTTCTCACCGTAAACAGCCGCTCCACTCCCGACGGTTCTCGTCAAGTAACAGTTGTCCCCGTGCCCAACGAACAGGGCCTTCGCACGCGCGCGTGGGTGGAAGCAAATCGCAGGCTGGTAGACAAACTCTCCGGGGGCCAACTGGCCTACGTCTATTTGCCCAGTACGGCGCAGCCCGGCTATACGAGCTTCAATCGCTACTTTTTCGCCCAGCAGGAGAAAAAGGGAGTCATCGTGGATGAGCGTTTCAACAGCGGCGGCTCGGCGGCGGACTACATTATTGACGTTCTGCAGCGCGATTTCGATGGTTACTTCAACAACGTCGCTGGCGATCGTTATCCGTTTACCAGTCCGTCAGCAGGCATCTGGGGACCCAAGGTGATGATCGTAAATGAAATGGCCGGCTCGGGCGGCGACTTGATGCCTTGGATGTTCCATCATCGTCACATCGGCTTACTCGTCGGCAAGCGGACTTGGGGCGGCTTGGTGCACACGGCGGACACCCCGCCGTTCGTTGACGGCGGTTCCATGATCGCCCCTCGCGGAGGCTTCTTCACCCGGGAAGGGAAGTGGGCTGTCGAAAACGAGGGCACCACGCCCGACATTGACGTGGAGAACTGGCCGAAGGAAGTGATCGCCGGCCACGATCCTCAACTCGACCGCGCGGTGCAGGAGGCGCTGCGCCTGCTCAAGGAAAAACCAGTAGAGCGGAGAAGTACCGAACCGCCTTCCCCCACCTGGGGCAAGCGTTCAACAGATCTGAAGTAACTAAACCCGGAAATTTGGATGGAGAGACAAGCAACCGTAGGTGATTTCTGCACATTCGCGCAGGAAAGGCAGCCCGACCGCCAAGCGGTTGCCCGCTGCTCAGATGTACGGCTTGGCGCCTACAGTAGCGCCCGCCGGCGTCAAATTGAGACTCTTGAGCGGACGTTCAACGGTCCCTATTTCCTCGCGAATAAAATTGAATGGTTCGGAATCCCTACAACATCGCCGGTGAATTTTAGGGTGTAAACGGCGACAGCCGCCGAAGCGCGATACCAGAGCGGCTTACGGTGGAATCGGCTGAGAGTGCACTTTGGAGATCCGGAATAAGATTGAAAGATTATATCGTTGAATCCACACATCGATAAGTATTGCTCCAAATTCTTGCGTGTGTAGGCGAACTGATGACCACCTGGCCCGTAAACGTTCGCTATGGTGCGGCGTGAGATAGGAGAATCTCCGAAAATGCGGTATGTAATCTTGCTTACCCTCCGGAATGGCCCATTGTCGGGAAACTGGAGGACAAACCACCCGCCTGGCTTGAGCATACGTGCAACTGCGAGCATGTCTGGAGTTGGCTCGACTAGATGCTGAGGGAGCACACAAAAACTTGTAACCACATCGCATGACTCACCAGGAATTTCCAGATTCGATAGGCTGCCAATCAGGCAATGGATGCCGTTTCGCTCTATACCCTCCTTTACACCCATCGCGATGTCACTGCCCTGCACCTGCCATCCCCGCCGCCGCGCCTCGAAGAGCAAGTGCCCCACTCCGCAGCCCACATCGTGAAGGACACCACCATTCGGCGCGCCGACAATCGCCTCAACACGGTCCATAAACTCAACGTACCGAGGGGTAAGCTGGTTTGGATCAGATCCATAAAGCGCAACCAGACTGTTTAATTCAGCTGCAACCTTAGTTTTGGGCGCCGGCGCAGCCGGAAGAGCGTCTGCAAACTCAACGCCGTGCCGACGGCATCGCAGGACAGGGAAGTGCGGAACGCCTTCCGGCTGAGAGCCGTACCCGACCACCGAGTAATCGCTGGACGCATGACTGTTGCACATTGGGCAGGATAGGACGGTTTCACCGGAAGGAAGTCGAGTAGGCATTTTATGGATACTACGCTGTTAGCAGGCCGGGCGCAACTTGATGATCTACGTGCTCGGGGAAAGGGAACTATACTACACCCTTGTAAAATCGTCGAAGAGCGCGGATCTAAAGCTGGAGCGAAACCGTTGCGCCTTTCTTGCATTAGCTTCACAGGCCGAAACATCCGCAGCAGACTTGTCTGGCGTGCGATCTTTCCCCGGCCCCGCCGCACCGGCTTGTTAGCATTTGGACATGCGGGTGAAGGTGCTGTTTTTCGGAGTGTTGAAGGATATCGTGGGACGCTCGGAAGAGACGCTGGAGATTGCGTCGGGTGATACCTTGGACGATGTGTTCGCGGCCTATTCGAAACGCTTCGAAACCTTGCGTGACACTCGTTCGTCGATTCTATTTGCCAGGAACCGGGAATTTGCCAAGCCCGACACATTGCTAACCGATAATGATGAAATCGCTTTCTTGCCGCCGGTGAGCGGTGGGTCGGGCGGTCATTTTTTTGCCCTGACCCGGGATGTGATTGACACTAGCAAACTGGCGGCGGCTTTGCAGCGGCCCGAAGACGGCGCTGTAGTAGTCTTCGACGGCGTGGTTCGTAACAATACCAAGGGGCGGGCGACTCAGTATCTGGAATACGAGTGCTATGAGGAGATGGCCAAAGTGCAAATGGCCCGCATCGGGCTGGAGATTGCCGGAAAGTTCGCCATTGGCCGGATCGGCATGGTTCACCGGTTGGGGCGTTTGGAAATTGGCGAGGCCAGCGTAGTGGTAGTCGCCACCGCGCCGCATCGCAAGCCGGCCTTCGAAGCTGCGCTGGAAGGCATCAACCGCCTGAAGCGCGAGGTGCCTATCTGGAAGAAAGAGTTTTTCGTGGATGGCGAAGTTTGGGTGGACGGTGAGTGGGATGAGCGCTTGTTGGCGGGTCCGCCGGCTGATGCACCCCAGCATGAACCGCGCTAGCCTTCTCTGGCTAGCCGCGCTATTTTTCACCGCCGGAGCGTTCTCGTGGGGGCAGTTCAAGCCGGCAGCTCCTCCGGCGCCCAATACGTCAAATCCCCCCAGGTCTGCCGACCCCCAGCCCGAAGCCCTGATATTTTCCGTCAGGGTTAACTTGGTCCGCTTGCTTGTTTCTGCGCGCGATCCCTCTGGCGCGATTGTGGCAAATCTGGATAAGCAGGATTTTCGCGTTGCTGACAGCGGCGTTCCACAGGAGATTGCGGTATTTGAACGCAACACCTCCCTGCCGCTGTCGGTTGCTGTCCTCATTGACACCAGTGGCAGCACCCGCATCGATCTTCACTACGAAGTAGATTCGGTGCTCCGTTTCATTCCGGCTTTACTGGGGGCGGGGAATCCGGAAGACGTTTTTGCGGTGTTTAGCTTTAACTGGCGCACCAATCTCGAAGTAGACTACTCGCGCAACCATAAACGGGCCGAACGGGCGTTACACGCTCTGCAAGGCGATGGCGGCACTTCGCTTTATGACGCTGTTTATCTGGCCAGCAACACGCTTTACGGACGGCCCGGCCGGCATGTAATTGTGGTCGTGACGGACGGCGGCGACACCACCAGCTACAAGAAATACGGAGATGCGCTGGCCGAGGCGCAACGCGCGGACGTCGCCATGTATCCGGTTGTGGTGGTGCCGATTGCAAACGACACGGGGCGAAACACCGGCGGCGAGCATGCACTGGCGACTCTCGCTGCATCCACCGGCGGCCGGATTTTTTACCCGGAGGGTTTCGCGCATCTGGACCAGGCCTTTGCCGAGATTATCCGCGAACTCCGTACGCAGTATCTTCTTGGCTTTTATCCGAAAGACGTGCGCCTGGAGCCGAGGCGCTTTCACCCGGTTAACGTGGCGGTGCGCGAGGGCCGGATACACGTGATCTCGCGCAACGGATACTACGAGCCGTAGCTGGTTGAGTCTCTGAGTAGATTGGCCTTGCTCTTTTCTAAGAGGTCGAGCACAATCTATAAACGGGGCTAGAGGATTTCGACCTAGTCTTGCATGTCCGGATCTTGCGTCCGGGACCACGAAAGGAGTAGGCCATGCTGTCCTTCTCGATCCGCTCGCTTCACTTAGAGCTGGTTCTCTTCAAGTCGTTTTGCTCCACATGTACCGCCGTACTGTTGGTTGCCTCTACCTGCCTGTGTTTTCTCGAACCTTCTGCCTTTGCGCAGGCGGTTGCCATAGCCGAAGTAGATGGCCATGTGCTTGACCAATCGGGCGCGCCAGTAGCGAACGCCCAGGTTCGGATGACCGAAACTGATAAACAGCAGGTTCACAATACGGTAAGTGATCCGCAGGGGCGCTATGCGCTGCCGAATCTGCCCGTGGGCGCTTACAAGCTCGAGGTTACGGCGCGCGGTTTTAAGAATTATTCGCAAACTGGCATCGTTCTCCAAGTCGCCCATAACGTGGAGGCGAACGTCATCATGCAAATCGGCTCCGTCTCGGAAAGTATCGAAGTTGTCGCCAACGCCGCAATGGTGGAGACCAAGGACAATGCGCTCTCCCAGGTGATCGATCAGAAGCGCGTCGTGGAACTGCCCTTAAATGGGCGCAATGCGACTCAATTGATTCTACTCACCGGCGCTGCGACCAGTACTCCGGCTGGAGATCTGACCGGAAGCAAGAACATTCAGGGTTCCGCCGGCTCGATTACTTACTCGGTCGCGGGCGGCCAGGCCAACGGTTTGAACTTTCTCCTGGATGGCGGCGATAACAATGATCCGTTCAGCAACGTAAACCTGCCGCTCCCGTTTCCGGATGCGCTGCAGGAGTTCAGCGTCCAGACCAGCGCCATGCCCGCTCAATACGGGTTGCATCCCGGAGGCGTGGTGAACAGCGTCACAAAGTCCGGTGCGAATGCCTTCCATGGGGATCTCTTCGAATTTCTCCGCAACGGCGATTTGAATGCCCGTCAGGCCGGTACCAACGCCCGCGATACGCTCAAGCGGAGCCAGTTTGGCGGTGTCCTCGGTGGCCGGATCGTTCGCGACCGGTTATTTTTCTTCGGCGGGTACCAAGGCACGCGGCAGCGCAGCAATCCGCCAAGCACTATCAGTTTTGTTCCCACGGCGGCCACTTTGGCGGGAGACTTCGGGACGATCGATGGCCCGACCTGCCACTCCAGTCCGATCGCTTTAAAAAATCCCATTAGCGGAGCGCCGTACGCTAACAACCAGATTCCCGTCTCCCAATTCGATCCGGCCGCTATTAAGCTCGTGACCAAATACATTCCGGTGAGCGCTGATCCGTGCGGACAGATCCGGTACGGCATCCCCGCCAACAGCCCCGATAGTTCGTATGTCGCCCGTGTGGATTATGTGGTCAGCCCAAAGCACAACATGTTCGGGCGGTATTTCCTTTATGACTACACTCTTCCCGCCACGTTTGACGGATCCAATGCCCTCACCACAACCACTGCCGGCAACGATGATCGTTCGCAAACCGCTACCTTCGGCGATACTTATACCTTCAGCCCGACGAGCCTGAATTCATTTCACGTCACGTTCAATCGCCGCCGGGATAATCGCGGATCCGCTCCAAACCTGTTCAGCCCCGTGTCTCTGGGTGTGAATATGTTCAACTTGCTGCCGAACTTTATCAACCTCACCGTCACTAACTACTTCGCCGTCGGCTGCGGTACTTGCGCGCCCGGGTATTTCAATACCAACACCTATCAGCTTTCCGACGATTACACCGTCATCCACGGCAAGCACCAGTTCGGCATTGGCGTAGACGTCCGTAAGCTGCAACTCAACATAGTGAACAACCAGCAGTCCAACGGCCAGTTCACGTTCGGCGGAGCGTATTCCGGCGATAATCTGGCGGACTTCCTGCTCGGGCGGCTCCAAACATTCAACGATGGAAATCCGAATCCCAACACATTGCGCCAAACTGTTACGTCGTTATATGTGCAGGACACGTACCGCGTCACGCAGCATTTTACCTTGAATCTGGGTGTCCGCTGGGAGCCATCGGTTCCTCCCTATGACAAATATGGTCGCGGCAACCAGTTTTCACTGGCTGCCTTCAATGCCGGCCAATACAGCACGGTCTATCCAAACGCGCCCGCCGGATTGTTGTTCGCCGGAGACGCGGCCAATGCAAACGGCAAATACTTCTCGCAATGGCATCTGCTCGCAACCTCTCCGCGTATCGGAATGGTTTGGGATCCGAAGGGCGATGGTAAACAAACCATCCGGTCCGCCTTCGCGCTGATGCACGATACGACCGAACTCTTCTTCCCCGAGCGCTTAACCACGAATCCACCCTATGCTTCTTCGGTGACGCTTACGAACGTCTCCTTTTCGAATCCATATGCCGGTTACCCCGGCGGCAATCCCTTTCCAGGCGCCTCTATTTTCCCCGCGGGCGGCACGTACGTTTCCATTCCGGCGGATGTCAGGCCTACCTACATGATGCAGTGGAATCTGAGCTTTCAACGGCAATTAGGGAAAGACTGGCTCTTGACGGTGAACTACATTGGCAGCAAAACGAGCCACATTCTCGGTTCCTACGACATCAATCCCGGCGTTTACATTCCAAACAGCACGGCATCACTCAATACCCGGCGAGTGCTCTACCTGCAGAATCCCACGCTCGGGCAGGCCTACAGCGGGATCGAAGTGGCTGACGATGGCGGAAACTCGAATTACAACGGGCTGCTGACTTCGGTCCAGCATCGTTTCGCGAACAACTTCACGCTGCTTTCCAACTTGACGTGGTCGCATTGCATTAGCGATGTTGATTTCACGGGCGAGTTGGCTGGAACCATCTATCAAAATCCTAATAGCAGAGCGGCTGAACGCTCGAGCTGCGGGTTCGATCGCCGTTTGAATTTCAACACCTCAATGGTCGTGGCCACGCCGAGAGTCGGCAACGCATTTGTGCGGCAACTCACCGGAGGATGGCAGCTCTCTCCTATCTTCACGGCTTACAGCGGTCAACCGCTCACGCTGACAGACGGTGGCAAGGACATTTCGCAGACCGGTCAATTGCAAGACCGGCCGGATGTCGTTCTTCCCAATGCCGTGATTCCGGCGCAGCAGACGGTGAAGGCATGGATCAATCCACTCGCATTCCAGATGCAGCCGGCAGGCGCCTTTGGCAATCTCGGACGGTTCGCGGTGGTGGGGCCGGGAACTTGGAATCTCGACTTCGCTTTGAGCCGGATATTTAAGATCCGTGAACGCTTTAACCTGGAAGCCCGCGGCGAGGCGTTTAACATTTTCAACCACGCCAATTGGAACAATGCGACAACTCTGCAGCCGATTGTCAGCATCACCAGTTCCACATTCGGCCAAATCACTTCGTTCAGCCCGCCCAGAATTATTCAGCTCGCCATGAAATTGAGCTTCTGATTCGTATACGCATCATGCTGTGTGCTGAAGTGAAAGCATATGGCACATTATCTGGACGCGGCGATTGAGATCGCGCGCGAAGCTGGGCAGATCCTGATGGCCCACCGGGGCGTAGGGTACGAGTTGAAGGGCGACTATGATCTGGTTACCGCGGCGGACCGCGCCAGCGAAACTTTCATCGTCAACCGTCTCCGTCAGCAATTTCCCGACCATGGAATTGTTGCCGAAGAAGGCGGCCGGGCGGAGTTGGACGCCCCATTCCGCTGGTATATCGACCCGCTCGACGGCACCACCAATTTCGCGCATGGCTTCCCGCTCTGGAACGTCACGCTGGGTCTGGCGCGCAATGAAGAAATCATTGCGGGTGTCGTGTACGATCCGTTGAACCGTGAACTTTTCACCGCCGAACGGGGCGCAGGAGCGCGCCTGAACGGAGCGCGGATTCGCGTTAGCAAGGCGAAGACGCTAAACGACTCGCTGCTGTCCACCGGCTTTCCCAGCCGCAAACGTCATCAGAATGTAAATATTCATTTCTATTACCAGTTGGCCATGTGCACCCATGGCGTGCGGCGCGGCGGCTCCGCGGCTATCGACCTCGCATACACTGCTTGCGGGCGCCTCGAAGGCTTTTGGGAATTTGGATTAAGCCCCTGGGATATGGCGGCGGGCACACTGCTGGTAGAGGAAGCGGGCGGTAAAGTTTCCGGAATGAGGGGCCACCCGTTTGACATTCAGGGCAAGCACGTATTAGCCGACAACGGCCTCATCCATGCCGAGACGGTAGAGCTGTTCCAGGAAATCTTTGCGGGCAGTTGCCGCCATGAAATTCCTGCTTTGCCCGATAAGGCATGGGAGCTGCTACATGGTTGAACTTCCTGAAGTTCCGCTAACCACCGAGGGTGCCTACGCGCTCCATCAGATGTTCCGCTTTTCGCGCGCGGCCTGGCGTTCGCAAGAGACATTTCATCGTGATCGAATGTTGCAGCAGGCGGTAGAACTGCTGAGCGCCATGGAGACAGGCGCCAAGCAGAACGGCCATCCTAACCAAAGCGCGCTCTACTCTCATATAGGACATAAGGGCGATCTATTGTTGCTGCATTTCCGGGAGTCGCTCGAAGACGTTCATCGCGCGGAATTGGCCATTCAGCAGTTGGAACTGACCGATTTTCTGGAGCCGGTTCATTCCTATCTCTCGGTCGTGGAATTGGGGCTCTACGAGTCCACCGCCAAGACCTACGCGCAACTGGCCGAAAAGGGCGCGGAACCCAATTCCCCGGAATGGCGGGCGGGCATTGCCGAAGTGCTGGCTCGCCAATCGGCCGCCATGGCTTCCCGGCTGTATCCCGCGATTCCCGGCGGAAAGTATCTCTGCTTTTACCCGATGGATCGCAAACGCGGAGAGACCAAAAACTGGTACCAGGTGTCCTTGGCGGAACGGCAGCGGATGATGCATGAGCACGGCCTGATTGGCCGCCGCTATGCCGATTCGGTAAAGCAAATCATTACTGGCTCGATCGGCTTCGACGATTGGGAGTGGGGCGTAGACCTCTTCGCCGACGATCCGCTGGTCTTCAAGAAGCTCATCTATGAGATGCGGTTTGACGAAGTGAGTGCCGTGTACGCACTATTTGGTTCATTTTACGTAGGGCTGCGAGTGGCCGCCGTCGATTTGCCGCGCCTGCTGGCCGGCGATCTGCCCTGACCCGCAGCTTCACGGTAGCTGTCAAAATGCACGGATCCCAATGCTTTTATCATGCCGGAATGGAGCCTCTTGACAAATTTGTCACGACTTTCAAATTATTGAGAATGGTACGCTTATTATTCGTAAATGCGTACTGTTGACCTAATTCACCGTAAGCGAGAT
>DATHIZ010000244.1:0-5787 GCA_035316385.1 Bryobacteraceae bacterium | reverse complement strand
CGCCGATTCGTCGCCGCCGAAAGCGAACCCCTGGTCTACCGACGGCATGAAGCCTTTGGGCATTACGACAAACAAATAGCCGGTGATGATCGTGAGTACCACACTCACTGCCAGCGTGAGCCGCCCGTGCCGCATCACGCTCTGGAGAGATCGGCGGTAGGTGTTGTTGAGCCACACAAAGAAGACTTCTGACCAACGGTAAAACGCACCTGTGGGATGGCTCTCATGATGCAGAAAGCGGCTGCACAGCATGGGTGTCAGGGTCAATGAAATGACGCCTGAAATCAGCACCGCCACGGCGATCGTGATGGAAAATTCGCGCAAGAGGCGTCCCACGATTCCGCCCAGGAACAGAACCGGAATGAAAACCGCAACCAGCGAGATGGTCATGGAAATAATGGTGAACCCGACTTCGCGCGCGCCCTCGAGCGCGGCCTGCATGCGCGACTTGCCCATTTCCAAATGCCGGACGATGTTTTCCAGCATGACGATGGCGTCATCCACCACGAAGCCCACCGAAAGAGTCATCGCCATCATGGAGAGCATGTCCACCGTGAAGCCCAGCAGCTTCATGGCGGCAAATGTTCCTAATAAGGAAAGCGGAACCGCCAGGCTGGGAATAACCGTGGCCGAAACATTGCGCAGAAAAAAGAAGATGACCGCAATGACCAGGCCAATGGTCAGAATCAGCGTGAACTTCACGTCCGCGATGGACTCGCGAATGTTCTGAGACGCGTCAAAAGAAAATCCGATCTCTACGCCCGCCGGCATCGATTGCTTCAGAACCGGAAGCAGCGCTTGCACTGCATCCGCCACTTCCACGGTGTTCACGCCCGGCTGCTTCTGTACGGCCAGAATCATGCTGTCCTGCCCGTTAATCCAAAAGTGCGATTTGGTGTCACTCACGCTATCGAACACGTGCGCGACCTCATCCAAATGAACCGGGCTGCCGTTCTTGTACGTCACAATCAGGCGGCCAAACTGCCCCGCCGAAGTGAGTTGGCTATTGGATTGAACGCTGTACGCCTTGGAATATCCATACAGCGACCCCGAAGGAAGATTCACGCTGCCGGCGGTTAAGGTATTGCGCACCTGCTCCAGATCAAGCTGATAGGCGGCCAGTTTTGAGGGGTCGGCCTGCACGCGTACGGCATATTTGGCCGATCCGAAAACCCGCACGCGCGCCACGCCGCTAATCATGGAAATGCGCCGCGCCATCATTGTCTCCGCGTATTGATCGAGCGCGGACAAAGTCATCGTCTTGGATGAGACGGCTATATACAGGATGGGCTGCTCGGCCGGATTCACCTTGGAATAGGAAGGCGGCGTGGGCATGTTTGTGGGTAGCTTGCCCTCCGCCCGCGAAATCGCAGCCTGCACGTCCTGCGCGGCCGCATCGATATTGCGGCTTAAATCGAATTGCAGAGTGATCGTTGTCGATCCCAGCGAACTCGACGAAGACATGCTGTTAATACCCGCGATTGTTGCGAACTCGGCTTCGAGCGGTGTCGCCACCGACGACGCCATCACATCCGGATTGGCGCCGGGTAGGGCCGCCGAAACCTGAATCGTTGGGTATTCGACCGCCGGCAGATTGCTAACCGGCAGCGAGAAATAACTGAGCAGCCCAAAGCCCAGGATCGCCACCATGATCAGCGTGGTCGTGATCGCTCTGCGGATAAAGAAATCGGTAAACTGCATATCCGCTCCTTACGGCTGGCCTGCTTGGCCCGCGGAACTAAGCAAACTCACTTTGCCTCCCGGCATCAGCCTCATTTGCCCATCTGAAACCACCATTTCGCCCGCTTTGAGTCCTGTGCCGATCACGGCTTGCTCCTCGGCTTGCGGCGTCTTGTAGATTCGCAGGACATCCACTGGCCGCATGGCAACCGTGGCGTCCCCTTGATTCATTACCCAAACGTACTTGCCTTGGGGACCGGTTTGAATGGCGCGGCTGGGTATGAGAATTCGGTCCTGTTCCAGACGCAATCGCGCTTGCACATTCACAAACGAGCCCGGCCAAAGCGTTTCACCCTTGTTCTCGAACTGCGCCTTCAGTTTGATAGTGCCGGTTGTGGCATCCACCGAATTGTCGATAAAACGCAGCGTACCGGTCTCTGTTTTGTTGCTACCCTGCGCCGTCGCTTCCACCTGCAGTGGATGCTCCCCGTTGTATTTGCGCACCTCCGGCAGTAATTGCTCCGGTAGGCCGAAAGAAACATAAATGGGCGTCATCTGCAACAGCGTCACCAGCGATGCGTCGTTGTCCTTGATCAAGTTGCCGGCCTTCACGGCAATGGCTCCCGCGCGTCCGCTGATGGGCGCCATGATTTTCGTATAGGCCAACTGCAGCCGTGTTTGTTCCAGGCGGGCGCGGTCGGCTCTTAACGAAGCGGCTGCGCTTTCCAGCGCCGCTTTGTCGGCTTCGAGCGAAGCCTGTGCCCCATCGTTTGTGGCTACCACCTGTTCGGTTTGCTCTTTTGAGAAAATGCCTTCCTTCGCCAGTGCCAGTCCGCGCTCGGCCGCTGCGTTGGTCTGTTTTACTTGCGCGTCATCTTTGGCGATGTTCGCGCGCGCTTGCTGCTCCAAGGCCAGGTCCTTCGCTATATCCGCTTCAGTTTGAGCGATTTGACGGTTCAGCGGCTCCGGATCTATCTCGAAGAGCAACTGGTCTTTGACAACATTTTGCCCTTCCTGAAACGCCACGCGCAGCACTTGGCCGGCTATCCGCGACTTCACGTCCACGGTGGTGATCGACTCTACATTGCCGACTGCCGATACGCTCAACGGTACGTCCGCTTCCGTGGCTGCGGCGGCCCGAACCGGCACGGCCTGCATGGCCATCATCGCCATTGCGTTAGGTTGCGTTTTCTTACTGCATGCTGTGACGCTTCCCAAAACGGAGACCGTCAAAAAGATAAATAATAAGTTCGACTTGGACAAGCATCCTGCCTGTGAATATTGGGAATTACTGCTAATTTTCTCACACATCGGGCATACACCCGCTTTAGTAAGTACGCTGAGCGGCAACTGGAAGTTCAGGCTGAATAAGAAAATTTGGAGATTCCATAACGTTTTCCAGCACTGGAATCTTTGGTTTTCAAGTTTCTATCTCCCGGTTGCAGTAAAGCGCGGTTTGCGTGGAGCCTACGGACTCCAAATGCAAAACCCCGCTGTACAAGAGCGGGGCTGCAATCTACCGGAGTAGAAAGGAGGATCGTAAATGATTCTTCTGATGCTGTTTCTTATCCTGATTTTACTCAGGTCGAAACGGACCAGATTGAGGGTTGAAATCGACCTTTAGTCTGAACCGTAGGAGGCTGGCAAGCGCCACCCGCCAGCTTCCACAGCATCAATTCTACCAAATTTCTCACCTTCCGCCACTCGGATTTTCCTTACCACCGCTACTTCCAAAGCCGTCGAACCACGGAAATCAGCACCGTTCCGCTTGCCACAGAAACTGCCAGCAGCCCGTAAGCGTAGCCAAGCCGGCCGTATAGGAAGTTCCCCACCGTAAACAGCGCCGCCCAGATCAGCACCGTTCCGGCGAGCCACCCCAGCAGCGCCAGCGGGAAGTTATCCGTCTTCGCCCAGGCAGCCGCTTCCGCGTCCGAGATCCCCGCTTCCACGCGAATCCTTCTCCAACCGGGTCCGAATGGCTGCACTTTCTTGTAGAAATCAATCAGCGTTTGCTTGTCGGTCTGCGGTCCAAAATAGGCCGTGACAATCCAGCAGACTGTGGTGGCGATTACGGTCAGCAGCAGTTGTTGGTCAGCTCCTATCGAAAGTCCTCGCCTCGTCAGAACAAAGAACACTGCCGAAATGGCGAAGGAACTCGACATTGCCACAATCTCGCACCACGCCGTCACGCGCCACCAGAACCAGCGCAGCAGATAAAGCAATCCGGTGCCGGCGCCTACCTGCAGCATCAAATAGAACGCCTCTTGCGCCGTTTGCAAAACAAACACCAGCGCCGAGGACAAAACAAACAGCAAAACGGTCGCCAGCCTTCCGGCGCGGACGTAATGCTTCTCGGTCTCGGATGGCTTCAGAAACCGCCGGTAAAAATCGTGAACCAGGTACGAAGCGCCCCAGTTCAAATGGCTCAGAATGGTGGACGAGTTCGCCGCGATCAACCCACCCACCATCAGGCCAATCCAGCCGGCGGGCAAAAACTTCAGCATCGCGGGAAAGGCAATGTCCGGACCAATCAAGGTCGGATCCACATTCGGAAATGCCTTGTGGATGTCTTCCGTCGTCGGATAGACAATGATCGACGCCAGCGCCACCAGAATCCACGGCCACGGCCTCAAAATATAGTGGGCCAGATTAAAGAATAAGGACCCGCCCAATGCATCCTTCTCGGATTTCGAGGCCAGCATGCGCTGTGCAACGTAGCTCCCGCCCCCCGGCTCCGAGCCCGGGTACCAGACCGCCCACCACTGCACCGCCAGGGGCATTACGAAAACCGCCACCGCCAGTTCCCAGTTGCTCTTAAAGTCGGGCAGCATGTTCAGATAGTGCAAACCGCCCGGGCCGCGTGCCGCGGACAGCTTTGAAACCAGCCCGCTGAGGCCCCCGACTTGCGGCAATTCCACGGCAAAATAGGCGGCCGCGATCACAGCCGCCATTTTGATAAAGAATTGAAGCATGTCGATCACCATGACGCCCCATAGCCCGGAGTGCGCCGCGAAAATGACATTCAGCGTTCCGACCACCGCGAGCGTTTCCCACCGGTTCATGCCGAAGAGGATGTTGGCTATTTTGCAGGCCGCCAAGTCGACTGTCGCCATGATCATGCAATTGAACAGCAGTCCCAGGTAGATGGCGCGAAAACCACGCACCGCCTTAGCTGGCTTCCCCGAATACCGCAGCTCATAAAATTCTAAGTCGGTCAGCACTTCCGATCGCCGCCATAACCGCGCATAAAAAAACACCGTGGCGACGCCGGTCAGCGTAAAGGCCCACCACTGCCAGTTACCCGCAACGCCTTGTGTTCGAACGATGTTTGCTACCAGATTGGGTGTGTCGCTGGAAAATGTCGTGGC
Source organism: Bryobacteraceae bacterium (assembly GCA_035316385.1). Lineage (GTDB taxonomy): Bacteria > Acidobacteriota > Terriglobia > Bryobacterales > Bryobacteraceae > Bog-105. The sequence goes on along the minus strand of DATHIZ010000244.1, from coordinate 739 downwards.
CACCAGGGAGATCCCGGCCAGCCACCAGGGCACAGAGCGCCCGGAAGCGAAGAACTCGGAAGTGCTCTTCCCCGAGCGTTTTCCGAAAGCCAGTGCAGGTAGAAAACAGACAAGAAGGCAGGCTGCCGCGATGATCCAGTCGATGGGATGAAGAATCATGTAAGTTCGCTGAAAGGATAGCGTACCCAGTTGCCTGGCCCCGCAGGATTTTTCTGGTTAAGCACATGGAGAGAGCACTTTAGAACGGAAGCCACATGTTTTCTGTACGCCCATGCCGCGAATCTGTAATGCAGTTCGTATTGTGATCCTCTGCCCCCTTCTCACGCTTCCGGTATCTTCCGCCGGTCAGCGGGCGGCAAACTGGTATGGCGACTTTTCCCCATGTGGCCGGCGATTCGAGCTGCTGAAACGCCAAAGCATGAGGCTCGGAGTCAAAATCTCGACTTCCAATCCGGAACTGGCACGCGAGTTTCGCTCGGCCATGAACTTTTGGGCGCGGGTCCTCGATATGGACTGGCACGAAGACCCGAGTTCTTCCTGCGCCCTGCAACTGGTCGATGGCTCGCCGGAAATTCTCAAAACCAGGATCGTGGCGCGCGCACAATTTATCGAATGGGACAACTTCCAGGGATGGATCGCGTTCAACCCCAGGACAACTACCATGGCCGTTGACGGCCGCTCCTGACGATGAAAATTGGCGGTACTCTAGAAACTGCCGGATAGAAGGTCCCCTAAGGGC
>DATHIZ010000243.1:0-2971 GCA_035316385.1 Bryobacteraceae bacterium | reverse complement strand
ATTCCCAGGCGGCCGCGGGAATTTCATAACCCTGCAGCTGCCGGATAATTTGAAGCGTTCCATCGGCGCCGTGCAGCTGGCTTCCGCGCGAGACATGCTGCCAGGATTGCAGGAAACGTTCGAAATCGAGGGCCGTTACGGGTTCGATTTCGCGCCGTAGCCGTCCGAGCGTGGCACGATGAATACGCGCCAGAATGCGTCGATTGCACCACTGTATCTCGCCGCCGGTACCGCGAAAATAGCCGCGCAGCACTTGCCCCTGCACCTCCAAACGAAGGAGCACCGCTTCCACCGTCTCCGGCGCAAAGCCGAGCTTGTCCGCCAATACTGAAACAGTCACTGGACCGAGGGAGTCCATCCAGCCGGAAACGACGGCATTCGCATCGTCCGCGAGAGAAAGGCGCTCGGTGGCCACCCAGAAGAGGGAGCCATCCCTGGCGATGGCCGACACCCGGCCCGCGCGCTCGAGTTCGTCGAAGAACGTCCGCCACTCTTCGGCCGGCGGCAGGCGCATCAGCGTGAGCAGGGCATCGTGCAACTCATCGGAATCGCGAACTTCCGGCCACGATTCGGCCGAAATCTGATCGATCACTGCCGGGTCAAGCACGCCCTCTCCGCCGGTCACATCGCTTCCGAGCGTCTGGCGCAGCTGAACTGCTCGCGTCCGCCGCTCTTCGAGCGGAGCGTCATCGAGGAATGCATACGGATTTGCGTTCAAGATCTCATGCGAGAACGGTGAGGCTTGCACGGTGTCGATCGCCACGGTGCGGATGCGGCCGTTTTCGATGCCCTCCAGAATCTCTCGCAGTCCGTCAATGTCCATTGCCTCGTGAAGACAGTTATCGATGGTTTCGTTGACAAGCGGATGATCTGGGACGCGAATAGGTCCGGTCAAATTTTCCGGGCAAGCAATCTGGTCGGGGAAGACCGCCGCAAGCAGGTCGTCAGCGCGCATGCGCTGGATGGGGGCCGGAACACGCTTTCCGCCGCTGAATCGCAGCACGGCGAGCGAGCGCGTGGCATTCCATCGCCACCTGGCGCCGAACATCGGCGCGGCGAGCAATGCTTGCCCCAAAACATCTTCCACTGTCCCGGCTTTCAGGAAGGCGAAGACCAGCTCGAGCGGAAACGAATGCAGGTCGCTCAGCGACAATACGAGTCCATTATCCGTAGCCGCCGCCTGCAGTTCGAAATTGAACGTCCGGCAGAAGCGTTTGCGGAGGGCGAGACCCCAGGCCCGCGTAATCCGCGAGCCGAATGGTGCATGCAAGACAAATTGCATGCCGCCAGCCTGATCGAAAAAGCGCTCCGCGACCACGCAGGCTTGAGATGGCAACGCACCCAGTTCGGCCACGCCGGCCCGAACGTAGGCCGCTACCTGTTTTGCTCCCGCCTCGTCCAGCGCGCAAGCGCTCATGAGAAACGGAGGAGCGGGTTCGGGAGCGGCGTAAACCCGCTCGCGAATTTGCGCCACTTCAGCCGATAATTCGCGGGAACGGCCCGGCGCTTCACCCAGCCAGAACGGAATAGAAGGCGCAGCACCATGGGCGTCAGTAACGCGCACGCGTCCGGATTCCACGCGCTTGATGCGCCAGGAATGAGTGCCAAGCAGAAAGACGTCTCCCACGAGACTTTCCATGGCAAAATCTTCATCCAAGGTTCCGACTAACTTGCCGTCCGGTTCCGCGATCACCGCGTAATTGGCGTTCTCCGGAATGGCGCCGCCGGAGGTGATCGCGGCAAGGCGTGCACCGCGGCGTCCCTTTACGAGGCCGTTTACCTGATCGCGGTGCAGCAGCGCGCCACTACGGCCACGCGTAGTAACGATTCCTTCGGAAAGCAATCCAACAATGTCATCAAACTCCTTGCGGGCAAGGTTTCGGTATGGATAGGCCGAACGGAACAGCGTGAAGAGGTCATCCTCTTTCCATGGCTCCGCCGCCGCGGCCGCGACTATCTGCTGAGCCAGAATGTCGAGTGCATTTTGAGGAATCTCGATCCGCTCCAGTTCGCCCTTCCGAATCGCGGAAATCAGAGCGGCGCATTCGATCAGTTCATCACGGGTGGTGGCAAATATACGGCCATGCGGCTTGGCGCCCACCCAGTGTCCCGACCGCCCAATCCGCTGCAAGGCAACCGCAATGGAACGGGGAGAGCCAATTTGGCAGACCAGATCCACGGTTCCGATGTCGATGCCGAGTTCGAGCGAAGCCGTTGCAACGACCGCGCGCAGTTCCCCGCGTTTCAAGCGCGATTCAGCGTCCAGCCGGAGCTGCCGCGAAAGGCTCCCATGATGCGGTAGCACTACATCCGCGCCAAGGCGTTCCCCAAGGGCGTGGGCAACCCGTTCTGAAAGCCGCCGGGTATTCACAAATACGAGGGTTGTCCGATTCGTGAGAATCAATTCAGCCACGCGATCGTAGATCTCGTTCCACATCTCCGTGCTCGCCACTGCGCCTAGTTCGTCGCGCGGTGTCTCAACGGCAAGCTCCATTTCGCGACGATGGCCAATGTCCACCATTCGTGTATCCGGCCCTAGCAGGCAGGCAACCTCTTCAATCGGTTTGACGGTTGCCGAAAGGCCAATCCGCTGGGCCCGGCGCCCGGTCAGCGCATCGAGCCGCGCGAGCGAGAGCATCAGATGAGAGCCGCGTTTGTCGTCCGCCATGGCGTGAATTTCATCGACGATAATGGTCGAGACAGTTCGCAGCATTTGCCGAGATTTTTCCGCGGTGAGAAGAATGAACAGCGATTCCGGCGTGGTCACCAGAATGTGAGGCGGCTTCCTCAGCATCTGGGCGCGTTCGAGCATGGGCGTGTCACCGGTTCGTACAGCCGTCCGGATCGGGAGGAATAGATCACCTTCCTGCTTCGCCAGGGCGGCAATCTCCGCGAGAGGCGTCTCCAGATTTCGATGAATATCGTTGCTCAGCGCCTTCAGCGGCGAGACGTAAACAACTTGAGTCTCATC
>DATHIZ010000242.1:0-2503 GCA_035316385.1 Bryobacteraceae bacterium | reverse complement strand
TCCGATGGGAAATGGAAGGCGCGAGCGGCCGTGCCGACCGGTGAGAATCTCTCCGGCTCCCCGAGTTCATGCATAAGCAAGCGGTGCTCGTTAGCGAGCCACTCGGCATAGGCGTAAAGCTCTTCCTTGGTCGGCTTGCGCGCTACGGCATCGCCCGCGAGCGCTGATGCGGTGGGGACGCCGACGAGAGGAAGTGCAACAATTGAATTCATTATGGATCTCCGTGTCATTGAGGCCCCTGCCCTGACCGAACAAGTCCGAAGGGTGGAGTGCGGTTCACCCTCCCTGACGAGGGCCTGAGATGCGCCAGGGCGGCTGGCTGGAATCAGGGTCGCTGGGCAGACTATGACGGCGCCTGGGGCGCCGACGGGCTCCGGACGCGGCGGAAACATAGGTCTAGCTAGGGTCATGGTGGGTGCTCACTGGTGCCAGGCCAGCCGCATTACTCGGTCCGACCCCTCTCTATGATCTCGCACATATCTTCGTTGCGCAGATGATCGTGAAGCACACATAAGCCACAGATCAGTGCGGCGGCGCGCGGACGAGCGGGCACGCAAACACGAACGGTGGGTATCGCCACAGGAGCTGCTTAAGGTACCTCCAGGCGTAGCTCCAAGGTACCGCCTAACAAGGCGCCTGTCTTGAGATGAGAGGCGCCAGTCAAGGCAGGCGCCACCGCTAGTGCGCCGAAAAGCCCTACGGAAGTTTTTCAAGCAGAAGACACCAAATCACTGCTTGTCGCGCTCCAGTGAAGATCTTGATATCAGCGTTATAGAAACGATTAAATCATAGGTCCGATGCCACCGTAGGCATCGGCGGAGCAAACGGTATTCCGTAGCGACCGAGCGCTTCAAGAGCGATCTCTGCCATTTTTTCCTCGCCAGCGGCGTTCAGATGTTGGTCATCGAAACGCATAGTATGATCAAGAATGTCGGTGTCGGCGCCTGCCCAAATACCTGCATCATGATTTACGGCAGCCGCTTGCGCGGCTCGCACGGGCGGCCATGTGATGCCTTTGGGAATATACGATTCCTGACAGATGAAGATCGGACAAGTAAAACCCACTCGACGAAAGTGGCTGATTACGGCAGCAAGGTCCCGAGCGTAATCTTCCTTGCTGGTGTGGCGATAGGTGTTGATCGGCCCCTGCTGCCACCAGATAGCGTCAGCCACTAGGCCAACATCGTCGAGTCGCGCCTTCGCTATGTCGACTAACCGCGATTCGAAACTGTAATTCCATTCGTTGACTGCGCTTCCACCGAACGAAATGGGCTCTAAGATCACGCGATCTGCCCAGCGCTGCTGGATAATCCTGTCACCCAGTCTCGGAAGCCAGTTGCCACCCTTCCCGGTAGTGCCCAACAGCGGCGAGTTGGCTCGGTAGATTCTCCCATCGGTGATGCTTAGCTTCTGCACGAGCGGGGAAAGCGTAGTATAGCGACTATTACCGTGATTGCCGACAATAGACTGGCCGGGGACAACAATCGTAAGAGTTTTTTGGCCCACTATCTGCGTTGGTGATATTGGCTTCCTTCCGTCAGGGTCGCTGTTGATCGCGATCCGCCCTGCGAAGAAATATGTAAGAAAGTCGGCCTCTTTGGCGGTTGGCTGGGACCACGGCATTAGCGCCGCCGCACACGCTGAAGTCGACAGAAAGGTCCTTCGGTTAAACATGTCCCAAAACGACTATTTGCTGCAATGCGGCCACTGTACAATTTTCAGTACACCGAAACGCAACCACAGGGAAGCCTCAACTCTGGCGCGCCTAACTAGAAAAATTCGGTGATCAATAGGATTCCGGGCCTTCCATTCGCTCCGTTGAACGCCCCGCCATTGCTAAACGATACGCCTCCACCACCGCCCGCACCAAATCCGTCACCGACATTGCCTGCCGTCTGTGCAGCGATTGATGACCGAAACCCATGGCCGCGTCACCGCCCTTTCCGATCGGGAAAATTGAGCTGTGACTGTCACGTGAGCTTCCGGCTTGCCCCGGCACACCGAAACCGCCAGTACCGCCCACCCGCGCCTACGCCTGTCGTTTGCGTGCCGGAATTGCCGGGACCGCCACCGCCCCGGCGTGGGCAACTGTAGCGGCCGGCATTATTATCGTTGGGGGCTGGTCACTGGGGATGCGATGAAAGTGAAGTAAGCTCAGGCTTGATGTCGTTCCTCACCAACAAGGCGGTGACGAGTATTGCGGGGAGAATCGTGATACGCACTGTGAAGACACCTATCCAGAGCGCGATTGAGTGGACTGCTCTCCACACGAAACTCCCGGACCACGAGGTCCGGGAGTTTTTGCTTTTACGGCGGCCGCGCCGCGCGTTCGGCCGTGGCCTGCTGTATCTCAGCCCTGGCCGTCATCGAGCCCGTATTCCTGATAGATCGCCAGTGGATCGGTGCCGGGAAACAGCCGGCACTTGGCCTGCGCCAGATGCAGGTTGGTGGCGCCGGTCTGGCAACGCGCGGTCAACAGCTTCCGGATGTCTTCCATGTGCGG
>DATHIZ010000241.1:0-28160 GCA_035316385.1 Bryobacteraceae bacterium | reverse complement strand
TGAGCCGCTATTCGCCGGACCATGGCCTCACGGAAGAGCGTCTCGAACTGGATCACACGTTTGATCTACCCGCGGAGGGCAATTACGACCTGCGCGCGAATGTCGCCGGCCGCAAAGATCCGTTCCGCATCAGCGTGCTGCTGGATGGCAAAGAGATTCAGTCCAGCGACGTCATCGTAGACAAAGACAAGCAGCGCGTCTATGAAGTGCGGCTGCACGTCCCGTATGGCGAGCATTTCCTAAGGGCGGCGCTGACGAGCCGCCCGCCTACGCCCGAAGAGGTCAAGACTGCCGCGGCAATAGAGGCCGCCGAGCTGGCCGCGATCGCAAAGCAGATTGAAAGGCATCCCGCCGACGAAAAGCAGATCCGCCTGCAGCACACCGTGAGCAATCCGCCGACCTATGTCGACGCGTTGGAAGTTCGTGGTCCCTTTAATGCCTTACCGCCTCCGCCGTCGGAGAGCTACAAGCGTTTCTTCGTCTGTACCGATCCGGCCGGCCAGCGCAGTCCGCAGTGCGTACGAAGCAACTTAGCTCACTTCGCCGGTTTGGCGTTCCGGCGCCCCGCGACTCCCGCGGAAGTAACCAAGCTAACGAACTTAGTGGCCATGGGACAACAGAGCGGATTGAACTTCGAGCAGTCGATGCGCCTGGGCCTGGAAGCTATCCTCGTCTCCCCCAACTTCATCTATCGTCTCGAACGTGATCCGAATCCGCGCGTTCATGTGATTAGCGACTACGAACTGGCCTCCCGGCTCTCCTACTTCCTGTGGAGTAGCACGCCCGATGAGGAGCTGTTGAAGCTGGCTGCCGATAAGCGCTTGAACCAGCCGGACGTTCTCCACGCCCAGGTAAAGCGCATGCTGCAAGATGCAAAAGCCATGGCGCTGGTGGATAACTTCGCGGGACAGTGGCTGGAACTCCGAAATCTGGATAGCATTCGCCCCGATCCCGATCAGTTCCCCGACTTCGATGACAATTTGCGGCGCGCGATGTACACGGAGACACACATGTTCTTCCGCTCCATCGTACAGGAGGACCGCAGTATCCTCGATTTCATCGACGCCAAGTACACGTTCCTGAACGAGCGGCTGGCCAAGTTCTACGGCATACCCGGAGTAACCGGCAAGCAGTTCCGCAGAGTGGATTTGGACGGAGCGGAACGCAGTGGTGTTTTAACGCAAGCAAGCGTTCTTACGGTTACCTCTTACCCCACGCGAACGTCTCCAGTACTGCGGGGCAAGTGGATTCTGGAGAATGTTCTGAACACCCCACCGCCACCACCACCGCCTGGTGTTGGATCCATCGATTCGAAGAGTGGAGGCTCAAGCGGCACCATGCGGCAGATTATGGAGAAGCACCGCGCCAATCCGATGTGCGCCTCCTGCCACATGCGTATGGATCCGCTGGGCTTCTCGCTTGAGAACTATGACGCTATCGGCAGATGGCGGACGCAGGATGGTACCCTGCCTATCGATTCTTCCGGGGTATTGCCAGACGGGCAGAAATTCCAGGGCGCGTCCGAAATGAAGAAGATTCTTTCCGAGAACCGCGGCGCCTTTGCCGAGTGCTTGACGGAAAAGATGATGACGTACGCTCTAGGCCGGGGCGTGGAAGGCTATGACCGGGCCGCAACCAAGAAGATTGTGGCCGGAATGGCGGCGGACAATTACCGCTTTTCAAATTTGATTTCGGGAATAGTAGACAGCGTGCCTTTCCGTATGGGAAGAGGCGACGCTGCGGGAGGCACTGAATGATCATCACTGGAAAACACGTTTCACGGCGCAGTTTGTTGCGTGGCGTGGGAGCAGCTATCGCGCTGCCTATGCTGGATGCCATGGTTCCGGCGCTATCGGTCGCCGCCACAGCGATGCGCAAAACGTCGCCCAACCGCATGGCATTCGTCTACGTCCCTAATGGGGTCGACATGCGCAACTGGCGTCCGGATGCTGTCGGCCGCAACTTCACTCTGCCCAAGATTCTGGAACCGCTCGCTTCACTGCAGGACAACCTGCTCGTGTTTTCAGGTTTGAAAGATCAGAACGCCCAAGCTCTGGGCGATGGCCCGGGCGATCACGCGCGCGCCGCGGCGAGTTTCCTTACCGGCGTGCATCCTAGGAAAACGGCTGGCTCCGACATCTCTGTCGGCATCTCCGTGGACCAGGTGGCGGCACGGAAGATGGGATCCATCACCCGCCTGGCTTCGCTGGAACTCGGTTGTGAAGACGGGCATCTGGCGGGCAACTGCGATTCCGGCTATGCCTGCGCTTATGTGAACAGCATCTCCTGGCGTTCGCCTACCGTGCCGAACCCTCCCGAAGTGAATCCGCGCGCGGTGTTCGAGCGCCTGTTCGGGACCGACGAGAATGGAGCCGACCCGGTCGCCCGGGCGCGTAACGCCAAGCTAGATCAGAGCATTCTGGACATGGTTTCTGACGATACCCGCAGCTTGCAGCGCGGTTTGGGCAATACGGACCGCCGCAAGCTGGATGAGTATCTGACGGCAGTGCGTGAAGTAGAGCGCCAGGTGCAGATGGCCGAAAAGCAGGCGGCCGAAAACACTTTCGCAGCTCCCACGCTCGACAAACCGGATGGCATTCCGCTCGACTACGGCGAACACGCGCAGTTGATGTTCAACCTGATGGCGATCGCTTTACAGACCGACGTCACGCGCATTTCCACCATGATGATGGGGCGCGAAGGCAGCAACCGCGGGTATCGCGAGATCGGCGTGCCGGACGGACATCACGGCTTATCGCATCATCGCAACGATCCGGCGCTGATGGATAAAGTTGCGCAGATCAACCGCTATCACATGGAGCAGTTTGCGTATTTCCTGAATAAGCTGAAATCCATGCCCGACGGCGATGGAACGCTGCTCGACCACACTATGATCGTCTACGGCAGCGGCATCAGCGACGGTAACCGGCACAATCATGATGATCTTCCCGTGCTGCTGGCGGGCGGCAGCCGGGTATTCAAGACCGGCCGCCACGTGAAGTTTGCCGAGAGTACGCCGGTTGCGAATCTGTATGTCAGCATGCTCGACGCCATGGATGTACCCACTGAGAAGATGGGCGACAGCATGGGCCGCTTGAACTACTTGAACGACGTCACCTAGAACATCCCTACAACCATGTCTAAATCATTCGCGGCGCTAGCGCTGGCCGTGCTAGTGTCTCACTCTGCCTTTTCGCAAGAGCATCCGTTAGCCCATTTGATTGACTTGGCACGCCAAGGTCCTGCTGCAACGGGGCTGGCGGATGAGGTGAAGAAGACCCTCACCGCCCATGGAGGCGTGGCCGTTTGGGGCCAGGATTACCTCTTTGTCTCCGACCTTACGGTCGCGCCAAAGAATGAGCCGGTTTCGGCTTCTTCCGCGGGAGTATCCATCGATCTACAGCCGCCGCTCCCGATGACACAGGTGGCGGGTTCGAATTTCTGGATGCGCCTGGTAAAGATGCGCGTAGGCGTGACGCACGCCTACCAGTTTTACGCGGACGGTAAGCCTGCCGGCGCCCGAACCGACGTTTCCGGTTACAACCCTGATTCCTACCCGAAAGCGGGAGTTCCCAAAGGCAAGTTGAGCGAGAAGCACACCATTACCAGCAAGATCTACGACGGCATGAAAGCCGACTTCTGGTACTACGCCTCGCCGGGCGTGGATGCCGCGGTTCCGTCACCGTTGATGATCTGGCAGGACGGACAAGGAATCATTGCCGGGGATCTTTCCAAGTTGCGTTTGTTCACGGTGACCGAAAATCTTATAGCTCAAAAGCTGATCCCGCCGATGGTGCATGTGCTGATTGCTCCAGGCTTCTCCACGGAAGGCAAAGCCATGCGCTCCATCGAATATGACACAGTGAGCGACCGTTATAACCACTTCCTGATGGAAGAAGTGCTACCGGAAGTGGAGAAGGCTTACAAGCTGCGTCCGGACGGCTACAGCCGGGGCATCGCGGGTGAATCCTCAGGCGCCATCTGCGCCTTCAATTCTGCGTGGTTCGCGCCCGATAAGTTCGCGCGCGTCCACTCAGCCATCGGCAGCTACACCTCTATCCAGTGGCATCCTGAGGACAAACAGGATGGCGGCAACCTGTTCCCGTACATGGTACGCAAACAGCCCGAGCGCGATATTCGAATCTGGATGAGCGACGGCCAAGATGACTTGGAGAATAACCATGGCTCCTGGCCGCTGCAGAACATCCAACTGGCTAACTCGCTGAAGATGCGGGAGTACGATTTCCATTTCCGCTTCGGCTTGGCCACGCACGACGCCGCGCAGGCGGGTATCGATCTTCCGGAATCATTAGCGTGGTTGTGGCGCGGCTATGATCCCAGTAAGACTACTGAAGAGTTCACGATAGACCCCGTCGAGAAAGATAAGCCCTACTACCGGGTGACCATCAGCAACCGCGATTCGTGGTAATCAAAGCAACTTGCGCTCGGTCAGCCAGTCTTTGAGGCGGTCGGTCCAGGTGGAAACGGGTAGCGTGGCCGGTGCGCGTAAGCCGAACCCATGCTTGCCGCTATCGTAGATGTGCATTTCCGAGGATATGCCCTGCTTCTGCAAATCCAGGTAGAGATTGACGGTGGTGACTACGTGCGAAGGATCGTCATCGGCGCAGACTAGGAAAGCCGGCGGCGCGTCCTTGGGTACGGTGATCGTACCGGGCCGGAAACCGGGATAGACATTAACGGTGAAGTCAGGCCGGGAGCTCTGGCGTTCAATCGGATCGGCGGCTCCCGAATTGCCGGCATCGAAGCGAGTCTCCATCAACGCGGTCAACTCGCCGCCGGCGGAGAAGCCGATGAAACCCAAGCGTTTCGGATCGACGCCCCACTCCTCAGCACGGGACCGAACCAGGCGCAGGGCCCGAGTGGAATCTGCCATAGCGTCCCCAGCCACGGTATAGTGCGAATCCTTGGCGCGCGCCAGACGGTACTTGAGCACAAAAGCTGCAACGCCGTTTTTGTTGAGCCATTCGGCAATCTCCCAACCTTCCTTGTCAATCACCAGTTGAGAATGCCCGCCACCAGGCGCTACCACCATGGCCAGGCCATTCGCCTTTCCTTTGGGCGGCAGGAAAACATAGAGCGACGGATGGTGCACCACGGTGAAGTGCTTCGGAAGCTTCGAATCAGCGGAAGCGTCCGACACATCGGCGGCGGCTTCGGCATTCGGAGCGCCGTCTTGCCAGAGCGGAATTTCCTGGCCGGCGGGAACCGAAGCGGGCGCGGCACTGGTTAACTTTGCCAGCAAGAAAGAGCAGCAGAGGATAGTTCGAAGCATTCTGAAGTGGGAGTCTACCATTTTTTTCTCTCGACAAACTTAAACAGTTGTTTTAAACTGGCGTTTCATATGGCGGCGTCACGGGCTAGATCTACTCGGAATCCAATCGCAATGGACGAGACAAGGGCGAGGCTTCTAGAAGCGGCGTCCGCAGTATTCGCCGATCACGGCTATCACGGCGCCACTGTTCGGGAGATCTGTGGCCGCGCTAACGTTAACCTCGCCTTGGTTAACTACCATTTCGGCGACAAGCTGGAGCTTTACACCGAAGTGCTGCGGAGCGCGGTGAAAGATCCCGAGCGTATGCGAAAAATCCATGAACTGCTCGAACAGGATGAGCAACCCGAGGCGCTGCTGCGGAATATCATCCGGCTGATGTTGGACCACATGCTCCGGCGGCGGGAGCGCAGCAACTTGCATATGCGATTGATGCTGCATGAGCTGGCCCAGCCGACGCCCGCCATCGCGCGAGTAGTGGATGAGTCTCTTAAGCCGGTGTACAACCGGCTGTGCATGCTGTTGGGCCGGATCCTCGGACTGCCGCCGGAAGACGATAAGACCAAGCTGTGCGCGCAGAGCATCATCGGGCAGATCATTCATTACGCTCATCACTCCCCTGTCATTTCGCGGCTGTGGCCGGACCTCAAAATGACACCCGATCAGCAGGAGATGGTGGCGCAGCATATTGCAGATTTTTCCCTGTCTCATTTGAAATCGTTTGGCGGCGCGCGGAAAGCGGCCAAATTGATCCTGAAGAAACCCATCAAGAAAACGAGGAAAGCAAAAAAATGAGCGGACCAGCGGCGGCGAGCACGGCGCCTCCTTCGCAACGTGCCAGGCGCCCACGTTTTATTCCCTTGCTGCTGGCAGCGGTGATAATCGCGGCGGGCATATTTGTTTGGAAGAAGTTTATTGCTACGCCGCCGGTTCCGGACAGCATCGTTCAACTCAGCGGCCGCATAGAGGGGGATGACTCGGCGCTGGCTCCCAAAACCAGCGGCCGCATTCTGGAAGTCCGCGTGCGCGAAGGCGACACGGTAAAGGCGGGAGATATCATCGCCACGCTCGACGAGGAACAGATCAAGGCGCGTGAAGCGCAGGCGCGCGCGTCTCTCATGGCGGCGGACGCGCGATCGATGTCGGCAAAGTCGCAGACTGCCATACTTCAGGCACAACTGACGGAAAGCCAGCTTCAGGCCGAGCAATCCATCGGCGACGCCGCAGGCAGGGTGCGCCAGGCGCAGGCCGATATGGCGGCCGCGGAATCGGACCTGGCTCAGCAGGAGGCCTCTTATCAGCTTGCGCTCTTCGATAAAGATGCCTATACAAGACTGGCCAAGACCGGCGCTGTCTCCGAACGCCAAGGCAGACAATCGGAGTCAACTGCAAATCAGCAGGCTGCGGCCGTAGCGGCGGGCCGGCGGCGGGTGGAGGCCGCGCGCGGCTCACTAACCACCGCGGAAGCGACTCTCTCAAACCGTGGCATTCGCGAAGCGCAGGTGGCCACGGTGCGGCGGCAGATTGCACAGCAAGAGGCCGAGATTGCCAACGCCGCAGCCAACCGGCAAGCAGCAAAGTTCCAATTGGAGGAGGCGGAGGCGAACCGGCAGGACCTGACCGTCACCGCGCCGTTTAGCGGCACCGTCATCACGCGCGCAGCCGAGCCGGGCGAAGTAGTAACAGCCGGCACAGCCATCGTTACGCTGCTCGATCTCAGCAAGGTGTACCTGCGCGGCTTCGTGCCCGAAGGCCAGATAGGCAGAGTGAAAGTGGGACAGCCTGCCCGCGTCTACATTGATTCTCATCCCAATCAACCCATCGAAGCTTCTGTTCTCCGTATCGATCCGCAGGCCACGTTTACGCCCGAAAACACGTATTTTCACGATGATCGCGTGAAACAGGTTCTGGGCGTGAAGCTGCTGCTGAAAGGCGCTGCCGGATTTGCGAAACCAGGCATGCCCGCCGATGGCGAGGTACTTGTCAATGGCGATACATGGCCTGAAAGCAGGACGAGGTAAATGAGCGGCACTCTTCCCATCGTCAAACCGGCCGCCGCTGACTCCTGGTCAGGCAGTGCAATTCAGCTCGCAAACTTGCGCAAAAACTACGGCAAGGTTGAGGCAGTCCGCGGCCTCGATCTGGACGTGACGCAGGGCGAGATTTTCGGCCTCATCGGGCCGGATGGCGCGGGGAAGACATCCACCTTCCAGATTCTTGCGGGCGTCATGGAAGCAAGTTCGGGAAGCGCGAAGATATTCGGCCGGCCCGCGCGGGAGATGCGTTCCGCGACCGGATATCTTACACAGACGTTCAGCCTCTATACCGACTTGAGCGTGGAAGAGAACATACGCTACATCGGCGAACTCCGGCGCGTGCCGACTGCCGAGATCAAGGAGCGCGGCGGACGTTATCTAGCCATGTTCGACATGGACCGTTTTCGCGACCGTTTGGCGGGACGATTGAGCGGGGGCATGAAACAGAAGCTGGCCCTCGTCTGCGCCCTAGTGCCTGAACCGCGCGTGCTGCTTCTGGATGAGCCCACAACCGGCGTGGATCCTGTTTCCCGGCGCGAGTTCTGGGATACCCTTGCCCACTTGGCCGCCGAGGGATTGACCATCCTCGTAGCCACTCCCTATCTGGACGAAGCGGAACGCTGCCGGCGGGTTGCGCTCATTCACCAAGGCAGCATCCGGCAGGTAGGAACGCCACAGGAGTTGCGCTCTCGCCTGCATGCCAAGCGCATCGAGCTGCGAGCCAGCGACCTCGGTAAGGCTGAGCGTCTGCTGGCCAAGGAAGCGGGATCAGGAAAACCGATTCTGGACGTTCAGCGTTTTGGAGACCGCCTGGACCTGCTGGCGGGAGATGCGGCGCGGGCCGAGCAGACGATACGCGAAACCATGAGCTCGAACGGCTTAAGCGTTGATGACATTCGAGTGGACGAGCCCACACTCGAAAACACCTTCGTGGCGGAACTGCGCGGATTAGGTCAGGAGATAAGCAGCGAGCCGTTTCCGGCCGCGCGCAGCTACGGGCAGATGCGCGGCCAAATCGCCATTGGAGCAAACAACCTGGTAAAGCAGTTTGGTGCGTTCGCAGCGGTGAAGAACGTTTCAGTGGAGATCAAATACGGCGAGATCTACGGGCTGCTGGGCGCTAATGGCGCGGGCAAGACTACGACCATAAAGATGCTTTGCGGGCTGCTTGCACCCACGAGTGGACAAATGCAGTTAGCCGGTGAGCACGGCAGTCTGCGCTCGCAGAAGGTACGCCAGCAAATTGGGTATATGTCGCAGAAGTTTTCGCTTTACGACGATCTATCGATACGCGAGAACCTCGACTTCTTTGCCGGCGTCTACGGAGTGCCGGAAGCCGAACGGGATGAAAAGCGGAGATGGGTTCTCTCCTTTTCAGGACTCGAGGGCAAAGACGACCAAATTACCGGCAGTCTGCCAGGCGGCTGGAAACAACGAGTGGCTTTTGGCGCTTGCATCATGCATGAGCCCAGTATTCTCTTTCTTGACGAGCCCACATCCGGCGTAGATCCGCTAGCGCGCCGCGCCTTTTGGACCATGATCAACCACTTGGCGGATCGAGGGACCGCCGTACTGGTGACCACGCATTACCTGGAAGAAGCCGAACAGTGCAACCGCCTTGGCTTTATGGTGGCGGGCGAACTGGCGGCCGAGGGCACTCCCAGCGGCATCAAGAAACAGCAGCAGGGGCACTTACTCGAATTCCAAGTGGATCAACCGCAGCGCGCGGCCGATCTCCTAAAGGCAAAAACCGATCGCTGGCGCGTGTCGCTGTTTGGCGACCGGCTGCACGTGATTACTGCCGAAGATGCCGCAGCCGGAGAGCGGAACACTCGCGCGCAACTCGCTTCACAAGGCGTGCGCGTCCTGTCAGTTCGAGAGCAGCACTTCTCTCTGGAAGACGTGTTCATCAGCGTTGTGGAACAGGCACGATTGCAAGGCAAAGTAGCTTCCGAAGATTAAAAGGAGGATTCTATGAGACGAGTTCTGGCGCAGGCAAGAAAAGAACTAACCCAGATTCTGCGAGACCGCCTGGCACTGGCGCTTGCTCTGGTGCTGCCGTGCATTCTGCTCTTCCTGTTGGGAAGTTCTATTGCACTGAAGGTCGCGGGCATGGCGATCACTGTTCAGGATCTGGATGCTTCCTCAGCATCGCGAGATCTTGTGGACGCATTCCGCGGATCCTTGTCGTTTCACGTAGTCTCATGGCCACCGGACAGGCAGCCCGAAGAGGCGTTTCGCAAGAATGTGGCCCGCGCGGTACTGATCATTCCAGAACACTTTGGGCGCGATCTCGCGCGTGGCTTTTCCACTCCCGTGCAAATGCTGATTGACGCCTCCGATTCCAATACAGCGAACCTGATCTCAGGCGATGCCGGCCAGATTGTGCGCGCTTACAATGCGAACCATTCCGGCGCGTTGCGCGCTCAACCGGTAGAGGCGCAGATACGCCTTTGGTACAACCCGGGCCTCTCCAGCCGCAAGTATTCGGGCCCCGGCGTATTCGTGCTGGCGATCTCCATGTTTCCACCGCTGCTGGCTTCGCTCGCAATGGCCAAGGAAGGCGAGAACAAAACGATCCTCCAGGTCTACGTCTCCAGCATCACGGCGCATGAGTTTCTACTCGGTAAGATTCTCGCCTTCATGGCCGTGGGGCTGTGCGAGTGCGTGCCCCTCGTGTTTATGCTGTTCGCTTACTTCGGCCTGCATTTCGCCGGAGATCCCACACCGTTCCTGGTGGCGACGGTTCTCTATACGTTTTGCGTATCGGCGTTTGGAATCATGGTTGGCGCTGCGATTCCCAGCCAGGCTGCAGCCATGCAGGCCGTCGCGATGGGCGGTTTTCTGTTGGTGTTTTTGCTCTCAGGCCTTATCTTTCCGGTTCAGAACATTCCCGCCGGCATTCGCTGGATTTCGCAATTTATCTGGGGCACCTACTACATCTACATTGTTCGCGATGCGCTTCTGCAAGGCGGAGGCTGGGCCGCCACGTGGTCAAAGGTGCTGGTCATTGCGCTCATTGGATTTATCTTCTATGGAATCGCCTGGCGCAACATGCGCCGCATGCAGGTGAAAGCGTAACGCCATGCTTGTATTCCTTCGCAGCATCTTTAGCCCTCGTTTGCTGGCGCTCCTGAAAAAGGAGTTCGGCCAGATCCGGCGCGACCGGCGCTTGGCTATGTCCATGATCGTCCCGCCCACGCTGCAGGTTCTGCTGTTTGGCTACGCGCTCAACTCGACGGTGAGTAATCTGCGCCTGGGTGTGCTGGACGAAAGCCACACACCGGAAAGCCGTGAACTGGTAGCTACGTTGAGTGAAAGCCGCAGCTTCAAGTTAAGCAACACCTATCTTTCGCTATCGACGCTGAGCGCCGCCATCAGCAAAGGCGACGTGCAGGCCGGCGCGGTCATCCCTTACGACTTCGCGCGAAGCCTCCAGCGCGGCCATACCGCCGAGGTGCAGTTCCTGCTGAATGCGATGGACGCCAACACCGCCACCATCGCGCAAGCGTATGCCGAAGGCGTTCTGGCCGCTTATAACACCGGGCTGGCGCGTTCCGGAGTGCACGCACAATTCAGCCGCATTGCCGCACCGAATATAAGCCGCCGCGGACAAGTGCAACTGCAACCGGCGTTTCTCTACAACCCGGGCCTGGTGAGTTCCTGGTTCACCGTGACCGGCATTTTCGGCCTGCTCTGCATTCTGAATGGCTCGCTCGTTGCCTCGGCCACCATGGTCAAGGAACGCGAGCGCGGAACCCTTGAGCAGTTGCTGATGTCCCCCGCCGGCACCGCCGAGATCATCATCGCGAAGATGACGCCGCTGTTCCTTCTGCTTTGCCTGATGGCGCTATTCGCCACGCTTCTCATGAGGACCGTGTTTCACGTTCCGTTTCGGGGCAGCATTCTCTTGGTTTTCGCAGGAGCAGCCTTATGTGTTCTTTCCGGTATAGGCATAGGCACAGTGATCGCGTCATTCACTAGAACCACCGAACAGGCGCAGCTCACCAGTTTCTTCGTCAATCCACCGCTTTCCAGTTTGTCGGGCGCGCTGACTCCGGTTGAGGCCATGCCCTACTGGATGCAGCCGTTCACAAGATTCAATCCTATTTATCATTTCGGCGTCATCGCCCGGGCCGTCATGTTGAAGGGCAGCGGATTCGATACGCTCTGGCCGAATTTTCTTGCCCTTGCGCTCTTCACCGTTGTATTGGTCACGCTCAGTGTCTGGCGCTTCAGAAAACAGCTCGGCTAAAAGGAACCAGAAAGATGAGATTCTTCTCCCTTCGCTCTCGTTTGTACATTTTCGCAGCCTGCTGGTTGCTAGCCAGCGCAGCACAAGCGCAAACCACGGCGAGCCAGTTACCGCTATCGGGACGCAGCAACAACAGCGGGTCTGTGACGGCTTCGGCGTCCGCCATTCCGGGCACCACCACCAGCGTCAATACGATCAACACATCGGTTCAGGCATCCGGCCCTTATAGCGGCAGCGCCAGCAGCGCGGCGATGCCTTTCTCCGGCAGGTTGTCTTTTAAACAGGCCATACAGCGCGGGCTGCAATACAATCTAGGAGCCGTCGGAATGAACGAAGCCGTGCGTTCAGCGAATGGCCAGTCGCGCGTGGCACGCAGCGTTTTGTTGCCGAACCTGAACAGCAGTCTAAGTGAAACAGTGCAGCAAACGAATCTTCGAGCCATGGGCATTCGGGTTACCGCACCGATTCCAGGGTTTGCGATCCCCAGCATAGTGGGCCCGTTCAACTATTTCGATCTGCGCGCCAGGCTGTCACAGACCGTCGCCGATGTCACTGCCATTAACAACTTCCGTTCGGCCCGGGAAACCATGAAAGCGAGTCAATCGACAATGCGCGATGCCCGCGATTTAGTTGTGCTTGCCGTGGGAGGCGCGTATCTGCAAGTGATTGCCAGCAAGGCGCGCGTCGAATCCGCCAGGGCTCAACTACAAACCGCGGAGGCGCAATTCAAGCAGGCCTCCGAACAACGTGCGGCCGGCGTTCTCGCGCTTACCGATTTGAACCGCAGCGAGATTCAGGTACTCACCACGCGCGAACGCGTAGCCTCGCTCGAGAACGATTACGCAAAGCAGAAAATCAATTTAGCCCGCCTGACAGGATTACCACCGACCGACGGCTTTGAACTAGCCGACAACATTCCGTTCTCCACGGCTCCCGCTGTCGAATTGAGCACGGCCCTGCAGGAGGCCTTCAGCCAGCGCGCGGACTTGCAGGCCGCACAGGCGCAGATTCGGGCGGCGGAATATACGCGCTCAGCCGCGCGAGCCGAACGCCTTCCCTCGCTCTCGGTCAATGCCGACTACGGCGCCATTGGAACGAATCCGTCGCAGGCCCATGGAACTTTCTCAGTGGTGGGGACGCTGCGGGTACCCATCTGGCAGGGCGGCCGCGCGGAAGGCGATATCGAGCAGGCCGATGCGACGCTTTCCCAGCGCAAGGCTGAACTCGAGGATGCCCGCAGCCGTGTCGAAAGCGATGTCCGCAATGCCTTCCTTGATTTGCAAACAGCCGCCGGCCAAGTAGAGGTCGCGCGGCGCAATCGGGAGGTCACGCGACAGACGCTCGAATTGACTCGCCAGCGCTTTGACGCTGGAGTAACCGACTCGGTGGAAGTGATTCAAGCACAGGAATCGGTTGCCAGCGCCGATCTCGATTTCATTAACAGTGTGTTCTCTCATAATGTGGCGAAACTGAGCCTGGCGCGGGCAACCGGAAACGCCGCGGAGAAGCTTTCCGCATTCTTGAACCTGCAGTAATTTGTGATTTGCGTATTGTTGTATGTATAAGGAGTGACAGAACAATGGATCGAAGAGTTCTCTTGCAGGGAATGGGAGCGGCGATGATGATGTCGGCGACGAGCCACCTTGAGGCCCAAGGCGCTGAGGCGAAGACGGGAGTTGTTTATGAACTTCGTGTGTATCACGCGAATGAAGGCAAGCTCGATGCTTTGCTGGCGCGATTTCGCAACCACACGATAGAGATCTTCAAGCGGCATGGGATGAAGAGTGTCGCCTACTGGACGCCAACCGATGAGCCTCAGAAAAGCAAGACGCTGATTTACATTCTGGAGCATCCTAGCCGGGAGGCCGCAACGGCAAACTGGAAGAGTTTCCGCGCTGATCCGGAGTGGGTGAAAGTGTCAACGGCTTCAGAGGTGAATGGAAAGCTGGTGGAGAAGGTGGATTCCACTTTTATGGCGCTGACGGATTTTTCGGCGGCGGTTTGAGACGCTGAAACGCGCATGAGAGCGAAGCGGCGGAGATGCGTGAAGCTCCCCGATGGAAGCAGAGCCGGACGTCATCACCCATGAGACTGACCAGCAGCAGAAGCTTGAGATATCTGAAGACGAGATTCGAGAGGAACTCCAACGGGTTCTTGGAAGCCATACTTTTCGTTTCGCTCACGGCCAGCAAACATTTTTGAAGTACACAGTGCAGGAAGTCCTTGCGGCTCGCGGATACCTGATTAAGGAATACTTGATTGGAACCGAAGCGCTCGGCAGAGGGGAGGCTTTTGATCCGAGGCTCGACCCGATTGTTCGCACACAAGCGAGGAAATCTACAAGCGGATGGCTGTAATCGGAGTTGAGATAAGAAATCCTACAATGGCTGTCCAGATATATACACCGCGCGAGGACTCCATTAACTGTGTTCCTTAAATCCCATCTTTAGCACGCGACTAATTACCCCAGAAATACGCATCCAGTTCTCTGTCTCGCTCACAAGTTGCTTGCGACCGCTCCGAGTAATTGAGTAAAATTTTGCACGACGATTGTTCTCAGATGTGCCCCAAGCAGCGGTAATCCAGCCCTTCTGCTGCAGACGAAGCAAAGCGGTATATACGGTGCCTTCATTTAACTGCACGACTTCTTCACTCACCTGCTCTAGTCTTCGAGCGATTCCGTATCCATGTAGAGGACCCAAAACGGCCAGGGCCTGGAGAACCATTAAATCGAGGGTTCCTTGAAGTATTTCCGATTTGCTCTGATTAGGATTAGTCCCTGTAGACATGGCACATTCAGAATAGCACCGGCTCCTTTGGAATGTATAATGGAGAACGATTGTGCTGCATTCTGTTGCCAGGCGTTTCGAGGGAATGTGCATCGCGTTGTACTACGCAACGATGCAAATGATTACAGTGGCCTGGAGCTTAAACTCGATGAGTGGCACGCCGTTGGAAAAACAAGCACAACAGGCGGTAAGCAACGCCGCACCTGTCGTGGAAATCAGCCTTTGCTCGTTCTCAACGCCGACGCCTCCGTGATGACCCGGCTGAACGTCGAGGCGACTCTACCCCGGTTCCGGATCAATTGCTGATCCGGAGTGATTATACGGCCGTGGAGGCGACACCAAAACTTGCTTGAGCTTTAATCTGGCAAAGTTGTGCCCGTTCTCAAAGACCGGCATTTCCGGAAATAGAACTTTGGCCGCGGTGTTATCTACTGAGAGGGAATTCATGAGGGCAATTGGCAAGGAACAAATCACTCCCGCAATGACAAGCGCCTCGGTGCGCTGTTTTGGAGCGTTCGAACTTCAAAAGGTGAGCCACCGATGACGACCTCTGCTGTACCCGCAGCTCGCTCATCGCATCGGATACGCCGAGTCAATCCGCTATGGGATCGGCTTTTTTTCGGAGGAATGGTAATACTGCTCACCGGTTCGGTCCTGCTGGGATTCGCTCGAACCTACTTCCTTGCTGGTATAACTCGCGCTCCTTTGCCAAGCAAGATGATCCACGTGCACGGAGCCGTTTTTTCTTTGTGGTTCGTCTTACTTATGATTCAAGCATTTCTTATCCCGGCAGGGCGTGTGCACTGGCACCGTCAACTGGGCCTGGTGAGCTACGGTGTGGCCGCGCTCCTGATCGTGTTCGGAGTGTTGGCAGCGACCGACTCGCTTCGCCGCGGTGTTGCAATTGGCTCCTTCGATTTAAGTGTCTCCTATGCCGTCTCCATGATGGATATGGTCGCATTCGCTGTAATAATTTTATTTTCATATTTGGCCCGTCACCGTCCGGATGCGCACAAGCGGCTAGTGCTGTTCGCCACGCTGAGCATCATGGATGCCGCACTTGATCGGTGGCCTTATGCGGAGATGGGGATGAACTTCTCAGCGCATACCTGGATGTATCTTGGTTTTTTGCTGTTGCCGGTACTCTACGATCTCATCTCACTCCACCGAGTTCACAGATCTACCCTCTGGGCTGGACCTTTCGTGTACGCCCTCAATCTACTTCGGGTCCCGATGGGCAAGACTCGTCTTTGGGTAACTCTCTCGCAAGCCATGGCTGGACACCATTAGTAAGTTGACAATACCTTTAGAAGCGTAACGGTCGCGCTATCGACACAAACTTGGGGTCAGAGCGGTAATTGTTCAGTGCCGGATCAACCTTGAGATAGGCCATCGACGTGCAACGTTCCTCGTAGGCTCGTTTCAACCATTCAAACATTTGCTCCCGTTCACCAAGCCCCGCGTAGATTAGCGCTATGCCATAGGCAGGAACATACTGGCGCTGGAATCGTTCGATCATGCGATTCAGCCCCTTGCGAGCTTCGCTCGTGTTCCCTGATATTGCGTAGGCCTCGCCTACCGATGCATCATAATATTGGTCTTCGTCTGGACCGTCTCCGGCGAGTTGCACGGCCCTTTGATACTCGGCGAGAGCCTCTTGACTCATCCCCTTCTGTAAGTATGCATTGCCCAAGCGGAAATGAGCGCGAGCGAAGTTTGGATCGATCTCAATCGCTTTCTTAATGAATTCGATAGCCTCATCGTTCCGGCCGGCAAGATAGGCAATCAACCCGATATCAGTACTGACCGTAAGCGAAAGCGGGTCCACCGCTTCGGCCCGCTTGGCTTCCGCCATGGCTTCTTTGTACCTTCCCATGGCTGCCAAGTCAACGCCGTACCACGTATGCGCTATCGCATAGTTCGGATTGCTCTGCAGCGCACGCCGGAATTCGCTCTCCGCCGCCACGCCGTCCAAGTCATAGAAGAGGTCTACAAAACCGAGCGTGGCATGGGCGTCCGCTAGTTCAGGGTCCATCTCGAGGGCTTTGGTCGCAGCTTCTTTGGCCATCGGAAATGCGACTCTAGGAGGTAGCACGGTATATTCGCCGAGCAGTGCGTAGCTGTCCCCGATACCGGCAAGAGCTTGTGTATACGCCGGGTCTAAAGCGACCGCTTCCTGAAAATACTGCAGCCCCCTCCGCAGCCCCGCCGTGGTTCGTTTATTCCAGAAGTACCGGCCCCTGACATACGCCCGATAGGCATCGCTGTTTTCCGTTGGGCGTCGCGTAAGGCGCTTCTGTTCGGTTCCAGTCAGCTCCAGTTGAAGGGATCGCGCCACTTCTTTCGAAACAGCGTCTTGAACGGCAAAAATATCGGTATACTTCTGGTCGAAGGCCTCGCCCCAGATCCGCGCTCCATCGTGCACGCGAATCAGCTGCACTGTTAAACGGACTCGGTCGCCGACGAATTGTATGTGGCCGTCGAGCACTCCGTCCACTTGCTGTTCGCGACCAGCGGCGACTGGATCGCGCGATGCTCCAACATACTTCTCCAGCGCACTCGTGGGCCGAATCACGATCTTCCCGGTATTGTCTAGTCTGGTGGTGACCGCGTCCGACATGCCAAGTCCAAGATAGGCGTCATCACTTCTCTCGCCGATTATCGTGAAGGGCAGAACGGCTAACGAGTGTATCGCCGTGACCGTGCGCCAAGCCGTACGCTCCTGCCGCAAAGGAATTCGTTTGACCATCAGTAGTAAGAAGGCCAGCACGACCGGCACGAGTGTCATCCACATCCAATGCAGCTTCTTTCTTCTTGGGGTCTCCTTGGATCCTACCGGTGGCAAATTCTCACGCAACGGTGATTCGAGCCAATTCCCTGGTCGAATCGAGGAACCGGACAGTGCTGGCAGCTCAGGAGCGGCCTTAGGATTAACCGATCCGGCAACTGGGAATAGCTCAGCTTCAATAAGCCGAACCTCCGCGGAGAAACGGTAGCCTCGTTTCGAAACGGTTTCGATGTATTTGTGATCCCCGTGTTCGGAGCTCAAGGCCTTGCGCAGAGTGTGGACCATGACGCTAATATTGCCTTCCTCCACGAATAACCCGGGCCAGACGGCTTCTATCAGCTCGCGCTTTTCCACCAGATGTCCACGGTGCCGCACCAGAACGACGAGCACATCAAACGCCTTGGGAGGGATGTGCACAGTCTCTCCATTACGGAGTAAAAGACGCTGTGCCGGGCCTAAACGAAAAGGCCCGAATTCGTACAAATGATTGAAATCATTGCCCATAACAGCCTAAATATTTCCTTAAGCTATTTTTAAGTGTTCCTTAAGGACTGGATTCCGCACCTACCGCTAAAGTCAATCTTGGCCCGAACAAAGTGGATCTTGAAGAACGACCGAACAACAGCGAATCCGTCCCAAACGGGGCTTTCGAGAAAGCATGGGGGCATCCCTTTAAGGATAGACGCTATGGATATTTCGTTGACGCCTGGAAGATTCAGCGCATGCATCTGACAGCCGCCCGGCTGGTTTGCCAGTGCTCCACTCGGCGGCTGCGCGGATTGTTACCGCGATGCAAAGCTTTTTCCAGTCGAAGCACAACACTGTGGCGTTCTCTCAGACTGAAGGCGCAGCCAGCTTTTAAGCGTCGGCTTTTCGACATATCCTCAAGCCCTCATAAACGCAAAACATTTCAAGAAGAAATGCCGTTGCAGTACGTCGACGGACTCTATGACTATGCCAAAGTCCTAACTTCCGACGACACAGAGGCGGAGGATCTAGTTCTGGAGACTTATCTCCATGCCGCTAAAACTTATGGACAGCTACGTCCATGCAGCGACCTACAGTTATGGCTTTTCACCATTCTTCGTGAAGCCGCTCGCAATCCAATTCAGGATACCAGAAGGAAGCCGATAACAGAGCTGTGCTCTCTGGGGCTCGAAAGAACCTCTGGATGTGAGGAGAGGTCGAGCGGACCCAGCAGCTCCTGCGTGACCCCAGTCAGACGCACGGATGTTCGAAGTGCGATTGGATCATTGCCTGAGGAACTTCAAGAGTTGATCGTTCTCCGCGACATTTGGGCATTCAGTTATCAGGAGATCGCTGGATTACTAAAGTACCCAGTAGATATCGTGCGGTCCAGACTCTCACAGGCGCGCAAAGAATTGGGTCAAGTGCTGGCTAGTGAATCGTCTCAATAATTTCTTGGCGAAGATGCGTTCGCCTCCGGTTTCCACGATTCTTACAAATATCTCGTTGCGCGCAATCGGCCCATATCTATTCAATTTTGGAATAGCTTATATCGCTCCAAGCCGTCTTCTATGAACGAGTAGGAACCTTTATTGTGGTGTCTGGTAAGTCAATCGCGCTAACCAAAAGAAACGAAAGAGACATATGGTAGTCGAGTCCGACACCAAACGGCGGGCTGCTAACTTTCACAATGCAGGCTCATACGGAGTTGTTGCCGCCTTCTACAGAATTGCCTAGGATGGGGCGAACAAGATCGTGATCCTAACCGGAACAGGCCAGGAGTTCATCCTGGGGATTGACGTTCTGTCTTTTGGCAAGGTCGCCGACGCGGGTGTTTGGAGCCAGGTGCACGACAAGCGTACTCAGATTTTGGGAAATCTTGGCAAAAATCCGACGCGTACGGACACCGTCAAATTATTTGCAAACTAAGAACTGAACGGGTCGCTCCGGCGGGCCTGCGTGCCCGCGGAGGATGGACATGTTTCCAAGGACAAGCTGCGATTGTGTTCATCGAAAATGATTCGCAGGCCGCGACAAGCCCCGGGCTCAAGCTCTGTCTCCGGGGCTATTACAACATTTGCCGGCTCGGCAAAGGCATATTTACATTTCTCTGAGAAGGAAAGGCTCACATAAGACAGTATGGAAAAAGTTTCTTCAGCCCAGTTACCCAAGAGGACGGAGCCGGAAGAATATGATCTTGTAATCCTTGGCAGCGGCGCGGGATCGAAATTCGCAGCATGGACCTTTGCTGCGCAAGGACAGCGTGTCGCCGTGATCGAGCGCAAATACGTCGGCGGATCGTGCCCGAACATCGCCTGTCTGCTCAGCAAGAACGTCATTCACAGTGCGACAGTTGCTTCGTATTTTCGCAGGAGTGAGGAGTTTGGCATCATGAAGGACGGCTTCACAGTTGATATGTCCGCGGTGCGTGATCGCAAACGCACGATGGTGTCAGGCTTGATGATCGACGGGCATTTCGACAATTACAAGAAGAGTGGAGCAGAGCTCATCTTCGGCTCTGGGCGTTTCAAAGGACCCAAGACTTTGGAGGCCACGCTGCCCGATGGAACAAGCCGTCAACTCCGCGGGACAAATATAATCATCGGTACAGGCACGCGCGCTGCGTTAGAACCGATTTCTGGCCTTGCCGACGCGCAGCCGCTGACGCATGTCGAGGCACTCGAAGTGGATGAGGTCCCTGGACATCTCCTTGTGATCGGTGGGGGCTACGCTGGTTTAGAGCTATCCCAGGCGATGCGCCGATTCGGCAGCAAGGTGTCGGTGATCGAACGCAATGACCGGTTGGTGCACCGAGAAGACGAAGATATGGCTGAAGCTCTTCACAGCCTTTTCGAGGACGAGGGCATCGACGTCGTTCTGAAAGCGCGGGTCAAGGCGATATCGGGAAAAAGTCGGGCCAGTTAGTAAGAATTGTTATCGAGCAAAATGGGGTCGAGAAACGCTGGAGGGCACGCATCTGCTGGTCGCGGCGGGCCGCGTTCCGAACACCGAGGGCATCGGACTGGAGTTGGCCGGTGTCGAACTGACAAGTCGTGGATACGTGAAGGTCAATGAGCGGCTCGAGACGACGGCGCCTGGAGTTTGGGCCGTCGGCAATGTGGCAGGCAGCCCGCAGTTTACGCACATTGGCATTGACGATTTTCGCGTGTTTCGTGACAATCTCACCGGCGGTAACCACGTAACGACTGGCAGGCAAGTTCTTTTTTGCCTGTTCACCGACCCGGAATTTGCCCGCGTCGGTCTGAGTGAGAAGGAAGCTAAAACGCAGGGCATTGCGTTCCAGCTGTTCAAGATCCCAATGGAGGCGGTACTGCGCACGCGCACGCTTTCTGAAACACGAGGATTCCTAAAGGCCTTAGTGGGGATTGACAACGATCGCATCCTTGGCTTCACCGCATACGGTGTGAGCGCAGGGGAGATCATGTCGTCCGTCCAGATTGCAATGATCGCAGGGCTCCCCTATACTGCGCTCCGCGACGCCATCCTGGCTCACCCGACTCTTTTGAAGGGGCTTGGCGAATTGTTCTCGTCCGTACCTTCAGAACGTGGGCTTGCTGCAGAGAACGACGAAAGCGACCGATCACCTTCTTTTCCCGGGCAACTTGACATTGCCGAAGAATCAAGGCTCTTGCATCCCGGCATGCACGCATGCTAACCTGCATCTCCTCCCTTTCCGCACGAAATGCGTGCTCCACAACATTGAGTAAACGTGACATGTCCGGTAGCGTGAGCGAGGGAGAAAAGATGCGGGAGTAGCTGGCTACTGGCGCGATCACTCGGACTTGGATCATCTTGTCGAAGAGGGCTGGCCTGGTCGCACGCACTTGGACCTGTTTACCGTTGCGACCGACGAGGTGGGTCTGTTTGACGAGATCGGAAACCAGATGTATGCCGTAGCACAGCCACACAGTTCCTGGAGAGCAGACTGACGTTCCGGAAGCCACTGTGGTTCTCGGATAATATGCGTCCGCTTGACCTCGCGCAGCCTACTCGACGTTCGGCACAGGCCGTTCCTGAGGGAGCAGCAGGATATTCCAACGCCCAGGCTGCCCGCCAGGAAGTTTCACGGAATAACCCGTGCCAAGTTTGCGGTCCGCCACATAGTAGTCGGTGCTGATGACCTGTGCACCGCTCTCAAGAGCTGCCAGCCAGCGGTTGTAAGTACCTTTCCGCGCCTCGACGGTGTCGGCGTCGGCGCGAGTACGGACATAATACCCAGCGCGAACAAGGTATTGAATGTAGGCCAAATCCTTCTCAGGTTCGTTCACGATACGGAACGCCGCTTCGGGATGACCTTCTGTTTCGTTGACAAACATCACACGGCCTTTCAAAGAAGGATGTCCATCGATGTATGTCTCCATCTTCTTTCCGGTCTCATCGAGCACAAGAAAGAATTTGCCTCGCACGTTTGACAGCTTTGGCCAGGCGTGGGCCAGAGCCGCGGCTTCAAGCGTGGGATATTCGCCACGAATATCGTCGGGCAGGATAAGTTTGTCACGCCCCATTCCTTCGATGATCTCGGCATCCCATCTATCGAAGGCTTCTTTATCAAACTCTAGCGGTTGTGTGTAACCTGGTTTGTGAATTCCCTCATCTTTGGCGTTCATGGTGATGGGAATCGGCAGATGGTGAGGATGCGCGTCGGACCAGGCCCTCAACACAGCAAGCTCTTGCCGGAAAGTGTAGACGTTCGCTCGAAAATCAATGTCGGGAACGTGGAGAACCTTGAACCCGGGCTTCGCCATGAGGCCCTGAGGGTCGTAAGCAGAGCCAGGCGGAAGCTGGCTCTCTTTTTCCAGTTCCAAGCCTTTGGGATGAGCATAGAGACCACCGTTGGGGTCGTAAACGACGTCGATTTCGAGCCCTCGAAGTCCCAGGTCCAGCTGCTGCTGAACAGGCAGGTGGGAATACTCCAGGCCATTCAGTCGATCACCAAACTGCTTGCGCAACGATTCGAGCAACGCGGGATCGATAGCGCTCTTATAACTATTGTGGCTGGCTATAACCTGGATCTGGTTCATCCGCGCATCATTAGCGGTCTGCGCGAAAACGGGTGACATCACGCACAGAAAAACGATCGCAAGCTTTGCTGATTTAAGTGCCACTTTTACCTTTGATGAGAAAAGTTGGGCGCCAGAGAAGCCGCTGCACCGCTAGGACATAGCAAGTGTCGCGGCTTCGGGAAGCACAGTTCTATTTTAGAAAACCAGCTTCAACGCGAGCTGAATTTGACGGGCTGGGAACGTCTGGGTAAACATTCCATACCCGGGCGTGTTTGCTGTCAGATTCGTAGGCGCCGCGAAATTCGTCTTGTTCATTAGATTAAAGGCCTCTGCTCGGAACTGAAGATATTTCGATTCCGACCACAGATTAAAGTCCTTGTGCAGGCCTAGATCAAGCTGACTGAAGACTGGCAGATGGACCAGGTTTCGGCCCGCGTTTCCGAAAACCTGCGTGTAGCTCGGCGTGCCGAATGCCGCAGCATTCAGATAGCTG
Source organism: Bryobacteraceae bacterium (assembly GCA_035316385.1). Lineage (GTDB taxonomy): Bacteria > Acidobacteriota > Terriglobia > Bryobacterales > Bryobacteraceae > Bog-105. The sequence continues at coordinate 5,518 of DATHIZ010000241.1, read as the reverse complement.
GTGGGGCCTTGGCCATGGAGATAAAGGGGAGCGCCGGTCAAGTTCGGTGTCGGTGTTACCAGCGGGCTCACGGAACCTTGGGTTGTTGGACTATAAGTGATGTTGAGCGGAAGCCCGGAGGATTCAGTGTTGATGGCCGTCAGGCTCCATCCGCCAGCAAATGCGTTGACTACCGGATTCCTGAGATCAAAGTGGCGGCCCCGGCCAAACGGCAGGTCATACAAAACCGATAGCGTATCGGTAATAGGCTGGTTGTAGCTGGAGACGGCCTTGTTGGCTGCAAGATCGTACAAATTAACGCGCGAGTTATCACCATCAAAGTTCTCGAGGTGGCCAGGCGCGTTGTCAATGGCTTTTGACCAGGTGAATGAGTTGATAAACGAGAGACCATGGGAGTAGCGCTTCTCCAGTTTCACCTGCAGTGCGTTATAGCTGCTAAAGCCACCGTTGAACGATTCCTCGATTGTAGTGAAATTCGAAATGGGCCGCCGGGCGTTGATTGATAGATTCTGCCCAAGCTGGTTTGGCGCCGCCTGATTCGCATCCGCGAGAATAGTGATACCCACCCCGTGGTTCCCCACATAGGCCACGTCGAGCAGCAGATCGTGCGCGAGCTGACGCTGGATGCCAAAGTTCCAGCTCTCGACGTACGGAGTCCGAAGATCGCTCGGAATATAGCGGACTTGAGTCTGCGCTGTATTGAATGAGGAAGGAGACGCAAAGTTGGCCGGGAAACCCTGCGCTGTCGTACGGAAGCAGGAGCCGGCGCCGGCGTTGACTGAAGTACAAACACCGGTGCCGGTGCTCGGAGTCTGATCCACAAACGCATCAACGACATTAGGACCGTTATAGGGCAAAAGGTTTTCTCCCCCCAAACGGTTGAATTGAACAAACCCGATGCCATAGCCGCTGCGGATAACGGTCTTGGAATCGAGCTGCCAAGCCAGGCCGAGGCGCGGCGCCCAATTGTGATAATCGGGATGAACGAGCGAACGATTATATAGGTTGCCGGCGCTTGCGTTGACCAGAGTGCCGGTCATCGGATCGAAGTTAGCGAGAAGGTTGTCGCGTTCGTATTGGGGAGTCGCAAACTCGTAACGCACTCCAAGATTCAACGTAAGGTTGTGGCTCACTTTGTAGTCGTCCTGCAAGTAGCCAAAGTACATTCGCTGCCGAAGATGCGCGACCGGATTGTTGTCGAGTTCGTAGTGGCTGGGCGCGCCATACAAAAAATCCGCCAAGCTATATGCCTGCTGCAGTGTACCTGAGAGGCCCGCGGTGGAGCCAGCGGCGCTAAAGTAACCCGTATAGTTTTCGAGGCCGTATTGCGGATGGAAGTCGCTAACCGCTGTATCGATCAGCTGATATTCAAACCCGGTTTTTAGACTGTGACGCCCCACGATCTTTGTGAGATTGATTTTCGGGTTTCCCACAAACGGATCTTGGTATTGCGGATCACTGCTTTGGCGGCCGAGTTGCGCGAGCCCGCCCCCGAGTCCAATGCTGAGCAGCCCGCCCGCTAGTGACGGATCAGTCGGTTGATTGGGAAGCGTCAAGCCGGCTGTTGGCGCGCCCAAAGTAGACGGCGACTTTCCAGCGATCGTATAGTTGGCGGCTAGGCGCGCCTCGATGATGGTACTGGCGTTGATCGTGTAGGTTGCACCCAGAACGCCTGCCTTACTAAGCGCGATCACATTTCCGTTAGAATTGCCACCAGCTATGCCCGGAACGGAAGGAGGGCTGAAAATGTTCGTTTCGCTCTGACTGTAGCGGGCGAAGAGGGAAAGCTTCTGATTCACAAAGTAGTCAAAGCGGAAGTCACCCTTGTCGACATTCGTGGTATCAGCCGGAGACGAGGCGAAGTTATTTGAGGTACCGGGAAGATTGGGTGCCGGTAGTGCGGAAAGTACCGTTCTCGCGAACGGCGTAATCTGTGATGGAGCGACCTGAGTCGAATTACTTTCGGGCACGCCGGTCAGCGGATTCTTCAAACTGACGCCGCTTATGGCGCTGAAGTCTCCGTTTCTTTCCGCAAGCGTAGGCAGGGTGGCGAACTGCACCGGGTGTGTTACGCGGCGCGTGCCTTCATAATCGCCGAAGAAGAACATCTTGTCTTTGACAATTGGACCACCGAGCGCGGCCCCAAACTGGTTTTGGTTGAAAGGGAGATTCCCTCCGCCAACCGGTCTGAAAAATCCAGTCGCATTTAAGTCTGTATTGCGGAGAAACTCCCAGAGTTCGCCATGAAACTGGTTGGTGCCGCTCTTGATCGAGGTATTGATAACCGCTCCGGGGCTGCGCCCGTACTCGGCGCTGTAAGTGTCGGTTTCGACTTTAAACTGGGCGATGGCGTCGGGATTGGGCTGGATCACCTCATTCGAAAAGCCCTGGTTGGCGGTGGCGTAGGCATTGTTATCCACGCCGTCGAGCATAAAGTTGTTGTATTCACTCCGTAAGCCATTTATATTAAACGAGGCGTCACGGCTGGAGTCGGTCTGGTTCTCAAGTGGCGATTTTGTCACTCCGGGCACTAGCAAGGTCAGATCGGCATACGAGCGGCCGTTCAGAGGCAATCCAACTACCTGTTTTGAATCGATCACCTGACCGCGGGAACTGCTATCGGTTTCGAGAAGCGCCGCGGCATCGGTGACGGTAAGAGTTTGCGACGTCTGACCTACCTGAAGCGTGAGATCGACGCGCTGCCGCGCATTGACCTGCAAGTCAAAATTCGAAGCGGCGGCAGGCGCGAAACCGCTTGCCTCTACTCGGACCCGATACTTTCCGATCCGTTCATTAACGAACACGTAATCGCCGTTGCTATCTGTTTTGCCAGTGTAGGTAACGCCGGTTCTGATTTCTTGGAGTGTCACTGTCGCATCGGGGATTACAGCGTTCCCGCTATCGCGCACCGTGCCCAAAACGGTGCCCGATTCGAACTGGGCAAATACGTTGGAACTGGTTAGGAAACAGTAAAAAAGCACTACAGCACATCGCCGCACCATGCGCCGCGTATAGTATGAATCAATAGCAAGCATAGACAAATGCAATACGTAAGCTATCATACAGATGTTACAAACACATGTATGCATTGTTTCAGCTGCGTGTCGTTCGTCTCGCTCGCGGGGGCGAGTTCGGGTTCTTCCGTTCGATGCTTCCACCGCAGGCTGCGCTGGTTAGACAGAAGCATGTGCTGCAGGAGATTGTCACAAAAGAAAGCTGTAAAACCTCGTGGCGGCGACAACTCGCGCACCCGGCGCACAGCATTGGATGAGCGCGAGCATTTGAAACACGACCGAAAAACTTCTTAGTCGACCGTAACTCAGGCGGACGCAACGCGAATGAATCACTGAAGGCGAATTGATTCCGGCACACCTGTAACAAACAGACCCTGTTATTTCCAAATAGAATAGACATGGATCGACCGCGCGTAATGGAGATATTTGTAAGAGTGGCGGAGACCGGTTCATTCTCGGCCGCTGCACGGGATTTCCAAATTGGCCAGCCAGCGATTCCGAAAACCATCGCAGGATTAGAAGACAGATTGGGTATACGTGTTCTGGTTCGATCAACCCGCCAACTGTCTCCAACGGAAGCAGGTATCACGTTTTATGAGCGTGCTCTCCGTGCGATTACAGAGGCGGACGAAGCGGAGGCGGCAGACAAGGGCGCTGGCGCTAGTCTTGAACGGAGACTACGGATTTGCGTACCGGTTACGTTCGCACGGCTGCACTTGATTCCCAAGCTCAGCGCATTTCTCGATACTCACCCGAAGCTGCGGTTGGAGTTTGTGATGGACGACCGCACCATTGACTTAGTAGCGGAAAATATCGATGCAGCTCTCCGTTTGGGCGCTCTACCGATTCCGCGTTGACGGCGCGCAAGGTGACGCAAGCGGAGCGATTGGTTCTGGCAAGCCCGGCCTATCTCGCTCGAAGAGGCGTGCCGGGGTACTCCAACGGACCTGCTTGAACACGACGCTATCGTTTACGGCCAAAACTCTGGCGGCGAGGAATGGCGTTTCCGGCGCGGGACTTCGGAAACATCGGTACACATCAACAGGCGGCTAACGTTCAGCGCTGCGGAAGGTGTGCGCGCAGCGGTGATCGCCGGACAGGGCTTTTCAATCTCATCGCGCTGGATGTTTGCACCTGAGCTTAAATCTGGCGACGCGGTGCCCGTTCTCGAAGAACGAGCCTGCCGTCAATTGATCTTTGGGTGGTTTACCCGTCTGGCCGATTAACGAGCATAAAGGCCGGCGCCTTCGTGAGATGGTTTGAAGAAATCGTCACTTAGGCGACCCATGCGTTCGCGTTCTTATCCACGGCACTGCTTGAATCGTCAGCACATATTTAACTAGATTTCCTACCAGGTTGATGCATTTCAGCAAGTACTCAACGCCATAGCAGCTCTACTCTTGTGCATATGACTGGGCCTCCGACGCGTTGTTGTCTGTGAATCAGACTCGATCGGGATACTAGGCAGCATCAAGGCCCAACAAGAGAGGTAGAGGTAACATGACATTCAGTAGTTCAGACTCATCCGCCAACGGATTCTATGCCGCTGCGGCAGAATGAGTAAAACGTGTGCGCAGTAATCAGGCACGGCTTACTTCCGTGTTGAAGCCTAAGTATGACTTCATCGTCTGCGGATCGAGATCGTCCGGTTCGGTGGTGGCGCGCCGGCTAGCGGAGAACCCGGATGTCGACGTGCTGTTGCTCAAGGCAGGTGGCGATGACGATGTCCCCAGTGTCATGGAAGCGAGTCAATGGCCAATGAACATCGGCAAGCGAAAGGGATTGGAGCTTCCGTGGTGAGCCGAATCCGCGCGTTAACGGCCGATCCATTCCGTTCTCTATGGGCAGAGTGCTGGGTGGCGGATCCAGTATTAACGTGATGGTTTGGGCCCGGGGACACAAGAACGACTGGGAGTTTTTTGCATCCGAGGCGGGTGGCCCAGCATGGAGTTACGAATCGGTGCCGAATATTTATCGCCGTATGGAAGATTGGCATGGCGAGCCGGACCCAAAGTATCGCGGAACGGGAGGACCGGAGCGTCGGTCGTCGTCAACTATGCGTCGGACAAAGCAGGCGCCGATAACACCGTTGCCAAGATCACGAAGTCAGGCGGCAAGGCGATTGCAATTCAGGGGCAGGTCGGCAAGACCACCGACGTCGCACGTCTCTTCAACGAACGAAAAAGGCTTTCAACGGTTTCGACATTTTGGTCAATAACGCTGGCGTCTACGCTTTCACACCGATCGCGGAGTTAGCCGAAGTAGAGGTTCGCCGTCAGTTCGAGACGAACGTTTTCGGCCTTCCCTTTACCACGCGTGAGGCCATAAGACACTTTGGCGAAAAGGCGGCAGCATCATCAACATCGTGAGCGGTATGTGAACTACAGGATCTAAAGGCTGGTGAAGGGCGCGTTCTGGTGTGATTTCCAGTGATCGGGCAACCAATCGTGCAGTTTGCTAATGGGAGTAGAGGGCAAGTTGATTAGCAGTTGGGTGAAATAGAG
>DATHIZ010000240.1:0-4605 GCA_035316385.1 Bryobacteraceae bacterium | reverse complement strand
TGCGCCAGGTGGCGGCGCACGGGCGCGATGCGTTTTACCACGGCAAGCTGACTGAGGTGATGGTCAAGTTTCTCAACGAGCAAGGCGCCACGCACACAGTGGAAGACTTTGCCGATTTCCAACCTGAATGGGTGGAACCCGTTTCCACTACTTACCGCGGATGGAAAGTATCGGAACTGCCGCCCAACGGCCAAGGCGTGGCGGCGCTTTCCATGCTCAACATCATGGAGAAATTCCCGATGGGAAGCTACGGGCACAACTCGGCGGATGCTTTGCACGTGATGATCGAGGCCAAGAAGCTGGCGTATTCCGACATGATCACCTATGTGGGCGATCCCCGGTTCACGCCTATCCCGACGGAGCAAATGATTTCCAAGGATCTGGCCGCCGAGCGCGCCAAGCTGATTCAGATGAACCACGCGGCCTGCCAGGTGCTGCCGTCGCAGATCACCACGCAGTTGAACGCTCATGGAAATTCGACGATTTATCTTTCGACGATCGACAAAGACGGCAATATCGTTTCGCTGATCCAGAGCAACTATTCGGGCTATGGCACGGGATACGTTGCTCCGGGCGCGGGTTTCTCGTTCCAGAATCGCGGCGCGGGGTTTGATCTGGAGCCAGGCAAACCGAATTCGCTGGCGGGGCATAAGCGTCCGCTGCACACGATCATTCCGGCCTTTATGCAAAAGGGCGACCTGACGGTAGGGTTCGGCATCATGGGCGGCTGGAACCAGGCGCAAGCGCATGCGCAATTTGTGGCGAACGTGGTGGATTACGGGATGAACATCCAGGCCGCCATGGAATCGGCACGGTTTACCAAGGGCAGTTTCGAAGGGTGCGATGTATCGATGGAATCGCGTGTACCGGCGGCGGTGCGCGAGGAATTGGAACACCGCGGCCATGTGCTGAAGATCCTGGAGCCGATCTCTTTTGGTGTGGGCCAGGGTGAAGTGGTGATGCATGACGCCAAACGCGGCGTGAATTTCGCGGGCGCCGATCCGCGCAGCGATGGAGCGGCGATTCCGCAGAGTCCGTTGCCGTAGACGGATCGCAATATCAGGTACCGCGCCTGATAAGGAGGCACTGTGAACCCCGTAAGGCTGGATCCGAAAGGCCCTTTCCGGCGCGAGCCGTCAGCGCCGCACGAAATGCGCGACCGCCTGACTCGCACGCCCGAAGTGATTGTGCTTTGCCATCTCGGCGTTCCGCGCCTCGAACTCAATCAATGGTCGCTGACAATCGACGGCATGGTCGAGAGTCCACGCACTCTTCGGTTCGACGACCTCATGCGTTATCCGAGGACCGAGGTGACGAGTGTTCATCAATGCTGCGGCAGTCCGATGGCGCCCTTCGAACCGACTCGGCGCATTTGCAACGTCAGGTGGGGAGGCGTCCGGCTCGCGGACGTACTGGCAGATTGCCGGCCAACCGCGGCGGCCAGGTACGTCTGGGCATCTGGCGCTGATTTCGGGGAATTCGCCGGCGTTGCGGTCGAGGCTTACAGTAAGGATTTTCCGATCACGCGTATTGACGCCGACGTAGTGATCGGCTATGAGATGAACGGCAGCGCGCTGCCGCCCGAGCATGGTTTCCCGGCCCGCCTTGTTGTTCCAGGTTTTTATGGAACCAATAGCGTCAAATGGCTGACGCGGATCAGTCTGGCCGAACGCCGCGCGCCGGGACCGTTCACCACTCGCTGGTACAACGATCCGGTGTTGGACGGCGCCGGCCGGGAAACCGGCGAGACCACGCCCGTCTGGTCAATCGCGCCAGAGTCTTTGATCGTCTCGCCCGCACCTGGCGAGCTGATTGAAGCAGGAGACTCGCGGGAAATATGGGGGTGGGCGTGGGCAGATGGCGGAATTCGCGAGGTTTATATCTCCGACGACGCGGGGACGTGGCGGCCCGCCGAACTCGAGCCGCCGCACGAGCGCGAATGGCAGCGTTTTTCGATGATTTGGACGCCGCGGCAGCGCGGCCCAGCGGTGCTGGCGTCGCTGGCCGAGTCAACGGGCGGGACACTCCAATCGATCTCGGGCAGGCGCAACGCGATCCATACCGTGCGGTTGGAAGTTACTTAGGACGTGCAAACACTCGCTTGCTCACGGAAGTACCGTGGCGACCGGGTCCAAGGTATCGGCTGGTAAATTGTCGCTGCGAGTGCCGGTGAACCGCTGGCGAAGAGTAGATAGCTTCTGCATTAGGTCGGGCAGCGGGTCGAGGACCCGGCAGCCGAAATCGGTCGGACAGCCTCGGAGCCACGGACCAAACGCTGCGAATCCTTGGTAGTAATCCAGTTCGCTAAAGGTCGATGGAGAAGTGGAACCGGCCTGAGCCAGCGCACAATTGAGGCTGACAAAATCGACTCCCGCTCGAAGCGATCCGTAAATGCTAGCCCAGAACCTGGGATTCATTTCCAGCACGAGAACCCTGCCATCGGAGTCGCGGATGCGCATATCAAAGTGGGCGACTCCCGTCCAATTCAGGTACTTCACAATTTTGTTCGCCAGCGCGACAGCACCTTCGTGCATGCGAAACCGAATGTCCCGCGCGGACGCAAACCCGCGATCCTGAGGGCGGATGGGCTGTTGAACGGTACACGCAAGGATGCGGCCTTCCTGGCAAATGACGCTGCAGCCTACGTTCTTGCCATGGACGAACTCTTGTACGATGTACCTACCCGGGGTCACCGTGGAGAGTTGCAGGCCGGCTGTCAATTCCGCAGCATTGTTCACACGCAGGATGCCGCGGCCGCTTTCCCCCACGCGGGGTTTGAGAAGCACGGGAAATACCATATCCTCCGGAAGGCCAGAGCCACCGGCGAGACAAGTACGTGGGCTATCCGTGCCGCAGGAATGCGCCGTCAGGTGAAACGCCCATTTGTCGTTTGCAGCTCTAAATGCCCGAAGACCTGGAAGCTGCATCAATCGAATATTCGGAATTGTGGACCCTCGGCGTATGAGAAACTCCGTACCGGGCGCCGAGCACGCAAGGAGTACTTCCGACCCGGTGGACTGGGCGGCCTTTCGCACCTCCGATTCCAGAGAGTCATCGGAACGGATGGAATAAGGCAAGAACGTCGCTACGTGCCTGGAATAGCGAATCGGGCTCTTTTGATCGGACGAAAGGATGTGGATTCGCACGTCCTTGTGTGTTGAGAGACAACGCAACACTTTGAAAGCCAAGCCATGTTCCCCGTCGACAAGTAAGACTGACGTCCTCCCGGCTGCTTTCACACCATCACCTGATGCTAGGAAGTGAGGAACGAGCAGGCGAATTCTCAAATGATGTTGGATGGACGAGTTCAATGCCGTTTTACTTAGGGCGTTCGTGAGTAATGGAGCATCGTGGTCGCTCACGCTTCCGGCTCGGAGTCGGTATTTCGGACTCTCGAAATTTGTGCCCGAGCTTGGGCATACTATGTGTGAGTGTCCATTCCCAGGAAAATAGAACCCGAGCAACTCCGCAGTTTTAAATGGTTTGGCCCCGAGAACGTGCCGGGCTGGACGAGCCGTTCGCGCATGAAGCAAACCGGCTACCGGCGCGAGGATTTTACCGGCAAGCCGGTGATCGCGGTCGTCAATACGTGGAGCGAGATTAATCCGTGCCACTTTCATCTGCGCGAACGCGCGGAGTTTGTGAAGCGGGGCGTTTGGCAGGCGGGCGGCTTCCCGGTGGAGGTGCCGGCCCTTTCGATCACGGAGACTTTCATGAAGCCCAGCCCGATGCTTTACCGCAACCTGCTGGCGATGGAAACAGAAGAACTGCTGCGCAGCCTGCCAATTGACGGCGCGGTGCTGATGGGGGGCTGCGATAAGACCACGCCGGCGCTGCTAATGGGAGCGATCAGTATGAACATTCCGGCGATCTACCTTCCCGCCGGACCGATGCTGCGCGGCAACTGGAACGGCAAACCGCTAGGCAGTGGCACGGACACGCGCAAATTCTGGACAGAGCGCTGCGCGGGCACGATCACCATCGAGGAATGGCACCAGATTGAAGACGGCATCGCGCGTTCACCCGGTTTTTGCATGACCATGGGCACGGCGTCCACGATGACATCGCTGGCGGAAGCACTGGGCATGACGCTGCCCGGTGCAGCGTCGATTCCAGCGGCCGATTCCAACCATCCGCGCATGTCGATTTCCTGCGGCCAGCGGATAGTGGAAATGGTTTGGGACGATTTGAAGCCGAAGGATCTCCTGACACGCGAATCTTTCGAAAACGCCATCACAGTGGATATGGCGATTGCGGGGTCGACGAACGCGATTATTCACCTGGTCGCGCTGGCCGGGCGCTGCGGCATTCCGTTTCATCTGGACGATTTTGACAGCATTTCGCAGCGCGTGCCAGTGCTGGCGAATATTCGCCCCTCCGGCGCTTTCCTGATGGAGGATTTCTATTACGCCGGCGGTTTGCGCGCACTGATGGCCGAGATTCGCGATTTGCTGCATTTGGACTGCGCTACGGTCAACGGCAAGACGCTGGGTGAAAATTTGGCAGGGGCGCAAACGGTGAACCATGATGTCATCCGCCCCCGTGATAACCCTATCGCGACGAGCGGCGGCACGGTGATCCTGCGCGGCAACCTGGCTCCCGACG
>DATHIZ010000239.1:0-2370 GCA_035316385.1 Bryobacteraceae bacterium | reverse complement strand
TGACGCGATTGACCCGGATGTATGGACATACCAACCGAACCAGCGATCCGGCGCTTAATCACCCGGTGTGGGACAATCCGGAATTGTGACAGATCGCATCCAGGCTTCTTGCGTGCGCAGGAACGCTCGGAGCAGCGTCCGGAGCGCGCGACGATGCACCACGCAGCGGCTCCCATAGTCGACCGGCTGGAATGCCAGCGCGTCAATTTTTTATCGGGCTGACGCGCGCCGGGTCGAAGCGTCGGATACGTCTTCTACTGGCGTGAGATACGTCTGAAGGTGATGCTGGTGGAAACGCCAAGCAAGGTCCAGAACAACAGGCTCGTGAGCGTTACCACTACGACGAACCTGTGCGACAGCGCGGCCGGAACCTCGCTGTGGGATTCCGGCGCAAGGGGCGCGCCGATCAGATGCGGTAGCGCAATCAGACCGAGGCCAAGTACCGCAGCCCATGCGGCGGAGCGGAAGGCCAGTAAGCAAAGCCCTATAGCGGTTGCAGTTGCCGTGGCGATCCACCAGGTCTGCCGAGCCGCCAGCTCGGCCACCGGCATGCCCGGCAATTCTGGCGGCAGGCCGAGACCGGGCGCCGCAGTAAACACCACAAAGCCGCTGAGCCCCCACAGCAGGCCTTCCCGCCATGTAACCGGCCGGCTCCGGATCGCATAGACCCCGGTAAGCAGCAGCGCGAAACCGATCGCGGTCAGGATATTGGCCGCGAACGTGAAGGCGTTGCGCTGAAACCCGTCCTCGGGCTCCCATTCGCTTTCATGGTTGTGAGCCAGGGTGTGATCGTGGGGGACGTCGACATGCTCACGCGCGGCCGGCTGAGCCTCGGCGGCCTTGCGTTCGTAAACTTCACTCTTCTGGATCAGCGGCACCGTTCCGAGGAGCTGCGCAACCGAAATCACCGCGCCGACAATCAGCCCGGCAAGCGCGGCCGAAAATACGATAGATCTGAAAACCAGCATTGTCCGTCAGTGACAGGGAAACGCATTGGCGTGGCGGACATCGTGCGCGGCGTTATGAACGGCGCTGATGTGCGAGAAGCCGACTACGCCGACAATGAAAAGGCCAAGGGCCATTGCCAGCACGGATTGAACGACCACGCTCGAATCGGCGGCGATAGCGGGCAGATGGGCGGTCTGGGACTGTTGCATGTCGGTCCTCGTCGAAGATCACCGTGTTTAGCCGAAAACCCGGGCCGGCGCGACCCTAATTTTTCAACTGTCGGGTCACATCCCGGCTGGTGAGGTGAAAGTTGGCGGTTTCCGCAACGCCGGCGCGAACCACTTTGGCGCGGGCCGCCGCCTGAAACGCGTCCTGATGGCTGTGGTAAAAGTCCACGCATTGTCGCGGCGACGGGACAGCGCGCAGCAGCGTCCGGAACGCGCGGCGATGCACCATGCAGAAGCCTTCGTGCTCGGCCGGCTGGAATGCCAGCGCGTCGATATCATCCCGCCATATCGGCATTTTGCTGTGAGGCATTGTTGATTGGTCTGCACGGCCGGCGAAAGCCTGCCGGCGATCGCAGTCTAGCAAGGATGGAACACCGCGCCAGAACCGATCTTGCCTAGCAGCGGGATGTCCGGGTTTGGGGCACTTTTGAGACATGCCGGTGGCCGCTCGGCACATCTGCTCTTGGGGGAAGACCGGAAGCGAGCGACTGCGGGTCAAAAGGACGCGAATGACCCACAAGCGACGTGGACGGGCCCTCTTTCAGCGTTCAACCCGCATTCACCGGACGGTGCCGGAGAATTCTGCTTCACAATAACCCTTTGCAACACTGTTGTCGCCGAACGGCCACTTCCTCGCATACCATTCACATGAAAATGCCTCGGGGCCCTCAGAATAGGCGTGGACGTGATGGTTCGCACCGCCGGCCTCCGACTCCACACTCCACTGCCCGCCGACAAATCGAACACCCGCGGGCGCATCGAAGACGATTTTCAGCCTCTTCTGTCCAATATAGTCCTGATGAACTTCTAAGGTTAGGGTTTTGCAAGTGTGAGTAGTGTTATCGCACGCGGGATTTGAACGTGTGGCCTTCGATTTGGCGGAAGAGCCACTTCGATCTGCGGCATTACTCGACGAGGTGCACACCAACCCCGCAGCCAACAGCGCCATCACGGTGGCCCACGGTCGCATCGCTTGCTCCTGGTAGAATCTCGAGTAGACAATCATCCTAATGCAGCGGCTCAAATGCAGGTGAGAAGTCTGTCATTTCCGTTGTTGGCAGATATTGTTGCAAAAGTCGAAAGTTGCGTCGGTCCGAATTTTTGGTGAAACCTTAAAGCGCGAAGCGACCGACGATTCGGATAACCTCAGTCGCGCTACCGAAGTCGCCTATGAGTTTAGCGTGAGGCGATGAGG
>DATHIZ010000238.1:0-3653 GCA_035316385.1 Bryobacteraceae bacterium | reverse complement strand
CCCATCGGGGGAATTGCAAGAGCTGGCCGGGAAGTTGGGCGTGCGCGCTCGCAACGGAAGCGACCCCTTGACCGTTCTTCGCAAGCTGAATGCCGATCTGTTCCGGGAATTCGCCTACCGTAAGGAAAGCACTTCCGTCGATTCTCCCATAGAAGATGCGATGCGGACCCGGCAGGGCGTCTGTCAGGATTTTGCGCACATCATGATCGCCCTGGTGCGTAATTTGCGTGTTCCGTGCCGTTACGTGAGCGGCTATCTTCATCACGATTCCAGGTATCACGACCGTTCAGCCGACGGCGCCACCCACGCCTGGGTGGAAGCCCTGCTGCCCGGCTGGGGATGGGTCGGTTTCGACCCGACAAACAATCTGCTCGCGGGCGGCCGCCACATTCGCACCGCGATCGGGCGCGACTATGCCGACGTCCCTCCCACCATGGGAATCATGAAAGGCTCGGCGCGCAGCGATCTGCAGGTCCGCGTGCGCGTTACTCCCTCGGAAGCGGTGCTACCGCCCGACCAGGAGTTTGCCTCCGATACGGAGTGGTCGAAGTTTCTCGAAAGCGACCAGACAGTCGAGAAAAAAAGTCAGCAGGCCCATCAGCAACAAGCACAGCAGGCCCAGCAACAGCAGTAACTCTAAAACCGTCCAAACTTAGTAAAGTCGCGGAATTCCTGGTCGATGGCCTGCAGCACCAACTGCTCCTGGCGCCCCTCGCGGCGGCGTTCCAGGGTTTCGAAAACCACGATCAGCAAGCCGAAAACGACGGCTATCGAAAAAACCAGGTCTCCAAAGTCCGGAAGTAGAAACTTCATGCCTATTATTTATTTATCATGTCCGCTTCCAGAATTCCGAAATAAGTATGCCGCCGAGCGCCGTTTTGCAGGCAATCCGCGCGAATCCATTGCTCGTAAGCGCGCTGGAATAGGCCGGCAAGCGTTGGACGGTCGAGCCGGTCAGCAGGTGAAACGCGAAGTACAGCGCTCTGACAAATAGTGCCGCGGCCAGGTTCGGCGTCTGAAATTCGGAGACGATCCACTTGGCGTCCGGCGTCGCCGCGTGCGAAATTCGGGAGGCGAGTTCCTGGATCTGAGCGTTGCTCAAGCAGTCCAGAAAGAAGTGCGTGAAAATCAAGTCGTACTTGCTTTCGAACGGAGTTGTCAGCGCATCGGCGTGGCGCAGCCGCACAGCCTGCGTCTCGAACGGAAGCGCGGCAATGCGGCGGGAAGCCAGCTGCAACATATTCTTGCTAAGGTCGATTGAATCCACCCTTGCCGTGCGGTTCCATTTCAGGAACTCCGCGGTAAACCGGCCGTCGCCGTCGCCTAGTATCAGAACGTGTTTTGCCTCATCTGTTTCACTTAGGTATTCGCGCCGCCGTCTCTCCAAAGCCCGGCCGAGCGTCAGGTATTCGCCGTACCGGTACCAGCGAGCAATACGATCGCAATTCATGGCAGCCACCTAACGCACCCGGCCAAACGCCAACACGAATAATGGGCTGCACAGCGCCAGGTTAGCGGCCACGCTCACCATGTCCGCCGGGAGACGGGATCTAAATAGAGCCAGTAGAGAGAGAGCGCCGCCGCTTGCCGCGCAAGCCAGCGTGAATTCCAAAGGCGCCAGCGCGGCCAGTTGGGCGCCCCCGGCGGCAAAAATAATTCCCATGCCTGTAAGCCCAAGGTGCCGGCCGGTCCATCGCGTGGAAGCGCCCGGCGGGGAGCCTGCTCGTTCCCCCGCGAACTGCCACTCCCAGGTTTCGATAGCCGCGCAGTTTGCCCAACACAGCAGCGCAAATAGCAGCGTCGGTCCTGCCAGTGACTCATTCCTTTTGCCGCCGGCAAACCAAACCGCCAGGAACGTGCCGAGCGCAAATAATAAAGCGACTGCGGCTTCGCGCGGCCAGAACCCGCGCCAGCGGAGCGGGGCCGCATGGATCACGCAAAAGTACAAGATAACCGCAACGGCAAGTTCCAACCCCCCGTGGAATGTGGAGGGCCGCAGCAGGAAGTAGGCAAGCGGCAGGATGAGCAGCGCCAAACTCATTCCGACTGCTGACGCTGCCCGAAAATAGCGCCGGTAAAATAGCTTTCGCACCGGTAGCCATTCACCGGTTTCCGGCTGTAGTGCGTCCAGCAGTTGATCGGCGATGTAGAGGAACCAGACGGATAGCGCCAAGACCAGCGGCTCCATCCGGTTCACGCGCACGCCGAGACTCTGCATCAGGAGGACCTGCCAGAGCACCGCAATCAACGGCGCATCCAGGCTCAGGATATTCGGCCACTGCCACGCCTTTGGAGCAAACTCGCGCGCACCCTTCACTCCTTATTCGTAGCGCAAGGCTTCAACCGGATCGAGCCGTGAGGCCTTGACGGCGGGCCACACTCCGAAGAACACGCCAATCGCCACCGAGATGGAAAAGCCCGCCAGTATCGCCCAGGACGACACAACAGTGTGCAAAGCCGGCACCAGCAGGCTCACCAGCAGCGTCACTAGCACGGCGAAGATGACGCCGAAAATCCCGCCGACGCCGGACAGCGTCGTCGCCTCTATCAGAAACTGCGTCACAATGTCGCCGCGGCGCGCTCCCACCGCCTTGCGAATGCCGATTTCCCGGGTCCTCTCCGTAACGCTCACCAGCATGATGTTCATTACGCCGATGCCGCCTACCAGCAAACCTACGCCCGAGATAGCGATAGAAACCAGCAGGATCATACCCGTGATCTTGTTGAAATTTTCAATGATGGAGTCGGGCGTGCTCAAGGCGAAATCGTCAGGCTTGCCGCTGGGAACGCGCCGGAGGCGGCGCAGGGCATCCCGCACTTCTTCCACGGCGTCATTGCGCTGGCCCTCTTTCGCCTTCGCGGTCAGAAAGAAATTGTCCGACTGCGGATAGCGAAGCCGCGCGGTCGCCAGCGGCATAATCACTTGCCGGTCCAAGCCGTTCTCACCAAAAAATCCACCCTTTGCTTGCGCGAAAATACCGACGATCGTGTACTCGACACCATCGATGGAAACCTTCCGGCCCACCCCGTCCTTCCGGGGAAATAGCGCATCCGCCAAGCTTGAACCGAGCATCACAAGCCGCGATGCGCGCCGCCCCTCCAGTTCCGTAAAGATCCGTCCCTGGGCTACCGACCGCGGCGAGATGTTATAGAGGTTCGCCGTTACGCCCGACACATTCAGATTGTCCGATTCAAATCCGGGTACCTTGGCCGACATCACGCGCCCCGGGGGCGCGATGATATAGACGCTCAGTGCAATGTCATCAATGGATCGAACGGTATTCTTCAAATAGTTTGCGTATTCGGGCTGAATCTTGCGCCTCCTGCGCTCTTTGGGCGGAGCGTTTTGGCCGCTCGGGTCGCCGCTCAAGCGGCTGACAAAAATGCTGTTCGGCCCAAACTCCTGGAAAAAGTCCACGATGGATCCTTTGAGTCCGCCTAGCAGCGACGCCACCGAAACCACCGTGGTGATGCCGATCACTATGCCGAGAATGGTCAGGCCCGAGCGCAGCTTATGGCTGGAGATAGCATCCCACGCCATGGCGAAGGTCGCCCTGGTGTTGATACGCACGGGGTTGATATGCATGGTCTTGATGCGCATGACGTTGATACGCACTGGCGTCGTGGTCATTCGGCTCGCAATGCCTCAACCG
>DATHIZ010000237.1:0-3503 GCA_035316385.1 Bryobacteraceae bacterium | reverse complement strand
ACGCGTGCTAAAATCTGAAGTTAATGCTTCACGAGCTTGCTCTAGCGCTCCGTCTCCAGGCGCTCGATCGCAAGATCGCCACTCTCGAAAACGAAGTTGCGACTCTTCCGAAACACATCGCCGAAATCGAGCGGCGGCTTGAATCGCACAAGCGCAAATTAGAAGCCGACCGCGCGGCGCTCGCTGCCAACCAACGCGAACGCAAGAAGCTGGATGGCGACGTTCAATTGCACCAGCAAAAGGCTTCCAAGCTGCGGGAGCAGATGGCGGGCGCGAAAACCAACGAACAGTACCAAGCCTTCCAAAAAGAGATCGCCTACATTCAAGGCGAAATCCGCAAATCCGAAGACAAGACTCTGGAGTTGATGGAGCAATCGGAAGCGCTCGAGAAGAACGTCAAAGCCGCCGAAGTAGAGCTCAAGAAAGAGCAACAGCAGGTAGAAGCCGAGCAAGCCAGGGCGCGCGAACGTACCGCCGGTTCTCAAAAAGAGCTAGCCGCGGAGCACGCAGCACGCAAAGAGGTTTCCCAGCAACTGGAGCCCAAATTCTTTACCGAATATGAGCGCGTTCGGAAAAAGACCAAGAACACGCCCATCGCGGACGCTACGGAAGGGCGTTGTAGCGCCTGTCATATTTCTTTGCGCCCGCAGTTTTTCCAGGATCTGCGGCGCGGCGACAAAGTGATGTATTGCGAAAGCTGCGGCCGTCTTCTCACTTACAACCCCATTGTGGATGTGGGCGCGGATGTCGCGGCTTCCCGGCAACTTGCCTAGCCGGCCATTCACGCTCCTGTAACAGAATCAATTCGAGTTTGATATGCTTCCGACATCGGACGAGCTGTGCGGCTGGTCCGAACAAGCTTGTTTGTTGGAGGATTACCCATGCGGGTCTTCGACAGTTCCGATATCCGGAACGTAGCTTTGATCGGACATGGCCATAGCGGCAAGACATCGCTTGCCGCCGCCCTACTGTTCACCGCCGGCGCCACGGAACGGCACCTGAAAGTGGACGAGGGCAACACCATCACCGATTTCGACGAGGAAGAAGCCGCTCGCAAGATGAGCATTACTTCGTCAGTGGCATCGCTGCCCTGGCAGAAGAACAAAATCAACGTCATCGATACGCCCGGCTACAACCTGTTTCTGAGCGACACAAAATCGGCTATGATGACGGCCGATGCGGCGGTGGTCGTACTCGACGGCGTAGCGGGTATCGAGGTATCGACCGAGAAGGTCTGGAGCTTTGCGGAAGAGTTCGGGCTGCCGTGCGTGCTGTTGATTAATAAGCTGGACCGCGAACGTTCGTCCTTTGAACGCGTCCTGGCGGATATTCAGCAGCGCTTCGGCCGCGCGGCTGTCCCGATTCATTTGCCGCTCGGCTCCGAGAAAAACTTCACCGGCATCGTGGACTTGATAGGAATGAATTCCTACTGCTACAAGCCCGGCGGCGACGGAAAAGGAAAAGAGGCCGAGATACCTACGCCTCAGCAGGAGAGCGCCTCTACCGCCCACGAAACGTTGGTGGAGATGCTGGCCGAAGGCAACGATGAGTTGATGGAAGAATTCTTCGCGACCGGCACCCTGCCCGTGGAGCATATCGTCAGCGGGTTACGCCAAGCGGTGCGCGAACGGCGCATCCTCCCGGTGCTGTGCGCGGCAGCCTCACAGAACATCGGTATGGACCTGCTGGCGAACTTTATTGCGGAGATTTTGCCTTCACCGTTTGAGGGCCGCGCCCTGCCTGCCCTGCAGAACGGCAACGAGATCGAAAAGGCCATAGCGCCGGGAGAAGCACCCGCTGTCTTTGTGTTCAAGACCGCGGCCGATCCCTTTGCCGGGCGAGTTTCTTATTTCAAAGTGATTGCCGGCGCCGTCAAGGAAGATGCCCACTTGACGAACATGCGTTCGAACGTTAACGAACGTATGGCGCACATTGCGACTCCCTTCGGCAAGCTCATGCAGCCCATAACCGAATTGCGCGCGGGGGACATAGGCGTGGTAGCGAAGCTCAAGGATAGTCTGACCGGCGACACGCTGTGCGAGAAGGCGAACAGCGTGGTGCTGCGCGCCGTCGATCTTCCGGAGCCATCCATCGCTTACGCAATCTCAGCCAAGTCGCGCAACGATGAAGACCGTCTGAGCATGGCGCTCGGCAAGATTCTGGAAGAAGACCGCACGCTGCGGTTCTATCGCGATCCGCAGACCAAAGAATTTCTGCTGGCGGGCAACGGCCAGCAGCATCTCGAAGTGGTCGTGAGCCGTTTGAAGCGCCGCTACGGCGTGGAAGTGGAGTTGCGCGCCCCGAAAATTCCCTACCGCGAAACGGTGCGCGGCAGCGCCAGCGTGCAGGGCCGGCATAAGAAGCAAACCGGCGGACACGGGCAGTTTGGCGACTGCTGGATCAAAGTAGAGCCCTTGGCGCGCGGTGAGAAATTTGAGTTCGTCAACGATGTCTTTGGAGGCGCAATTCCGAAGCAGTACATTCCCGCCGTGGAAAAAGGCATTGTGGACGCAGCCGCGCAAGGCTTTCTGGCGGGCTTCCCGGTGACCGACTTCAAAGTGACGGTTTACGACGGCTCGTATCACGACGTGGATTCCTCGGAGATGGCGTTTAAGCTGGCCGGGCGCAAAGCCTTCCGCGCCGCCATGCCGCAGGCAAAGCCGGTGCTGCTGGAACCAGTGATGCGGGTAGATGTGGAAACCCCCACGGAATTCGCGGGTGACCTGATGAGCGATTTCAATGGACGGCGCGGGCGCATCTCCGGACTCGATTTGAAAGGGAACATGCAGTCCATCCGAGCGCAGGTGCCAATGGCGGAGATGCTGAATTACCAGAACGATTTAATTTCGAAGACGCAGGGCCGGGCTTCTTTCCACATGGAGTTCGATCATTACGACTACGTACCTGCTGCGCAAGCCGAAAAGATCATTCAGGAGGCGAAGATGCACTTGCGGCAGGAGGAAGAGGAGTAGCTTCTATTCCGTAAACCGGTGCGCGATGGGAAAGCGCCGGCCGACGCCAAAAGCCTTCGAGGTGATGCGCAAGCCAGGAGCGGCCTGTTGCCGCTTGTATTCATTGCGATCCACCTTGCGGACGATATCGCGCACCAGGTCCTCCGAGACGCCAACGTTCGCGGCAATCACGGGAACCGGCTCGTAGCGCTCGATATACCCCTCGAGAACCGCGTCCAGCACGGAATACTCCGGGAGACTATCGGTATCTTTCTGGTCCGGGCGAAGCTCCGCGGATGGCGGCTTGGTAAAAGTATTTTCGGGAATCGCCGCGCGTAGGCCGCGCCGTAATCTGCGCGTGTTGGCGAGACGGGCCAGCCGGTAGACCATGGTCTTCGGGACATCGCTAATGACAGCCAGCCCGCCGCACATATCGCCGTACAGAGTGCAATAGCCCACTGCGATCTCACTCTTGTTGCCAGTGGTCAGGACCAGCGAGCCGAACTTGTTCGAGAGCGCCATCAGCGTCACGCCGCGCAGGCGCGATTGTAA
>DATHIZ010000236.1:0-6611 GCA_035316385.1 Bryobacteraceae bacterium | reverse complement strand
GTAGCGAATGGCGGATATGTTGTGGCGCACCATATTGCCGATCACGCCCGACTCTTGCCAGCAGGGAACAAAAATAGCGATCCGGCGCGGTGGCTTGACCAGTTCGCCCAGAGTAGACCGAGGCAGGGGCTTTTTGGAGAGGCGGTGAGCGACGCAGATCGACAACGGAATAAAATCATCGAGACCGCTGAGGAGGAGGATTGCCGCCAACCAGCCGAAGACCCAGACCCAGACGACTGAAAAGACAGAAGATAAGTGCGCCACGCTGGCGGGCAATGTCGGAATTAGGACAGAATCCATAGCTCTTCAAGCAAACGCAACGCGGAACCCATACCCTTGCGCGCCACACAAACTCGCGCAAAACGGGCACGGCCGGATTTAGAAGCGCTTCTGTTATAAAAGTGGTCATCCAGGCAACTGAATCGCAGAAAATAAGTAGAATTTTACGGATTTGCCGGCACTTCCCTATTTGAACGAACTACACACCGAGTGGTTATCCTACTTCCAGCTCATTCAGGAGCTGATCGATGGCGCCGCGCAGCGGCACACATTCTCGCAACCGGAACTCGATCTCATGCTGGATCTGGAGGTTTCGCGGCTGCGCAAGTCATCGCGCCCGGAAGTGCTGCGGCGCTATCTCCGGTTTATCCATGTGGAAAGCACGGGGGCTGAGCAGCCGGCCCGGTTCTCTGCCTTCATGGAGTCGGAAAACCTGCACCGCCGCGCGGCGAAAAGCGGCCATTAGGCAGGGCTGGGATATCCTCTAAGATAGCGACAAGAAGGAGAAACAGCCCTCATGGGTAGCACTTCCGGGCCAACGCCGAAGATCGAACGCAAGGTCTTCTGCGTGAAGCTCAAAAAAGAATTACCGGCTTTAGACGAGGTTCCGTTCGACGGCCACCCTCTGGGCCAGCGCATCTATGACCAGGTTTCGAAAGAGGCGTGGGCGATGTGGGTGGAGCAGATGAAGATGATCATGAACGAGTACCGCCTGAACCTGGGCACCCCCGAGGCGCAAGAATTTCTTCTAAAACAGATGGAAGAGTATTTCTTTGGAGAGGGCGCGGCCCATCCGCCGGGCTACGTAGCGCCAGGACACTGAGTCATACACGCGCCGGCCTGGGACCTGCACACCGGAGCGGCCGGCTGCGTCATTCTACTTTGACCCTCCGCTTATTGTGCAGTTTGCTGATAGCACTGGTGTGTTGGGGCTCCGACAGCCCCGAGCCTGCCACTAAACCCGAGCCTGCCACTAAAACAGATATCGACGTAGCGAAACGGCTGGCCGACCTTGCCAAAGAAGCATACAAGTCCGGCCGGATGGTGCGCGCCTACTTGCTGCTTGTGGAGGCCAGCAAACGGAATCCCGGCAGTTCCACCTACCGTGAGAACCGGAACGCTTTAGAGGCGACAGCAAACCTGTTGATTAAGGCGCATGTAGAAAGCGCCGATATCGCCGGCGACATCAAAGCGGCGGAGGAAGAAGCGGTAAATCCCGATCCCTCCATTGTTCCAGCGGAGCGGCTCGATTCAGGCCAACCGCTGCGGTATCTTCCGCACGTGGAAGCCAGTGCGGCGAGGCACAGCTTCAACTTGAGAGGCAGTCAGACTACGCTTTTCCAGCAAGTGGCCGCGGCTTATGGCGTGCAAGCTGCCTGGGATGCGCAACTGACGCGCCAGGATGATATCCGGCTTCATATTGACGATGTAGATTGGCCCACCGCGCTGGAGGCGCTCACCGCCGTTACCCATACCTTCGTGTTTCCCATCTCGCAACATGCGGTTTTCTTCGCCACGGATTCCGAAGCGAAGCGGAGTGAGCTGGAGCCTGTCATTCTGCTTACCGTGTACTTGCCGGAGGCGGTGTCGGAGAAGGAACTGATCGAGGCGGCGAATGCAGTCCGGGCGGTGCTCAATCTACGTGCATTCGGCTGGGATTCGGCAAATCGCACGGTTCTCATTCGAGACCGGGTTACCAAGGCCCACGCCGCGCGAAATCTATTGCTGGGTTTACTGGTGCCCAAGGGGCAAGTGGCGCTAGAGGTGCAGTTTCTCACTCTGGATACCAGCACGACCTATCACTACGGGTTCTCGCTCCAAACCGCGTTCCAGTTAGTGAATTTGGGTCATATCGGGAGTTTTCAGCAAAGCACGCCCAACTTTGGCAGCCTCGCGACAAACTTTTTCACCTTCGGGACGCCGGGCGGGCTGCTAGCGCTAGGCATCACCGACGCCAGTTTATTCGCCACCTATTCGAAATCATTCGCCACCACGCATTACGATGCCACTTTGATCGCCGACGACCGGACCATGGTCAATTTGCACGTAGGCCAGCAATATCCTATCCCGCAGAGTCTGTTTACCGGCGCCTCACAGGTAGCGGGCTCCATCTACAACCCGATCGGACAAATCACCATGGAGGATCTGGGGCTGGAATTGAAGATGACGCCGCGCATCAATGGTGAAGGCGAGATTTCGCTGGACGTCGAGGCGGAGTACAAGACCCTGGGCTCGCTGGTGCTCAATACCGTGCCATCAGTGAACCAGCGGAAGTTCACCGGCACTGTCACATTGCGGGAAGGCCAATGGGCGGTGCTTGCGGGCATGGACGAGAAATCGACCAATGCCACCCGGAACGGCTTGGCTGGGCTCTCCAGCATCCCCGGAATCAACCAAGTGCTAAGCGAAAACACAAAAACATCCGAAGCCAGCGACACGCTGGTAGTGATAAAACCGGTCATCACGCGGCTACCGATGTCGCCCCACCTCAGCCCGCAGTATTTTCTGGGGCCAGTCCGTGGATCGCGGGTGGTTTTGTAGGTCGCGGCCTCTGTTATCTTCACAGCATATGTCAACTATGCGCGACGAGATTTGTCAGCAACCCGTCGCGATCGAACGTACGCTGAAAGCAGAATGGCGACACGCCAAAAAGCTAAGAGAACACTTTGAACGTAACCCGGTCCGGATGATCGTCCTGGCGGCGCGCGGTACGTCGGACAATGCCGCTCAATTCGGACGATACCTGCTGGAAATCACTACCGGCATCCCGGTTTCGCTGGCCGCGGCGTCGGTGTTTACGCTCTACGGTTCCACGCTGAATTTGAAAGACACCGCGGTTATCGCGATTTCGCAATCGGGAGAATCCACCGACACCAACGTTGTTCTGGAACGCGCCAAAGAGGCGGGCGCGTTTACTATTGGGATCACAAATGAGAGCGAGAGCACGCTGGCACGCCTGGCGGAGCATACGTTTCTGGTGCGCGCCGGCAAAGAAAAGAGCGTGGCGGCCACCAAAACATACACCGGGCAACTGACTTGCTTCTACCTGCTGGCGTATGCGCTGGGAGCTCCGATTGAACTAGCTGATTTGCAGCGGCTGCCGGAGTGGGGCGCGGCGGCGCTGGAACTGGAGGAGGAGATACAGGAACGGGCGCAGCGGTACTGCTTCATGCAGCATGCCGTGTGCGTGGGGCGCGGCCTGAACTATTCGAATTCGTTCGAATTCGCACTTAAGCTGATGGAGACTTGCTATGTGGTGGCGGAACGTTTCTCGTCCGCCGATTTGCTGCACGGTCCCATCGCCATGCTGGAAGCCTCATTCCCAGCGTTCCTGTTCTGTCCGCCCGGCGTTACCTGGAAGCCCATGTCCGAACTGCTGGGCAAGCTGGAAGGGCTAAAAGCCGAGACGCTGCTTATTACCGACCGAAGCAACAAAGAAGCAGCCGGGAAGCTCTCCGCCAAGGCCAGCCTGATCATTCCAGCCGACCTGCGGAAGAAAAAAAGCAAGCTACCCGAAGACCTCTTTACGCCCATTCCGTATGTTATTCCCGCGCAATTGCTGGCGGCGAACCTGGCGGAGGTCAAAGGACTGGATCCGGATAAGCCCCGGACCCTGAACAAAGTAACGCTAACGCTGTAAAGAAATGGAGGGGGCTACTTGCGCGCGCCGCGGGTAGTGCCCTTCAGCGCCGATTGCCGGCGTTTGGCGCTTTTGCGCTTGGGTTTTACAATAAGGAACGTTCCGCTCCCGAGATATGCGGCTTGATACAGATTCTCTTTTGCCGGGAACGTGGACGAGCTGGCGTGGGCCGACTTGCTCGTGATGGTTTGCTTCTCTTCTGCCATGAAACTCCTGATTTGAACGGAAACTATCAGTTTAGCGTAGGATGAAGCAAAGTATGCCGAATTACCCGCATTTGGACACCCCTGGAGTGCCTGGAGTTTGAGCCGGCGCGAGAGAATTGCCCTCCTGGGCGTGCTGACGTCAATTGCGGCCGTACTCATCGTCTACTCCCAGACGCGCGCATTCGTCTGGGACGAAGGCTTTCATCTAATAGCCGCTTCCCTGATCGCCGCCGGCGAAAGTCCCTACCTCGACTTTTGCTTTCCGCAGACGCCTCTGAACGCTTACTGGAATGCGGCGCTGATGCGGATTTTCGGGGTGAACTGGCAGATGCCGCACCTATTCGCGGCGTTGTTCATTGTGGCGGCGGTGGCTCTTGCGGCGGATTTCGTGTTGTCGCGTTTTCCCGTACAGCGATGGCGCGTGGCGTGCGCGGCGTGCGCGGCTGTGTTTATCGGCTTCAATACGGTGGTGCTGGAGTTCGGGCCGGTCGCGCAGGCTTACGGTATTTGCATGTTTTTCGGAATGGCGGCGTTCCGCGCGGCGGTGGCAGCGGTGGGCAAGACGCGGTGGCTGCTGCCGGCTTTTGCCGGAGCGATGGCCGGCGCGGCGGCGGCATCCTCCTTACTGACGGCGCCCCTTGTTCCGGTGCTGCTCTTTTGGATCTGGCTTTACAACCGTGCAGGCAACCGCTGGAAGAAGAGCCTGGCTTTCGTTTGCGGCGCGGTGATTCCGTTTGTGCCGGTCCTCCGCTTGTTCCTTAAAGCTCCGCGCCAGACGCTCTTCAATATCGTGCAATATCAGGCGATCTACCGCCGCGTCGATTGGCCGGGCGCGACGCTGCACGATGTCAGCGCCCTGAGCGGTTGGACCGTTTCCACCCAGGGTCTGATGATGATCCTGCTGGCGGCAGCGGGGCTCTTGTTTGTCTACAAGCAGGCGGATGGAGACGAACACTGGGATCGAGTGCGCCGCGCCGAGTTCTATCTGGCCGGTTGGCTGGCCGCTGCAATGGCTCTATTCATTGCCACGGCGCATCCCACGTTCGAGCGTTATTTCGTAGTGATGGTCCCGTTCGCCGGCATTCTGGCGGCGATCGGACTGTACAGCGTAGGTTCGAGGCTCGCTGGAGTGAACCGGCCATGGGCAGCGGCCGCTCTGGCTATCAGCTTGACCACCCTGGCACTCGGGCGGACAGAACTGGACGATCTCGACTCAACGACGTGGAAAGATTACCGCGAGATTTCTGAAAAAGTGGCGGCGGTCACTCCGCCAGGCACGCCGATGTATGTCGATGAATTAGTCTATTTCAGTTTGCACCGCAAGCCTCCTTCGGGCATGGAGTTCTCGTATTCGCATAAGCTCCAGTTACCGGGCGAGCAGGAGGCGCTCTTTCATATCGTTTCCGAACGAGAATTGGGCGAGCAACTGCAACATGGCCGGTTTGAGACGGTGCAATCCTGTAAAGACGATTTCATCGAAAAATTCAAGTTATCCTCGCTGTATTCAAACAAAATAGACGTGCAGGACTGCACTATCTTTTGGGGCAAGAAGCAACACACAGCTAAGTGATCGATTGGCCGTATTCAACCGCGAAACCGTTATCTTGCTAACGATTTAACGTGTAACTTCTGTTCAGTAAGTTACACAGACATGCTGATACGAACTCCGCGCCGAATATTTTCTCTCAAACAACGCCATTCTTGGTACAAGATCTAGTTGTAGTATTTGAGAACTGCGCATAAGCTCTCTTTAAACCGGCGAAGGCACTCGGCTGAACGTCAGCTCCATGTAAAGAGGCACACATTGACATTTCATCCAGGCTCCACGAGGGGATTGGCCACTCTTTTGCTATCTTTTGCCGCCGGCGTGCATGCCACGAGCGCGACCGCGACGATTGCCTCGACTGCCGTCATTTACAATGCCGGCGCTTCCATAAGGTCGGGGGCGATAGCAGTTTCCGTAAGCGCCAAGTCTGTTTCGTTTACACACGTGAAGGGTTCTCTGACAAGTTCGGCGGGTACTCTTTGCGGCTCGGCGCTGGGCTGCATCCTGTTGAACAACGGGGCGGGCAACTCGCTAAACAATCCTGACGGAGCCGGCGCCGCAACCAGCTTCAGCACAAATTTAGGAGTGAATGGGATTTCGGGGATAGCAGGTCCGGGCGCCGGTTACCTTGTAGGCGTTTTCGTGCCGAGCGGCGGGCCAACAGGCGCACCGCCTGCGTCCCTGGACTTCAGGTCGTCAGGCATGGGCACATCGTTCGCCGAGCTGTCACCGCTCCTTGACCAGGCATTCTTCATAGGCGACGGACTCACGGGAAACGGTAGCGGATCAACACAGACCTTTAACGTTCCCGCCGGAGCGTCGGCGCTCTACCTGGGCATCAGCGACGCGTGTGGGTACCGCGGCGACCCGGGCTGTTACGCGGACAATCTGGGGAGCTTCAACGTGACCTATACATTTTCGGACGTTCCGGCAAACGCCA
>DATHIZ010000235.1:0-8715 GCA_035316385.1 Bryobacteraceae bacterium | reverse complement strand
CGGAACATGCGGGCTGAACGTCACCGTCGAGCATACGTTCACGGTGGGCGACACCATCAACGTGCAATGGCGAGCCGACGCCCCATTTTTAGCCGAACCCTACCGCGGAGCCGACGCCTATGAGACCAAAGACGGTTTCATGGCCGCGCAGGTCACCACCTTCGACGCGGCCGCGCTCAAAATGAAGCACTAGTGCTTGTCCAAATACTGCTTCCACCACAACATTTCCTGCTGATACCGGTGCGCCATATCCCACGGGCTCCAGCCCCCGTGATACTCGCCCGGGTAGCGAATAAACCTGGCCGGCACCTGGCGCTTCTTCAGAGTGGTGTACATTTCCTCTCCTTGTGAAATCGGCACGCGCTCGTCCGCTTCTCCATGCACAAAAAGCGTGGGTGTCCGGATGCTCGTCGCATACGTGACCGGCGAGTGAGCAATCATCACGGCATTGGCTTTCGGTTCCCACGGACTACCCAGAAACTCACTCTCTTTGGTACGGGGAATGTCGCCGGTGCCATAATTGCTGACCCAATCCGACGGCCCTGCTCCGACCACCGCGGCGGCGAAGCGCGTGGTATGGCCGATAATCCAATTTGTCAGAAATCCTCCGTACGAATAGCCGGTAACGCCCAGCCGTTTCGGGTCCGCGCTGTAATGCTTGAGCGCGTAGTCAACGCCTCCCATCACATCTTCGAAGTCGCGGTCTCCCCACCCGCCCCAGGTCCCCCACAGGAACTTCTCGCCATAGCCGGTGGATCCGCGTGGATTCGTATAGAGCACAATGTAACCCGCGGCAGCCATTAATTGCTCCTCAAACACGAATGAACTGGTGTCCGCTCCATGCGGGCCGCCGTGAATGGTCAATATCAGTGGATATGGGCCATTGCTGGGATTGTATCCGGGCGGAAGCACCACCCAGCCGTCAATCGAAGTGCCGTCTTTACTGTCATAACGGATACGTTCCACCTTACCGGGCTGCCATTGAGCGAGCAGCGCATCCTGCACCGAGGTCAGCTTCGCTTCACTCATGCCGCTTAACGAGGCTGTATAGACCTCCACTGGACGGTCGCTTGACGTCGCCGTATAGGCGATCCGGTCTCCGGCGATGCTCACTTCGCCCAGCACGCGGTCGCCGTGTGTCACTTGCTCCACTTTGCCATCCGCCGTGGAGAGACGGAACAGATGCGCCGTGCCTTTAACTGCGGCGTGGAAATAGATCGACCGGCCATCGGAATTCCAGTGCGGCGGACCGGGTAGACCGTCCCAATCCACCGTCAGGTTTTGGGGCGCGCCCCCCTCGGCCGGAAACAGACAGATATCGATCGGACTCCCGTGAGTCTGCTTCGCGGTAAGAATCCGGCGCAAACCTTCCTCGCGCAGCACCGCGATGGACCGGCCATCAGGCGACCAGGCAGGCGAAAGATGATGCCACCCATCATCCTGCGTAATGCGCTTCGGCTGCCCACCCAGTGCCACCGTCCACAAGTCGGCGCGTTCATAGGCGTATTCGTCCCGCTGGTGCGTATCGGCGATGAACGCGAGCGCCTGGCCATCCGCCCGCCATACGGGGGTTAATACATCGACGCCCAGGTGCGTGAGTTGTCTGGGTTCACCTCCGGCCACCGGCACGACGAAAAGCTCTTGAGGCGGCGTTGCGCGTGTGTCGCGTGGATCGGGAAGGTAGCCGCGGCCATCAAAACGGAAATTCATCCAGTCATACATGCGGCCCTTGAAACGATCCTGCGTCTGCCGGTCAAACTCCGAAGGTTCAGGAGCCGCCGCTTTGGGAATCGCAATTTTCTTAGTAAATGCAATCCAGCGGCCGTCCGGACTGAAGACCGGTGGACCCGACACGCCAGAGATGTGGAACGGTCGGCCCTCCGGGCTATCCATGTGAACGAACCACTCACCACCGCCGCTGTAAGCAAGCAGCTTCCCGTCCGGGCTCCAACGCGGGTTCGTGGCGCTCACGGCAGAAACACTGACACGTACAGGCGGACTGGAGCGATCGGCTGCCGCCACCCAAATCTCGCTGTGCCGTTTGTTTTCCGCCTCAATGATCCGGGTGCGCACGAACGCCACCTTGCGTCCGTCGGCCGAGAGCGTCGGCACCGAAACCGACTCGATCTGATAGTAGTCTTTCAATTCAATCTGCCGCGGCTGCGCGGCGGCAATTCCGGCAAGAGCGAATGCGAACAGCAGCTTATACATGGAATCCTGTTTGGCCTACGATGCTAACACGAAATACCCGGTATTCCGCGACGCCTTGCTATCCTAAGAACAGCGATTTCTGTAACATTGCTGCGTATCCGCCTACTCCGTTCATCACTATGAGTGTTCCTGCTTCCCAGATTTGGACCAACGCTTCTTATGTCTTGCGGCAGAAGCTGGCTGGCCGTAAGCGTTATCCGCTGGTGCTCATGCTCGAACCGTTGTTCCGCTGCAACTTGGCGTGCGCCGGCTGCGGCAAGATTCAATATCCCGCGCACATCCTGAAGAGCCAGCTCACCCCGGAAGAGTGTTTTCGCGCCGTGGATGAATGCGGAGCCCCCACGGTTTCCATACCGGGCGGTGAACCCCTGATGCATCCCCAGATTGGCGAGATCGTCGCGGGGCTAATTGCGCGCAAGAAGTACATTTACCTGTGCACCAATGCGCTCCTGCTGAGTGAAAAGCTACACCTCTTCACTCCCAGCAAGTACCTGAGTTTTTCCGTGCACATGGATGGCGAGCGGGAGCATCATGACTTCTCGGTCTGCCGGGAAGGCGGCTACGACATCGCCGTTCGCGGAATTAAGACCGCGTTGAAGGCAGGTTTTCGAGTCACCACCAACACCACTCTTTTCGACGGCGCCGACCCCAGCAGCGTGCGTAACTTCTTTGACGAGATGATGAACCTGGGCGTGGAAGGCATGATGCTTTCTCCGGGCTACTCTTACGACAAGGCCCCCGACCAGCAGCATTTTCTCGGCAGAGCGCGCACACGCCGCTTGTTCCGCGCCATCCTTTCTAATCGTAAATCTGCTTGGAAGTTCAACATGTCGCCGCTGTTCGGCGAGTTTTTGATGGGCAAGCGCACTTTCGCCTGCACTCCCTGGGGAATGCCGACTTACAACGTCTTTGGATGGCAGAAGCCCTGCTACCTATTGCAGGACGGCTACGCGGACAGCTTTGCCGAGTTGATCGCTGAAACCGAATGGTCCAACTACGGCACGGAATCGGGTAACCCCAAGTGCGCCAACTGCATGGTGCATAGCGGCTACGAAGCATCCTCGGTCGATTACGGGTTTGGCTCCCTGAAGGGTGTCCTCTCCATGGCGCGCGCGTTCCTGTTCGACCGCTACGAGGATCGCGATGCCCTGGCACTGCTCAACGAACCGGTAAAGCCCGTCCACTCTTACAATCCACTGGTTCAAATCAAGTCCTCGGAGAGCGGACAAGCTTGAGCGCTACGCCGTCCAACCCGGATGAACTGGAAGTTGCCCCCGGCTTTGGGCACGAACAGCTGCAAGGATGGGTTCCGTCGCTCTCTGAGGAAGCTGACTTACGTTCCGCCCTCGAAAAAGCGTTCGATTATCGCGGCGATATCTCCATCACCCGTAAAGACGGAACCGTCGTCGAAGGCTATCTGTATGACCGCCGTAGCGGAAAGACTTTGGCTGATTCGCTGGTCCGGCTGCTGCCGGCCAACGGCAGCCCCCGCGTGAGCATACCCTACTCCGATATCGCCGCCTTGACTTTTAGCGGACGCGATACCGCTGCCGGTAAGAGTTGGGAAGCCTGGGTTCGCAAGTATTGGGACAAGAAATCCACAGGCGAGTCCGCCGTCATCGAACCGGAATCTCTCGATAGCGCATAATTGGTCTAACAGCCCTTTAAGTGTTACAAACAAAGTACTATACGGTAAACGACAGCACGCTTGCTCAGACTTTTTATCCGCACGTGTCCAACACAGTATTTTGGCTTACATTTCAAAGCGCATTCAAAACCAATGAGGACGGACGTGGATAAGCCTGCGCAAAATATTCAAGAAACGTTTCTGAACAACGCGCGGAAGGATAAGACCTTCCTCACAATCTATTTGATGAGCGGCGTCAAACTTTCTGGACGCATCAGGAGTTTCGATAAATACTCCGTAGTATTGGAAACCAACAACCAGGAGCAGCTGATATTCAAGCATGCGATCTCTACTGTAGTGATCGCTAGGCCGGTACATGTAAGCGCGGCGCAAGGCGCGGCTGTGGGAGCCAACGCTCCAGGCGTGCCGCAAGTCGCATACGACCCCGAGGAAAGTGACTCCTAGTGCTTCGGCCGGCTGAACGAACGCTGATTGTTGGCGTGGAATTGAGCGGCCGCCATTCTAATTCGACTGCCCCACTCGACAAACAATCCAGCCTGGAAGAAACTTTGGCTGAGCTGGCCAGCCTGGCCGAAAGCGCCGGAGCGGAAATCATCGGACGCTTTACTCAAACCCGGCCGGCCCTTGATGCCGCCACCCTGCTTGGCTCCGGCAAGGTCGTTGAATTGAAGGCGCAGGTTGATGCCGGAGAGATAGACCTCGTTATCTTCGACCACGAACTTTCGCCTACCCAGTTACGCAATCTGGAGCGCCAGCTGCACGCTAAAGTGCTCGACCGCACCCAGCTCATCCTCGACATTTTCGCCAGCCGCGCGCGCACCAGCGAAGGCCAGTTGCAGGTGGAGCTGGCCCAGCTAAATTACTTGCTTCCCCGGCTGACCGGCCGGGGCGTTCAGATGTCCCGGCTCGGCGGCGGCATCGGAACCCGCGGCCCGGGTGAAACCAAGCTGGAAACCGATCGCCGCCGGATTGGCGTCCGCATCGCAAAGCTTAAATCCGAAATCGAACGCGTGCGCGCCAATCGCGGCGTTCAGCGCTCGCAGCGGCAGGCCGTCCCGCTCTCCACCGTCAGCTTGGTGGGTTATACCAACGCCGGCAAGTCCACGTTATTCAATCGTCTCACCGGAGCTGGTGTGCTCGCGGATTCCAAAATGTTCGCCACGCTCGACCCCATCGTCCGGCAGATTCGTTTGCCCTCCCAACGGCGCATTCTGGTCAGCGATACAGTCGGATTCATTCGCAACCTGCCCACCACCCTGGTCGATGCCTTCCGGGCCACGCTTGAAGAAGTCACCGCCGCCGCGCTCCTGCTGCATGTTGTCGACATCACTTCTCCCATGGCTGCGGAACAGACATCGCATGTGTTGAAGGTGCTGGCCGAGATTGGCGCGGAGGCCACGCCGCAGATCCTGATTCTGAGCAAAAGCGACGGTCTGCCCGAGGCCGAACGCATGCAGGATCTGCCCGCCGTTACGCACCGCCTGTTGGGCGAAGCGGCGCGTTTGAATAACACCCAGGCCGCCCTGGTCTCGGCGCAAACCGGCGAGGGTGTGAGCGCCCTGTTGCAGTTGATAGATAAACAGTTGGTGCAGGATCCCGTGGCGCGTCAGCGCTTTCACTTCCCGTTAGGCGAAGGACGAGCGCTCCACCTGCTGCATGATCGGGCCGCTATCGTCTCCAAAGAGTACCGCGACGATTACTGCGATGTGCTGGCCGACGCGCCCCAGTCCATCCGCGATCGCCTCGCCGAGTTTGCCGTCCCCAACTAGCCCCTGCCGACGAACGGCATCTTCGTGGCCATCACGGTCATGAACTGGACATTCGTGTCGAGCGGCAATTTTGAAATATAGACCACGGCATCAGCCACGTGCCGCGGGTCGATGCGCGGTTCCACCGACATTTCGCCGTTCGCTTGCGGCACTCCCGCGGTCATTCTTTCAGTCATTTCAGTGGCGGCATTGCCGATGTCGATCTGGCTGCAGGCAATATCGAATTTGCGGCCATCGAGAGAAATACTCTTGGTCAATCCCGTGACAGCGTGCTTGGTCGCGGTGTAAGGAGCGGAGTTCGGCCGCGGCGCATATGCCGAGATGGAGCCGTTGTTGATAATGCGGCCGCCGCGAGGAGTTTGCGTCTTCATGAGCGCAATCGCCGCCTGCGCGCACAAGAATGTGCCCGTCAGATTCACGTTCACCACCGTCGTCCATTGCTCGAAGGTTAGTTCGTCAATTGGAACGCCGGGTGCGCCGGTGCCGGCATTATTGAACAGAACGTCCAACCGGCCGAACGCTTCTTTGATCTTTGCAAATAACGGGCGTACCGAATCCGGCCGGGTGACATCGGTAGCTACGGCCAGCATGGGTGTAGCTACCGTTTTTCCTAAGGCCGCGGTCGCATCCAACTCAGCCTGACGCCTTCCCGCGAGCACTACGATATAACCGGCCTCCTGCAGGGCCAGCGAAACTGATCTTCCAATGCCGCTTCCGGCGCCGGTTACTAACGCTATTTTTTGTTCCAACTCTCAGTCTAAACGGTTGTCGCAATTACTGAAAATTGCTAACCGGTGGCAAGCCCGTGATCAAAGCATTTGCTATTCCCGCACCGGCCCCGCCTCCGGCAACGAAGCTGGCCGGCACCCAAAACACCGGGCTCGAAAGAGTCCCTGTCCATGTTCGCTTCGCTGCTCCCGCGCCGGATTGAACCGCTGGTTGCTTTATGTGTTGCTTCAGGGCCGAATTCGATATGGTTAACTTCGACCCGGCTACCAGCTTATAATCCAGAGTTCCACTCATCAGCACAACTTTCGGTTCGGCCACGGAACCACCCACCCTAGCGCTGGATCCAGCCGCCAGTTTGACGCTGCTGCCATCGGGAAAATTCAAGACGGCGGGTCCATCGGCAGTGGCGATCTCATCGCCCACAACTACCGGCCATGAGCTGATTCCGGGGCTCGTTACCGCATGCCCAGCCATCGTGAAAGGCTGACTGCTACTCACTGTCGCAACCGGAGTGGAGGCGAAACTCAAGGCTGCGAATGTGACCAAAACTGTCGTGAATCTCGAAGGTGTACGCATACTGCCGGCACCTTGAGTATAGGGCGCAGCTGCTTGATTTTACAAGACTTATTTGCCAGACCACTGTAGTCCGGGCAACTTCTTGGAGGTACCGGAAAACACGCTATCATCGACCTAGCGAGGAATGGCGTAACGAAACTGCTGGCTTGTCTTTTGGGTTTCACACTAGCCTGTTATGGGTCACTCCAAGTTTGGCTGAATTCGCTGAGCGCTGACGACGCGGCCAAACACCGGGTTTGCGCTTTTGGTCTCTGCCCCGGAGAATTCTCGCCGGAACGCGTCTTCGAACTGCAGCAATTCATCCACGGAGACCGGTCTTCTCATGCTTTGCTCCAACTCAAGCGCGCCTTGCGGCTAGATCCAGCCTCCGCATACGCCTGGGCCGACCTGGGTGATGCGGAGAGTAACGGAAAGAATCTTACAGCCGCCCGCTACTGCTTTGACCGCTCACTCGCCTTAGGACCCGCCAACCCGGTCATTTTGTTCCGCGCCGCCAACTTCGATTTTCAGTCCGGTGACGATGCCGGCACGCTGCGGAACTTGCGCGCCATTCTCAAAAACCCGGAACTCGCCGCCTACTACGAGCCGGCGTTTCTCACCTACTCCCGCATGAATTTGCCCATCGAACAGATCCTCGATCGAGGGATTCCCGCGGCACCGGCCGCCTCCGCCTTTCTTCGCTACTGGATCAATTCCAACCATCCGAAGGAAGCGGCGGCAGTCTGGAATTGGCTGCCGGCCCACGCTCCGGCTGGAGACACACTGGCCAGCGAATACATGTCGTTCTTGATCCGTAACAAGAACGAAAAAGAGGCGGTGGAAACCTGGAAAAAGTTGACGGCGCAGCAAATGCCCGAGTATCGCCAGACGAACTTTGTGTACAACGGCGGATTTGAACAGGCGCCCAAGCCCCCTCCGTTCGATTGGAAACTCGATTCGGGCAAGGATGTGCTGGTGAGCCGGGTGCAAAGCGTCGCGCACGATGGCGATTGGTCCCTCCGCCTGGTTTTCGAAGGCCTGGAGAACGTCGAGTTCCATCAGGCAGTGCAAGATGTTGTTTTAGAGCGCGGCCGCTGGCAGTTGAAAGCCTATTTGAAAACCGATCAGATCACCACCGATCAAGGCGTCGCTCTACACATCTTCGACCCGCGACAGCCAAGCCGTTTAGACATTCGCCTGGATTCGTTTACCGGAAACCATCCCTGGACGCAGCTGGAGCGTACCTTCGACGTCGGTCCGGATACGAAGATGGTGCGGTTGGAGCTGGCGCGTCAAGCGTCTAAGAAATTCGACAACAAGATCACCGGATCGGCTTGGCTCGATTCCGTCGAACTTAGTCCAATCCGTTAATCGAGCCGACACCCGCAATCCAGGCGAGCGTCATGGCATTGGCCGGGATGTGCAAGTTGAAATCGACCAGGCTGTGAAGCAGGATAGCGGCCAGGCTGCCTCCGCAGGCGATCACCAGCAAACGGCGGTCTTCTTCCGCCAGTCTCGACATCCCTTTAAATATTTGGCTCATGACGCCAAATACAACCGCCAGAAGGATCGCAAATCCCGCAAAACCCAGTTCGGCCAGGGCCTGCAGGTAATCGTTATGCGCAAACTGTATGCGATATCCGTACGCAACTCTCTGATGCTGAAGAAAATTCGATTCATAGGCGCCCAAACCGCAGCCGAAAACAGGAAATTGGGCGATGAGAGGCAGGGTCTCCTGCCACAGTTGCACGCGCGTGTCGATGGAAGCTTTTTCGCCCGCGCCTTCCGGACCGGACAACACCA
>DATHIZ010000234.1:0-6535 GCA_035316385.1 Bryobacteraceae bacterium | reverse complement strand
GCCTGTACCATTCGGTTTGCCCTCCTGTTGGGGATTCGGCTGCCGAACAGCTCGCTCAAAAGTCAGTTCGACGCTGGAGCAATTATAGGGGGGCTTCTTCTTTTGCTCAGTTCAGACTGTTTGCTGTCTTGGACAAGAGTGCTTCCACAATGGCTTTGGCTCCCCGCGCGGGGTCGCCTGCTTGCGCTCCGTGGGCGGTCTTGCTCCATTCCCGCGTGCGGCCCACAGTTGCCGCGTAAGCCGGCAAGCTGCGTTGGGTTACTGCCAGCGCGTCACCCAGGAAGTCGGTCCGGAATGGTCCCGGCTCAACTGCGGTAACGGAAATACCGAGCGGCTTTAGTTCTTTCGACAGCGCCTCGGAAATGCCCTCCACGGCGAACTTTGTGGAGGCGTAAATGCCCCATCCAGGTCCCGCCACCAAGCCGCCGATGGAAGAAATGTTCACGATGTGCCCGCTGCGGCGTTCGCGGAGGTGCGGCGCCACGGCGCGGGTAACACGCAGAAGCCCGAAGACATTCGTCTCATAGATGTTCAAGACCTCGGCGTCGCTGGCTTCTTCAATGGCGCCCAGTAAGCCGTGGCCGGCGTTGTTCACCAGTACATCGATATGGCCAAAGCGCTCGATCGCTGATTGGATGGACGAAGCAATCTGCGCTTCGCTGCGAAGATCCATTTGGATCGCCAGCAAACGGCCGCCCGCGTCCGGGAAGGCCGCCGCGACTTTGGCTGGAGTCCGTGAGGTGGCAGCGACTTTGTCCCCTCGCTGTAACGCGGCGCGAACCAGTTCATAACCGAACCCCTGGGAGGTGCCGGTGATGAACCACACTAACGGCTGTGATTGCTCCATACCGATACGATATAGTCTGTATCGGATTGGTTGCAGAAAAGTCCAGTTTTCGAGAATTGTAGGAGAGACCGCATGCTGCAAAAAGTGAACGAACCCGCCAGGAAGGGTAGACCCAGGAGCGAGGAAGCTCATCAGGCCATTCTGGCAGCTGCCTTGCAACTCGTTTTCGAGGATGGATTCCGCTCGGTGAGCATCGATGCAATCGCAGCCAAGGCGGACGTCGGCAGGGCAACTATCTATCGCCGCTGGCCAAACAAAGCCGCCATCGTCATGGATGCGTTTCTGCAGGACGTCGGGCCCAACATCAGCTTTCCTTCCAGGGCGGATGCGACCGAAAGTCTCCGGACCCAGATGCGCTTACTCGCCAAAGCCTTCCGCGGAAAACATGGCGCCCTGATCAAAGCTCTGCTGGGAGAAGCGCAGTTTGATCCGGAACTGGCGGAGGCCTTTCGGGAGCGCTGGATCCGGCCGCGAAGGGAATCCGCTATGGTTACGCTCCGGGAAGCGATGGCGAAGGGGCAGCTTCGCGCGGATATCGATCTCGACACCGCCATCGACGCGCTCTACGGCGGGATTTACTACCGGCTGCAGATTGGAAATGCGCCGCTGTCCGACTCTTACATCGACAGTCTATTTCAGCACGTGGTCTATGGGCTGCGGGGTCCGATGCAGAGCCTAGACTCCGATACAGCGCTTAAATAAAAATCTTAGCCGTCGAGCTCAACTTCCTGGTGCTGCATTCCGGCATATGGATAGACCGCGACCTTGTTCGAATCGCCGGGATGCAATTCTCTCAGCTTGGCGATCACGTCTTCCCATTTGTCGTAAAAGAACGTTCCCGTCTTGTAGTTGTTTGTCATGTTCCTGGTCAGATACTGCGAGTACACGATCAGGTTGGTCTTTTTCTGATTGGCGCGCGCGCCGGGTCTGATTCCCGATAAACGCCGGGCCGTCAAATCGAACTGGGTCGCCCCGCTGCGGCCTGCCAGGCGGTTGTTCAGGTAGTGGACCGGGTCTATACCTAGCGGATGTTGCACAATCACCACGCCCGTACCGCCGTCCCGCACCGAGTAATTCACCCACAACGCACCGTGGAATGCCTGGGCGTTCTGCGGGTACCCGTTGGCCACTACGATGTCCGCGTCCGTCACCATCGGTGTGCAATAGGTCTTGGCCGCGACGCGCACACCGGCATGATGGGCTTCCACAATATCGCCTGCCCAGATGTGCGTCGGCCGCAAGCGGTCGTTGTACATGATCTGGACCGTATAATCCACGTTGGCCATTTTCGCCGCTTCGATCATGTCCAGCCGCATATCGTTCTTGAAAACCTTGGCCGGACCCGTGGTACTGACCTTGGTCAGAATCTGCGTGTGGTTGTATTCGACCGACGACAGGTGGGCCAGCCCGGGGAGGATGGCCTTTGCGCCTCCGCCATATCCGGCGTCCTGGTGCACTTTGATGCCGCTGATACAGATCTTTAGATCGGACGCTAGAAAAGTCTGATTGAGGAGAACCTTATTCTTTCGCTCAGTGGTGCCGACTTCCTTCACGTTGTCGACCACGTCGTGATTCAGCCAAGCGTATCTCTTAGCGATCTGGGGGCCGAGCTTGCGGCTCACCTCCTCCTGCGTCATCGCGCGGTGCGTGCCGAAGGAGCCGATGAAGAGAATGTTCTCGTCCTTGATTCCCGCTTTGGCTAATTCCGCCTCTACCCACGGCGTCACGGCAGACGCAGGTGTCGTGCGCGTCAAATCGTCAAAGCTAATCGCTACGGTTTTTTTGCCCTCGGCCATTTCACGCAGGGATTTTGTGCCTACCGGCTGGCTGCACTGCGCCGCGATCTGGTCTGAAGTCAGCACGGGGAGGCTGTGGCCCGCCATGTCCTGCACGTGGACGTCCCAGGCTGCCGGGAAGTCGATGCGTTCCTCGATCCAGGGCGCGCCGTTGGGACCGGCAAATTCGTGTGTCGGGATGACCACGGATTTCGCCGATCCTTTCAGCTTTGGAACAACTCTTGCCTGGTAGGCCGAAGACGCCATCGCGGCGCCAATTAATGGCGTCGCCGCCATATAGCGTGCGCCTTTCAGAATATCTCTGCGGCTGGGTTTCGACATAGAAGGTCCTTAACGTAAACTGAAGGTGCGGGTGGGAGATCCCTCTTGATGATTAAATGCGGTCATCCACGATGGCAAGATTTAACAGGTGAATTCTTGGTGAATCACCGTATTCTGTGCCAGTTTTTCATCAACTTCCGTGACCCCGCGCCGGCTTATAGGTCTTATTGAACCCGTTTCGGTTGTTAGTGAGTGTGAACGATCCGTCTCCTGCTACCGACAGTTTACTCAGTTTGCCTTCCTCCGCGGGATCCAAATTGGCAATGAAATCGTCGGGTGGGTTGGAGTCTTGGTCCCCGCCCTGAGTAATGAACCTGCCAAATGTCTTCGGGGCCTGGGTCGCGCGAAGAACCGGCCAGGTCGGCGGATCGGCAGCCTTTCTGCCGCCGTTTCCGCCGCGCCGAATCGCGCAATATCGACACTCCGTTACTGGCAGGCGCGGCCAATCCGGTCAACGGCATTACAACAAACACTGCTTATACGTGGAGCAAAGTGATGACGGACGTCCAGGGACAGAACGGCATCAACGGTGTTTACGCCGGAGACAGCGAAAAC
Source organism: Bryobacteraceae bacterium (assembly GCA_035316385.1). GTDB lineage: Bacteria > Acidobacteriota > Terriglobia > Bryobacterales > Bryobacteraceae > Bog-105. The sequence continues at coordinate 3,016 of DATHIZ010000234.1, read as the reverse complement.
AGCAACGATCCAGGCATCCAGTCTCAAAGTGGGGTCCGGCTGGCTACGACCGGACGAATAGATTGGTATTGGTTTACCTCTGGAATATTCCAGCCCTGGCGAGCGGTCCCACCGCATTTCAAAAGGTTCTCAAAGATTGGTCCTTTTCGGGAGTGACCACGATACAAACCGGTACGCCCCTTACCATTACCGATTCCAGAGGCGGGTCTACCTACGGGTTCTCCAGTACGTCGCGGGCGCAATTGTGCCCGGGATGACTTACTGCCAAATCCTGACTCCCGGGAGCGCCGGCAGCCGGACGAACAATTACTTCAATCCCGGGGCGTTCTGTACAGAACCGGCCATTGGCAACGGGACTGATTTCGGCAACAGCGGAGTCGGTATCGTGCGCGGGCCTGGCCAGAACAATTTTGATCTGGCGCTTTCCAGACGATTTCCTCTCGCGAAAGTGAGAGAGGGTAGCGCTCTGGAATTGCGCAGCGAATATTTCAACGCCTTCAATCGCGTTCAGTACTCGAATCCTGGCACCGCTTTCGGCACGGCCAGCTTTGGTGTCATCGGATCTACTTCAGTCGCTACAAGTTGGCCGCCAGCCCTTCCACGGTGGTTTGGGGATATTACTCGGCGAAAGCCAAGCCCGCACTCACCGTTCATTCGGGCGATGTTGTTCAGATGCAGACGCTCTCCACTTGTTCTCCGGAGCGCATGCAGCGGCCGGTCTTACCGTTCCGCAATACGATCCCGATATTCATTCTCAGGTCACCGATAAGGGTCCTGGCGGTCATATCCTTACGGTTTAGTGGCCATTGAAGAAGCCGAGCCAGAAGATGTGCTCGGGAACGGAGAAGTAGATATTACGGCGCTTGAAACCTGGTTGACCGGCACGTTCAAGTTCGTTGTTCACAAAGGCCCACGCTTGCTATGGCCAAGAGGCGGAAACGCCGACGAGTTATATCGCCATGGGGTTCGATGAAGATCTGAAAACTGCCACCGGGATGGCCGTTCGCAACATGATTGATTTTCTCGTTGCCGAGAAACACTTGAGCGGGGACGACGCTTACACGCTGACCAGCGTAGCTATCGACCTGAACATTACCCAACTGGTGGATAGCAAGGTCGGGGTCCATGCCACGTGTCCAGAAGGTATCTTCGACACTGTCAACTCGACGGCGAGCGCGGGAGGTGCATCACCCGGCGGCCGCTAGCTTCTAACCGCTGGCGGTGCGCTGCACCCGTTTCAATCCGTGCGGCTTCTTTTCAGCCGGCTGCTCCTCAGCGGTCTGGTGTTGCTCCGCCTTGGCGGCCGGCTTGCGCGGCAGGTCGCCCAAGCTCTTCTGCAATGCCTGCATCAGGTCGATCACTGGAGCGCGTTTCCGGGGCGCTTCCGCACCCACGGTCTGCCCTTCGCGTTTGGCTTCGAGCATCTGCATCATTTTGGTCTGATACTCGTCGTGGTACTTGGACGGATCGAAATCGGACGCCAATCCTTCCACGAGTTTTTCCGCCAGCGCGACTTCCTGTGGCTTCACCACAATGTTGGGGTCTTGGCGGAACTCCGGAACTTCCCGCACTTCTTCCGGATAGAACATAGTGTGCAGCAATAGCCCATCGGCGTGCGGCCGGACTACGACCGTGTACTCGCGCTGGTGCATGGCGATCTTGGCAATGGCGCTAAAGCCCGACTTCTGCATAGCTTCATACAGCAGGTGATAGGCCTTCTTGCCAGCCTCTTCCGCCGTCATGAAATAGGAGGCATCGAAGTAGATGGGGTCGATTCCGTCGGCCTTGACGAACTCCAAAATCTCCATGGTGTCGCTCGAAGCGGGCGCAATGCCTTTGATTTCTTCGTCATTGACAATGACGTAGCGGTCTTTCTCCACTTCGTAACCCTTCGCCAGTTCGCTGCGTTCCACCACGCGGTCGCAATGCGGGCAGAAAATCTGCTGTTTGATGCGGGTGCCGCATACCTGGTGAATCTGGTTAAAGCTCACGCGCTCAGTGCGCGCGGCGGCGAACAGGCGAACGGGTATGGTGATCAGCCCGAACGTGATGTAGCCTTTCCAAACCGTTGAAGCCATAAAATCCCTACTTAACTGGACGCGGGAACCCATGCCAATGCAACAAATCCGCGTTCCGGACGCTCTTCAAACAATATACTGTCGATATGTCGTTTGCAACTGGGCACTTAGCGAAACTTCGTACCGGTACACGGGGTCTGTGAAGATTTTCCTGTATTTCATTGGCAAACCGCGCGATGAACACGCCAACGCCATAGCCGCCGAGTTCGTCAAGCGCAGCAGCCGCTATGCTGTCTGTGAGATGCGCGAGATTGTCCCCTCCCGCTTCGATCTTTTCGCCCGCCACCCCACCGCCCGCAAGGTTTTTCTCGATCCGGCCGGCCGGTCTCTCGATTCGGCCGGTTTCATTCAAATTGTCAGCACGGCGACACAGCAGGCGCAGGATCTGTTATTCCTGATTGGCGGTCATGATGGGCTTCCCCCCGAGTGGAAGCCCCGGGCCGAACTGCTGCTGTCGCTTTCGCCTATGACATTTCCGCACGAATTGGCGCGCGCCATGCTGGCCGAGCAGATTTACCGTGCGTTCACTACCTTACACGGACATCCTTATCCCCGATAAGTCGGAGTAACAAAAAAATGTAACTGCCCATTCATGCGGGTTTAACCTTATCAAGACATGCTGCATGTATGCATACCAGGCAGTTACCGTTTGACGTTGCAGCCTCGTCTCTAGTCCCGGCGCCATGGAAAAATGTGATCCGTCCCCTGGATCCCGCGCTATTACGCCTTTTCATGCCGGAAGCCCTGGTGCAGAGCTATTCCGCCTCGCGCAACGACGGGCAAAGCGCCGCCGATTTTGCCGCCAACATGCTGAGAAATCTTGACATCCGGTATCACGTGGAACCGAGCGATCTGCAGCGCATTCCCGCATCCGGCAGCGCGCTGGTGGTGGCCAATCATCCATTTGGGATTTTGGAAGGACTCATCCTGGTCGATAT
>DATHIZ010000233.1:0-5042 GCA_035316385.1 Bryobacteraceae bacterium | reverse complement strand
CTCCGATGCCAACAGAGCAGTTACTGGGGAGCGCGTAAAAATGTTCGCCACGCGTTGTCCACGTTGCAGATCTATCGACTATAGGAGCGTGGGCGTCCGCAATGCGATCGAAAAAGCGTTCCTCTGGCTCTTTCTTCCGTTTCGATGTGGTCTTTGCGGTCACCACTTTTTCTGTTTCGCTGGCTATTTCCTGCCGGATCGGTTTCTTAGAATGGATTGCAAACTTCTCTCCAGGATTGTATAAGAAACCACTGATGCGAGCCGAACTGCGCCGGGTTAGACGCAGTTCGGAAGCGCCACATATCCTCACTCGCAACATTGGCCGTTTAAGTGCGCTATCCGGCCAAGTGGATCATCTCCGGTTTACCGCTTCAATTACTGCTCCATTCGCCCGCGAAGGATGGAGAGCACACGCCATCCCCCGTCTCTTGAACTTCGAAAAACTCGTCAAACTGCCGATGCCGTTCCACTTCATCTAACTCTCTGCGCCCACCAACGCAACCAACACGAAAACAAACCACAACATGTTGGGGCTGCCTGAGTCCGGCAGATACTCAGCTTGTGAAATGAAAATATAGTTTGGGTCATCGGAGAGAAAACATAAGCATTTTGTAATAAATCGATGGCCGAATCACTTAATTCGCTGAAGGCTCAGAGGGTCACCGGTCTGTTCTCAAAAACCAGTACCTTGGTACTCAGTGACTAACAGCTTGTTACACCACTCTTGACTTTGCAACCATGCGCGCATATTCTATGCCCACTGGGCTATCCCATATGCCTTCGAGGAATAGCATCAATTTCGGGGAAGGACATCAATTTTGGGGAAGACAATGGCCAACCTAGGCAACAACGTAAAAATTACAATGCAGATTATCGTTATCGGTCTCGCTCTTGGATTGGCTGTACCTGTCCATGCGGGTCCGATCGCTTTCGGGACATTTGGGGAGTTTTCTTTCACCGGCGCAGGCATCCAGGCAAGAGGCTGCGATCCGGCGGACCCCCTGGGAGGGTTCTGCATATCGAGTTCGGGCACTCCAACCCTGTTTCTGAATGGCCCAGCCTGGACGTTTGCAGCTCCTAATGGCGGGTCGGTGTTAACGATAACGGACGCTTTCGAGAGCGGAGACCGGTTCCAGATATTCGATTTCGGCCTATCGATTGGACTCACATCAGCGCCTGGAGCGCCGGTAGTGGATTGTGGCGATGACCCGGTTCCCTGCCTTGCAACAGCAGGAGTTAGTAACGGCTTTTTCAACTTAGACGCAGGTAACCACTCGATCACCATCACTCCCAGTCTTAGTTCGGGAGGTGGTTCAGGATACCTTCGCGTCGATGCCGTCCCTGAGCCTGGCACTTGGCTGCTTTTCGCCGTTGGCGGCGGTCTGCTGCTGCTTCTTAAAACGAGAAAGCCGGCTGAGTTGCATCTGCCGCACGTTCTTCGAAAAGGCAAAGCGGCGCTTGTCTCATTAGTTGCACTTCTGGCGGTTTGCTCGAGCATGCGGAGCGTTAGTGCGGCGGCAGGGCCGGCGATCTTCTCGGGCCCCACTTCCTCGCAACCTCTTGCTCTCACTGCCGATGACGCCTTCCTGGCGGTCGCGAATCCCGACAACAATAGCGTGACATTTTTCGATCTTCGCTCGGATCGGAACAGAAAGTTAGCGGAGGTTCCAGTTCAGGCCGAACCCAACGGCGTTGCGATCTTGCCCGATGGCAGCAAGGCGTATGTCGCGAATACAATTAGCGGCACCGTCTCCATGATCAAACTTAATATTAAGAACGGGCTGATTGGCCGCGCCTCCGTACACATTCCGGTTGGTACAGAACCCTATGGCTTGGCTCTGACGCCGAATGGCCACAAGCTTTATGTGACAAATGCCCGCTCCAATTCTGTCTCTGTGATTGATACGTCAACGGACACAGTAATCAAGACAATCGAAAACGCCGGCCTCGAACCCCGCGGTATAGCCATTACAAATGATGGAGATCCCGACGACAATGATGAGACGGTTTATGTTACACAGTTTCTTTCCCTCCCGATTGCCGGCAAAATCGACGGCGCCGACGACGCCAAAGCCGGACATGTCACCGTCCTTTCCACTGGGTCCGATACGATCACGGGTGACGTCGTGCTCAATCCCATCGCGGACACGGGATTCAAAGCCTTAGGCGATTCCATCGGACGCATAGCGCCGGGAGCTACGCCAACTTTCACTACCGGCGCATACCCCAACCAGCTAAATAACATCGCGATCAAGGGCGGCTACGCATACCTGCCTAATACCGGCGCATCCCCGAATGGTCCTTTTCGCTTCGATGTCAATACTCACAGCTTGCTTGCCGTTATTAACCGTGCGAGTCATACGGATGCCGGTAAGACCATCAATATGCATACCGCGGTGCGTGATCAGACCGCCACGCCTAAACTGTTTATTACGCTGCCTTGGGCGATGGCTTTCAAGCATGCCTCGAACGAAGGTTACGTGGTGAGCGCGGCCAGCAACATTGTCGTGAAGATTTCCGTGGATCCCTCCACCGGGCTTCCCGCCGTCCAGAACGATCCTTTGAATGCGGCCCGCGTTCTCCAATTGAAGGTTGGGAAGAATCCTCGCGGAATCGTTGTGAACTCAACCGACACGCGCGCCTATGTAATGAATTACGTTTCACGAGACGTCGCGGTGATCAGCCTGGAAGGACCCGAACAGGTGCTGACATCGGTGCAGTCGGCGAGTCTGCCGCCGCCGGGAACGGTAGGCGCTGTGATTCAGGTGGGCAAGGAACTTTACAACACCTCGGTGGGGGAGTTCGATCCAGCCACGCTCGGAGGTGCCCCCATCACGGGACGAATGTCTAACAACGGCTGGGGTGCATGCGCCGCGTGTCACCCATTTGGCCTCTCCGACAACGTGGTCTGGATTTTTCCGTCCGGGCCGAAAAGAACCATCCCGCAGCATACCGATTTTGATCAAACCGATCTGCAACGTCAGACTATGCGGGCGCTGAACTGGTCAGCTGAACGAGACGAAGAAGAGGACTTCGAGCTAAACATCCGGGCCGTTTCGGGCGGACAAGGTCTAATTGTTTTGGCGGACGGAGTGTTGCAGGATCCCAACGTTGCGAACTTTACGCCGCCCAGCGCGAATCGTAACCAACTCAAAGTGAACGGTCTTAACGCTTGGGATGCAATCAAAGCCTTTGAGCAGTTCGGCATCCGGGCGCCTATTTCGCCTGTTTCGAAGACTGATCCCGATGTGATCGCCGGCAGAGCGCTGTTTATCTCCGCCAATTGCCAACAGTGTCATGGCGGCCCGCAGTGGACCAGCAGCAGAGTGCGCTTCACTCCTCCTCCACCGGCCGGTCTGGTGGTGAACACGCAGCTGATCGGAGAGCTGAGGAATGTTGGAACATTTAATCCCGCCGCGCTGAATGAGGTTCGGGCAAATTTCGGCCCTGCACCGCTTGGCGCCGACGGATTCGCTCCTGCTTCGCTATTGTCTGTTTTCGCGTTCCCACAAACGTTCCTGCACAATGGAGTGCTGCTGTCGTTCGACGAAGTGCTCAACAACGTGCTGCATCGCAGTGCTGGAACGGGCGGCGTCGACACATTGTCCAACGCGGCGGACCGCGCCAAGGTTGTGAGGTTCATCCAATCCGTCGATGCGGCAACGAAGCCGATTCCTTAACGGCAGACTTCAGTTCGCGCGGATCTCGGGTCCGGTGTTGTAGCCGCGGAGCCGCGGTCGATTGGCACAGCCGGTGGCGACGCGCCCCAGACGATCCGTCTTAGAGCAGTGAGGACTCTCTCACGGGCGATGAGCTCAACTTCGGATGGTGGCGCGTCAACAAATGTATGGTTTTCGAGTTTCAAGGCAGTCGTCCTTTCTTCGATTCGTCAGAACAGAAGCCGCGAGATCATAGAAGATGATTTAGCGGCACCAATTGTGAGCAGGCCAGGAGTTTGGGAGGTGCGAGTGCGGGGGGATCTTCGCCCTTCGGACTCAGTACTCTTACTCGAAGCGGTGATCGCCTACGAGTCTCTTCGCGTGAGGATGACAAACGCAGATCACGCACGGGGCCAGACTCAGGATACTATCCCAGCTCTCTCTTTATCAACGGCGGCAAAGTGTGCACGTACGAAGATCGCTCATTCATCTTTTGTTTTTTTGCGCGCTATGCTCACGCGCCGTCTGCCGTTTTTTGCACTCGCATGTGCGCATCGCGCGATTATGCTGCGGAACGACCGGCGGGATGGTCACGGTCCACAGTAAGGAGGTCGGTTCCGCAGCGTACAACGGGAACCCGTTTGGCCCGGAAATTCGATCTGCTTGAAATAGCGCTTATTATCTGTATCCGCCAAGCTCGACAATGAACTACTGAGATGACGAGAGTCTTAGATCCGTTCCGGTTCATGCTCATTGCCGTGGCCGGGCGGATGAATCAACACCAGCTGTAAATGATGGAGTATCTGCGCGAAGAAAACCGTGTTCTTCGCGAACAACTCGGTGGCCGACGACCGCGTTTCAACGATGACCAGCGCTGTCGATTGGCGGCCAAAGCCAAGGGGTTAGGACGAAAGCTTCTGGCAGAGATGGCCACCATTGTCACACCCGAGACCTTGCTGGCCTGGCACCGCAAGCTGATCGCCCAGAAATACGATGGCAGTGGGCAGCGCGGCCCCGGGCGACCGCGCGTCGCCGGCGCGATCGAGGCATTGGTGGTTTGCCTGGCCCAAGAGAATCTGGGCTAGGGCTACCGACGGGTCCAGGGTGCCTTGCTGCATCTGGGACACACGATGGCCCGCAGTACCATCGCCGACATTCTGCGACGACATGGCATTGAGCCTGCGCCCGAGCGCCAACGCAAGACCACCTGGAAGGAGTTTCTCGCGCAACACTGGGAACTGATCGTGGCGGCCGATTTCTTCAGTGTCGAAGTATGGACCAAACGAGGGTTGCAGCGGTTCCTCGTCCTGTTCTTTCTGGATCTGTCCACACGCCGAGTGGAGATCGCGGGCATTGCCTCCATCGCTAACGGTTTGTGGATGA
>DATHIZ010000232.1:0-3437 GCA_035316385.1 Bryobacteraceae bacterium | reverse complement strand
CGGGAATTGTGGCGGGATGGGTGGTCGGTTCATTAAATTTGCCTTCAGACGTTCTCGTGCCTACCCTGATGGGCTTTATCGGGGGTGGTGTTGTCATGAATAGCATCAGGGCAGAGCTTCCGGAAAGAGGCGAGGGGCGCCTTCTCCCATTCGTCGTGGGCGCCTTCGGCTATGCAATGCTGCTGATGCTTATTGAGCTTGCGGAAAAGAATGGCCATGCCGGCGCCATCGCTTTATAGTCGGCAGACTCTGGTTCCCGGTCTAACGGCCGAGTTGACCAGCGTTCGGATGCCGCAAACGGCGGCGGCACCGTCACACGCGAGTGCGTTGCGTCTCATGTTGGTTGCCCTGCGGCGCTGGCACTGGCGGCTCCTGTGAAAGCGCAGGACCTCATCCACTTTTTAAATGGCGATCGCGTCGCCGGCACCATCAAGACTCTCGGACAGGGTCAGCTTGTCCTGGATGTACCCGCCATGGATGGCGATGTCAATATCGACTGGAAACGGATCTCCCGGATTGAAAGTGACCGTGTGTTTCAGTTTCAAAGGAAGGATGGCACCCGATTCAGCGGCCGCATCGCCAAGAACGTCGCTCCTGATGCTGCTCTCGACGAAGTCCTCATCATCTCCCCCCAAGGCGACCAGCGATTGCACCAGGATGATATCGTCGCGGCCACCCAGACGGTGGGAGAGACCGCCCATCTTCTGCAGGTGAATCTGGGCGCCGGCTTGTCGCTGGCGAAGAGCAACAACCAGAAACAGGTCGATATCGAGGGTTCGCTTCGTTACCAGACCACCAATTACCGGCTGACTTCTTCGGTGAATTCCATATACGGCACTCAGGCCTCGGCCGCCAACACCAACCGCCAGGATCTCAGTGTTTCCTTTGCTCGAGGTATTTCCAGGAACTGGCTTCTTGGAACCCTAGCCGGTTTCCAGAGGAGTGAGGAACAGCAGCTCGACCTGCGGACTGTACTTGGCGGCGGGCCATCCCGTAGGATTCTGGACGACAACCATGTGATGTTGTATGCGACCGGCGGGGTCGTCTGGAACCATGAGCGCTACAAGCCGGAATCCGGCCGCGAAGTGGTGGACCAGGTGGAAGGGCTGGCCGCGCTGGATTTTTTCTATTTCAAATTCAAAATGTGGAAGCTGGATACCAATTTCCGGCTCTATCCCAGTATTACCGTCTCAGGCCGCGTTCGCGGCGACGTAAACTCCAGTTTCCGCGTGCGTCTGGTGAAGGGAAAGGGCCTTTGGTGGAACTCTAGCGCCGGCCTTAATTTCGACAACAAGCCGCCCGCCAACGGCCGGGCAACCGACTACGTGACCTCGACTTCGGTGAGCTACGGTTTCCCATAATGCGCTTACTTCTCAATTTCGTGACAATAGTTGGATGCAGCCTGGTATCCGATTTGCCGGCAATGGCCCAGCAACTCGACCCACGCGCTTACTCGATTTCTCCAACAGGTGTCAATATCGCGATCCTAGCCTATGGCTATTCCACAGGCGACCTCAGCTTCGATCCTTCGCTGCCTGTCGACAGTGTCACCGCTCAGATTCATACACCCGTACTCGGCTACTTCCGCTCGCTGAATGTTCTCGGCCGCTCTGCAAACATCTCTGTAGCCGCGCCGTATGCCGCCGGGAAGCTGCAGGGAAACTACCTTGGAGAGTTCACGTCTATCACCCGCTCCGGCCTGGGGGATGGAGTTGCCCGATTCGCGATCAACCTTTACGGAGGCCCGGCGATGGGTTTAAAGCAGTTCGCATCCTACCGGCAGCGAACGAATATCGGAGTCAGCGTGACCGTAACAGCGCCAACAGGGCAATACGATCCGGCGAAGGCCATTAACGTCGGGTCCAATCGGTGGGCCGCGAAACCGGAGGTCGGCATGTCCCATCACTTCAAGGGCCGATTCATCCTCGACGCCTATGCGGGAGTTTGGCTATTCACGGACAATCACAAGTTCTTCCCCGACAAGCTGCTCAGCAGGGCGCCAATGTTCACCACCCAGTATCATCTGAGCTATGACATTAAGCCAAGACTTTGGGTAGGCTTTGACGCAAACTTCTATGCAGGTGGACAAGGCACGATAAACGGCGTTCCCAGCGACGACCGTCAGAAAAATTCTCGCGTCGGAGGCACCATTTCCGTCCCCGTCACGCGCCGCCAATCCATGAAATTTGCTTACGCTGTCGGCGCCTACACCACCATCGGTGGCGCTTTTCAGACGTTTTCGTTCGCGTATCAGTACTTATGGGGAGCTGGATTGTGAACTTCTGCTCGCCCTTCAACATAGCTAACTTCTTAAGGAGACTCTAATGTCGACAAGCATCACTCGCAAGTCATCGATTCTGCTCGCCATTGTGCTGGCAGGATTCACCCAGAACCCGGTTGCTGCTCAGCCCATGGTCAAGGCACAGGTTGCCAACCTGATTGTCAAGGTCGAAAACGGAGTGGATGAGTTTCGAAACTACCTGGAGCGCCGGGGAGAAAACGCCGGCAATGCAGCCGCGTCGCCACAAGCGCAGAGTCGCCGCGCCAAGCGCGGGCAGGCATCGGAAGCCCAGAAGGAAACGGCCAAGGTGAAGAAAGACGACTTGGATGACGCGCTCGGCGACCTGAATCGCTCGACCAACCGGCTGCGGCGCAAATTCGACGCCACCGACACCTGGATGGAGACCAAGGTTGAGGTCCAGCGAGTGGTTGACGACGGGCGCAAGATTAACCAGGCACTCACAAGGGGCAGCTACGGCAGCGAGGCTGCCAGGCTATGGGGAGTGCTGCGGAGCGGCATTAACGACCTTGCGCGGGCTTACGGAGTTGCACCGTTGGGAATCTGAAAACGCTAATACTGTTAACCCGTGCGCCAAGCCTCGAAGGTGGTAGCGCTGCCTGGACGTGTGCCGAGCGCGTCGGCGGGGGACAGAGGGCATCGACGAAGTAGCAATAGGACCGCTAGAGAATGAGACCCCTGGCAACAATCCATCCGATTCAGCACCTGTGCCGATGCCGGCCGCCGCGCCTGTATCGGCGTCCGCTGTATCACTTCATGAGTAAGCGATTGGAAAAGGAAAAATGATAATGTTCCAAAAAGTGTTGCTGAGAGCGGGCTTTCTGATCGTGTTATCCATGAGCTGCTTGGTGGCCGTGGCCCAGCCGGTGGCGGGCAAGCGACCGAAGATCGGCGTCGCACTCGAGGGCGGTGGCGCTCTCGGGTTGGGTCACATTGGCGTCCTTGAGTGGCTGGAAGCAAATCGTATTCCGGTCGACTATGTTGCGGGAACGAGTATGGGCGGACTCGTTGCAGGCCTCTACGCCACGGGGAAGGATACCGCAGAAATTCGCACTCTCATCCGGGAAGTCAACTGGGATGACGTGTTGCGCGGTCAAATCCCGTATCGGGATCTCGCGTTCCGGAGAAAGGAAGATCT
>DATHIZ010000231.1:0-5388 GCA_035316385.1 Bryobacteraceae bacterium | reverse complement strand
AATTTAGAGACCAGGGCCGCAAGGTCGCGATGGTCGGTGATGGAATCAACGACGCTCCCGCGCTGGCGCTGGCCGACGTCGGCATCGCCATGGGGACAGCCGGTTCAGACGTAGCTATTGAAACCGCGGATGTCGCACTCGCTTCAGACGACCTCAGAAATGTGAGTTCGGTCATCAACATCAGCCGCCACACCATGTCGGTCATCCGGCAGAATTATGGTTTGGCGCTCGGTACGAACTCAATCGGGCTATATCTGGCGGCGATGGGATCAATCAATCCGATCATTGCCGCCGTGCTCCACAATTTAAGTACGATTTTGGTAATCGCTAACTCCACCCGGCTCATTCAATACGACCCGGACAACCGACGCGCGCTCAGCCGGGGCGTGGGATCCGCGGCACGACCTGGATACGGCCGTCACGGTGAGCACGACAGCGGCGGCGGTACCGAGGGTTGGGCAGCCGATTCCGAAAAACAGAAGCTTAAAGAGCAGGCAGCCTAATTCGGCTGAGGCAAACGCACCCAACGACGACCAGACCGCGCGGCTTCCTAATGGTTTAGCTGCCGGTTTAGCTGCGGCCGGTTCCATGCATTCCGATGGCAGCATCGGTCCGAACGCGATCGCGCGGCGCAGCAGCGTTTCCACGGGTTCATTAAGTTTACTGGGGAGATATTCAATCAGCACTCTTCCTGTCACGTGGTTAGCCACCACTTTCAGGACGCCAGGTTCGGTTGCGAGAATCGATTGTACGGCTGCGGCGCGGAGCCGGTCATTCACTAAAGCAGGGAGTTCCCAGCGGTCGCGACCCGGAACCGCGGACCGAAGACATAAACCAGCATCAACTTCGTTAGAAATGTCCGCAAGCACGCTCATGTTTTCTTAAACCTATACTGGGACCCAAATATTACGTAGTGATTAATGATTAGCGGAAAGTAACAGCCGGTGTGCGGGCTTGATTTGCCTGCCAGTGGCGGGCGGCGGATTTACGGTTAAACTTCGATTCCCAGCCCCGGTTTCCGAGGCACTTCGATTTCACCGTTGCGGGGAATCAGCGGCTCTTTCACAACCGGCGGGTTCTTGCGTTCCTCCATGATGTATTCGTGCAGGTAACGGCAAACCGGAGTGGCGGCCACCAGATGCATGCACGCGACCAAGCCAATCTCGCCGGAGGTGTCGTGCGGAACGTAATAAAGGCCGGCCGCATCGATAAGCGCGGCGATCTTCCTGCACTCGGAGAGACCTCCGGCTTTGGTTACGTCAGCCTGCAGGATGTCCAGCGCCTTCGCGCTAATAATTTTCTGAAAATCCCAGCGGGTGTGATCCTGCTCGCCGCCAGCGATTGGGATATCGAGTGCTTTAGCTACCTCCGCCGTGGCGGCGTAGTCCCAGAAGGGTACCGGCTCCTCAAACCAAAAGACATCCTGCGACTCCAGAAAACGCCCCATGCGGATGGCGTGGGGCACGCTATATCCCGAATTCGCATCCACCATCAATTTGACTTTCGGCCCGATGGCGGCGCGCGCTTCGCGAACCCGGTCTTCATCTGGAAATGCCGGCGGCCCATCTGCTCCCTGACGCGCCGCAATCTTGATTTTCGTTCCGGTGAAGCCTTGCTCCACCATCTTGGCGCATAATTTGGCCTGTTCCACGGGGCTGCGCTCGCGGCTGGTAAAGCTTGCATACACCGGAATCTTACTGCGGTACAGCCCGCCCAGGAGTTGATACACCGGCACTCCCAGAGCTTTTCCCACAATGTCGTGCAAGGCGATATCTACACCGCTGATGGCGATGGAAACCGACTGCCCGCGTTCCTTATAGGTGCTGACGTACATCTTCTCCCAGATCTTTTCGATAGCGAAGGCATCCATGCCGACGATTAGCGGCTTTAAGACCTTTTCGAGAAACTCACCTGCCAGTTCGTTGCTCGGACTGGGCTCGCCTACTCCGGTGACGCCGCCATCGGTGAAGATCTGGTAGTAAAGATAGTTGTTGCGGCGGATAGCTTTCGCGTCGGTAATCTTCAACGCGCCGACGCCGCGCGGGCGATGGGTTGGCTCGTCGACTTGCGAAGCTCGCGCGTAGCCGGCTCCGAGCAGGCCAAGGGAATGTTTGAAAAGTGTGCGGCGGTTCATTGGCGTTCGTATATCGTATCGCGCATGCTCCCGCGCGCGGTTGACAATTGACTTTTCCGGTTGGAGTATATTGTCCGTCAGACCTTTAGACCGCTTAAAAGGCACACCCATGAAGAGAAGAAATTTCCTCGCGGCCGCAGCCGCCGCCCTTCCCTTAAGCGCGAAGCTTGAAGCCTTGCCGCCGGAAGTTGCGGCGGGCGTGAAAATCACCGGCATGGAAACGGATGTTCTGCGATTCCCGCCTGGACGCCCGTTCGCCGACGCCATCCATCAGTTCGGCGCGGAAAACGGCGGAGTTGTGCTGCGCCTCAAAACCAACAGCAAATTTTACCGGCTGGGCCTACATCTCTTTCGGCGCCGTGCTGGGCGGCCCGAAGGTGGTCGAGACCATTTTGCAGGAGGAACTGAAGCCCGTCCTTCTCGGCCAGGATCCAACCATGTCGAAGAAACTGCGGGCCGCCCTGTGGCAGGCGACCGAGTATCACGGCGTGCAAGGCCTGGTGACGTTTGCCATGGCAGCGGTGGACATGGCGATCTGGGACATCGTGGGGAAAATGGCGAATCTGCCCGTATATCGCATGCTGGGCGGGTTCCGCAATCGCTTGCCGGTTTATAACATGTGCGGCTGGTATTACGGCGAGGAAGGCGACCTCACGCAGTATCAGAAATCCATTCAAGACGGCCTGGAGGAAGGCTTCCAGGCGTTCAAAATCAAAGTCGGACGCTACTCTCTCGACGATGATGTCAAACGGATTCGCGCGGCGCAGGCGCTCTGCGGAAAATCGCGCCGCCTGATGGTAGATGCAAATCAGATCTTCGATTTCAGTGAAGCTCTGCAGCGCGGCCGCGTTTATCAGGAGCTAGGCTGCTTCTGGTACGAAGAGCCCATGCGGCCCGACGAGAAAAAGCAGGTAGGCGCGCTGGCCAAGGCGTTGGACATGCGGATCGCTACCGGCGAGAACCTCTACACCAAGTATGAATTCCTGGCTCTTCTTCAGGACGGCGGCGCGGACGTGGTACAACCCGACAACCGCCGCGCCGGCGGCGTTACCGAGTGGATGGAGATTGCCGCGATTGCGGACGCTTTCGGCGTGCAGGTCGCAAGCCACGGCGGCGGCCCCACGAACATGCATATGCTACTCGCGATGCCGAATGCCATCTACATGGAGACCGGTAGTCTGAAACATGACACAACTCACGTGGAAACTTTACGGCTAGTGAATGGCGAAGTGCTGGCGCCGGAATCACCCGGCATGGGCAGCGAACTGCAGCAAAGCTACATCGACAAACATAAGATCTAGCGCGCCCGCACTAATACTACGGCCTGCGCCTCACACGAGCGTCCTTCGCCTACCGGTCCGACTTTTTCCGCGGTTTTGAATTTCACTCCGACGCAGTCCTCCGGCAGTCCGACGGCCGCCGCCAGGCTTTTGCGTATCGCCTCGCGGAAGTCCTTAAGCTTGGGCCGCTCCAAAACAATTGTGGAATCGACATTTGCCAGTCCATACCCGCGTTCAGCTATGAGTTGAATGGCATGCCGCAAAAACTGGACGCTCGCGGCGCCTTTCCATTCCGGATCGCTGTCCGGAAAGTGCATCCCGATATCGCCCAGCGCCAGCGCGCCCAGCACTGCATCGGTCACGGCGTGAAAAAGAACGTCGGCATCGGAATGGCCGGCCAAGCCAAACTCACTGGGAATATGAACCCCCGCCAGTATCAACTTGCCGCCCGCCTCCGTGCGGTGCGAATCCCAGCCTTGGCCAATACGATAAGGAGGCAAACCTACACTATCCATGTCTATTTTTTAAAGGTGCAGCGGAGAGCTTTCAAGCGCCAGGTACAGGCGCGCGAGGTCCATATCGCTCGGCTTGGTGATTTTGATGTTGCGATCAGTCCCCAGCACAACCGATACCTCGACTTGCTCCAGCCGCTCCACTAAAGAAGATTCGTCGGTGCCCACGAACAGGTCGTCGCGAGCCTTTTCAAATGCCTTCCGCAGCAGATCGATGCGGAACACTTGCGGCGTCTGGGTAAGAATCAGGCGCTCCCGCGGCAGCGTCGCGCGTACCTTGTTGCGATGCACCTGCTTCACCGTGTCCACCGGAACAATGCCCACGATCGCGGCGCCGGTTTCCGTGGCTTCCTGAATCACGCGTTCAATCACTTCGCGCTCGACGAACGGGCGAACCGCGTCATGCACCGCCACGAATTCGATATCGCCGCGGATCGAAGCCAACGCGTTCTCCACCGATTGCTGCCGCGATTCCCCGCCCTCCACGGTTCGCACCGCATCGGACAGCCCTTCGCGGGCAAACAGTTTTTCTGCCCAAGCCACATCGTCCGCACGCAGCGCCACCACAATCTCGCTCACCGAGGGCGAGGTGACAAACTTGCGAATCGTGTGAATCAGAATTGGCGAGCCGTTCAGCAGCATGAACTGCTTGCGGCTGGTGCCTTCTTTTTCGGGCGCACTGCGCCCCATGCGGGTGCCAAGCCCGGCGGCGGGAATGATAACGGAAACGTTCATTATGGTAGGCTCCGGCGCGCTGCACGCACTCAGCAAAGCCAGACTCGAATCTACATCATAGAGGACAGCCCGCTTGAAAACTTGCTATTGGCCGCCCGATCCGGTTGCCGCGGTGCTCGTGCTCTCCGCCTCTGTCCCCGGCACGGCCCATGCAAACACCACACCACCGCTACTGGTAACCACGTACTGCCGTCCATCCAGCAGGTACGTAATGGCTCCGCTATCTATGCGCCCGCCGGATCCGGCATGCCATAGCGTTTTTCCGTCAGTGGTATCCAGCGCGAGAAAATTTCCCATGCCGTCTCCCGTAAACGTTAATCCGGATGCCGTCGTCAACACGCCCGCGCCCGAGCCCGGTCCCAACTCATGCGACCAGCGAATCTTGCCGGTCTGGTAGTCAATTGCTTCCAACACGCCTTTGCTCCACACGCTGTAGTCTGCTCCGGCCCACCCGAACGTGCCATCCGCCGATTTTGAGAAGTAAATGCTCCAGCTCGGATGGGCGCTGACGATAAATAGGCCCTCCTTTGGATCAAAACTCGGAGAGCGGTAGTTAGTCATGCCGCCTTCGTCCGGAGCAATCAAGCGCCCGTCGGGCGCCGGCTCCTTCGCCGGATTGGGAATGGGCCGGCCCTCTTTATCTACGCCCAAAGCCCAATTGACCGGGCCGAACGGCGTCGTGAGCAGGCTCTTTCCATTGGTCCGGTCCAGCACAAAGAAGTACCCA
>DATHIZ010000230.1:0-5567 GCA_035316385.1 Bryobacteraceae bacterium | reverse complement strand
CATCGCCGCAGCTGCCGTCCGGAGCTGCGAATGGCCTCCCTACCGCGGCTCCCCCGGCACCTACACCCACACCGGGTCCGTTCCTGAATATAGGAAGCGAGGCGCCGCCCGATCCGCACCCCAAACTTGCCCCGCCTAAGGCCACGGTACACGCCGCGATGAATGATCTTGCCCGCCATACGAACGGCGACAAGGTGATCATCAGCGACGATAGCCCGGCCACCGTACCCGTGCCGGGCTCACCGGGCGTGACGGGTCAAAGCGGGGCGCCGCACGCCGCGGTGGAGTTGCAGAGTGATCCGCAAGGCGCTGATTTTAAACCTTACTTGACGCGCATTCTCGCTATCGTGCGCACCAACTGGCGGTTCGTTATTCCGGAAAGCGCGCGCACGGGCACGGTACGCGGCCGCACCGTAATGGAATTCATTATCAATCGCGACGGCAGCATCCCGAAGATGGTCACAGCCGAGTCTTCGGGCCTAGACCCGCTGGACCGCGCCGCCGTAGCCGGACTCAGCATGTCCAATCCCCTGCCGCCGCTGCCTCCGGATTTCAAAGGGCAGCAAGTGCGTCTGGCGTTCTCGTTCTCGTACAACATGCCCGCGCAATAGTAGATTTAATGGCTGATTCGAATCCCAAAACCATGATCGGCCCGCGCACGGCTTTCCTGTTGTATGCCGCGCTGGTTGGTGCGTCATTCGCTCTTCTGAAAGGCACGCCGCGCGTCCTTGCTCTAATCGTAATATTTGGATTGGCGGCCAAATCGTACATTGACTTCCTCCGCCGCCGGATGGGCTAATGGCCCAAAAGCACCGATCCGGTGCAATGGAACCGCGAAGGCAAGCACCTCCCCGAACAATAAGCCCAATGGCAACAGCTACTTACGGAGATGGCGAAACGCGTGCATGTTCCTCACCGTCGAAAGTAATGAGGGAACAATGCAAGGTCTAACAACCTACCAGTTTCGGACGGCACGCTACCTTTCGGTTGGCGTCTTAGCCGCTTCCAGTTTTCTATATAGTCAGAGTATTCCGCCTTCAGCGGCCGCGCCGTCAGCCGCGGGCCAACCGGCCCCCAATTCCAACGGCCCCAATTCCAACGGTGGATGGAAGCGTGTAGGCGACTCCAGCGTGCAGGTTCAGACAGCACAGTCCGAACCTGTGGAGCAGGCGCCAGCTTACCCACCTAACGATCCCAATCAAGGGCCTCCTCCGCCGGCCGGCCAAGGTCCGTACGCGCAGCAGCCGAATCCGGGCGGTTCGGCTCCCCAGCAGAGCTACGGTCAACAGCCCGGATATGGTCAACAGTCCGGGCAACAGCCCATGTATCAGCCGCCACCGGTCCCCGCCAGCCTCACCATTCCCGCCGGTACATTTTTCACCGTTCGGACAAATCAGCTTCTCTCTACAGATAAGAACCAAACCGGGGACGCGTTCTCCGCAACCCTTGTGCAACCGGTGGTGGTAAACGGAGTTGTCGTGGCTGAGCCCGGGCAGACGTTGGCGGGCCGGGTAGCTGAGTCGGTGAAGGCCGGACACGTCGAGGGCACGGCGCGGCTTGGGATTCAACTCACTGAGCTGACGCTGGTCGACGGGCAACAGCTGCCTATTCAATCGGCGTTAGTCAGCCGCAAGGGCTCTACGTCGGTCGGCCGGGATGCAGGCGCCATCGCTGGTACTACCGGTCTAGGCGCGGCCATCGGTGCTGCCGCCGGATGGGGTACAGGCGCGGCCATAGGAGCGGGAGCAGGCGCCGCAGCCGGTGTTATCGGAGTACTAGTCACGCGTGGACACCCCAGCGTCATTTACCCGGAGCAATTGCTAACGTTCCGGATAGACGTGCCGCTCACGGTGTCGACCGTACGTGCGCCGCAAGCATTCCGCTACATCCAGCCAAACGAATACGACCGTCCGATGGAATCTCAGCAGGCCCCATATGACGGGCCGGGACCGTATGCTTCGGCCGGAGCCTATCCGGCGCCTGCTCCTGCTTATTACGGGGCTTATGGGTATCCCAATTACGGATATGGCTGGGGTTACGGCTATCCTTACTACTCGGGATTCTCATTATTCCTGGGCGGCGGATACTATGGGCGTGGATTTTACGGCGGCCGCGGTTACTACGGTGGACGCGGATTTTACGGCGGTGGACGCGGATTTTACGGTGGCGGCCGCGGTTACGTAGGGCGTGGCGGAGGCGGCCGCCGCTAGTCACTTCGGCTTGATATAAGCACGGGCGTACTGATCGGCAACATCGAACGGTACGCCCAGTTCGCGGGCGGCTTTAATTGGCCAATAAGGCTCCCGCAGGAATTCACGGGCCAATAAGACCAAATCCGCCGAGCCTTCCCGGATCAGTGTATCGGCCTGAGCGGGTTCGGTAATCATCCCTACCGCGCCAGTCAAGATTCCCGATTCCCGGCGTATCCGCTCGGCGAACAAGACTTGGTACCCAGGTCCCAGAGGAATCGCGGCGCCAGCCACGTTTCCACCCGACGAGCAATCGATTAGATCGACGCCGCGTTTGAGTGCTTCCTTGGCTAGCTCCACTGATTCATCGGCATTCCAGCCGCCTTCCACCCAGTCCGTGGCCGAAATCCGCAAAAACAAGGGAAGCCGCTCCGGCCAAACAGCTCTGACTTCATCAATCATCTCGAGCACGAAGCGCATGCGATTTTGTGGCGAGCCGCCATAAGAATCGGTTCGCTTATTTGACAGGGGAGACAGGAACTCGTGCGCCAGATAGCCGTGCGCGGCGTGCAGCTCGATGACTTCGAAGCCGGCATCGAGCGCACGCTTGGCGGCGGCGACAAAGGCGTCCAGAATCGTCCGGATTCCGGCAACGCTCAGCTCACTCGGGGTAGGATAGCCATGGTCGAAGGGAATGGCGCTGGGACCAACCGGCTGCCACCCGTCTTCTTCGATAGAAAGCGGTTTCCCTCCCCGCCACGGCGCATCGGTACTGGCTTTACGGCCGGCGTGCGCCAACTGAATTCCCGGCACGCCGCCCTGCTGTTTCACAAAACGCGAAACGCGCGCCAGCGGCTCGATGTGTTGATGTGTCCAAAGACCCAGATCGGCCGGAGAAATGCGGCCCAGTGGTTCCACGGCAGTTGCTTCAGTAAGCACCAAACCGGCTCCGCCCACAGCGCGGCTTCCCAGATGGACCACATGCCAGTCGTTGGCAAAACCTTCTTCGCAGGAGTATTCGCACATGGGCGACACGGCAATCCGGTTTCGCAGAGTTATCCCGCGAATCACTAATGGGGTAAACAGGCCAGCCGGGGCGTGCATATTGTGAACAGGCGCAGAAAGCGATTGGAGAGTGCTCATATTCGGGATGATAGGGTCCTTTTGCTTTGATCAGTCCGATCCAGCAAAAGTCGCATGGTTTTACTGTTCCCAACCACCACCCAGTGCGTTGTAGACCTGCACGAGCGAGAGCCGCTCGCTTAATCTCGCGCGCGCCAGATTCAATTCGGCTGAGAAGTAGTTGGTCTCATTGGTGAGCACTTCCAGATAGCTGGTAACACCGCCCTTATAACGCATTTCAGAGAGGCCGGAAGCATCACGCGCGGCAGCCGTCAGAGATTCCTGGTGCTCGCGGAACTCGCGGAACCGTTGGTAGCCGGCGAGCGAGTCGGAGACCTGACGCAAGGCGGTATAAATAGCCTGGTGGTAAGTGAGAACTGCTTCCTGGCGCCCGGCTTCAGCCAGCCGCACATTCGAGCGCAGTTGGCCGGCGTTGAAGATGGGTTCAGTCACCGTAGGTGTCGCCGTATAGACGCCGATGACATTGCTCAGCGCAAGACTTGCGATGCCACCTGAACCTGTCAACGAAATTTCCGGAAATAACTGCGCCCTGGCGACACCGATCTGAGCGTTAGCCGCTACCAGACTTTGCTCGGCTTGCCGTATGTCGGGACGGCGTTCGAGTAGACGGGAAGGAAGACCGGTAGGAATGGTGGCCGGAAGAGACTGTTCGGTAAGCGGCTTACCGCGCGTCACATCGTTTGGACTCGCGCCTAAATAGAGGTTGATGGCGTCTTCCGTCTCCGTGATTTGACGTTGTATATCGGGGATGGCGGCAGCGGCTGTTTCCACTAATTGTTGCGCTTGCTTTACGTCCAGAAGCGAAGTGGCGCCACCATTTGCAAGGGTCTCCGTCAGTTGCAGCGAGTTCCTGCGCGACACCAGGGTGCGCTGAGAAATATCGAGTTCCAGATCGAATTCACGAAGCTGAAAGTAAGCGGCGGCCAAATTGGAGACAAGCGTTTCAATTACCGTCCGCTTGTTCCATTCACTTGCAAGCAAGTTGGCGCGCGCCGCTTCGGTCGCGCGCCTGTATCGCCCCCAAAAATCGGGTATCCAGGACAAGGAGGCTTGCGCCTGCGCGGCCTGGTACTTGAAGAGCGGAATTTTTTGGGCAGTATACGAAGGCCCCCCCGTAATGTTCGGGAATTGATCTGCCCGCGTGATGCCGAGTTGCGCTTCCGCTTGCAGTATCCGGCTCGCCGCGATACGAACATCGAAGTTTTGCTGCAAAGCCACATGGATCAACTTCTGTAGCTCCGTATCGTGAAAGACGAGCCACCACTTTTCGTCGCCCAGGGAGGGGGCGCTTTGATTCGCCAACTGCTCGGCGTTTTCGCCCCGGTACACGGGCGGAACAGTCACGACAGGCCGCTTGTAGTTGGGACCGACCGTGCAACCTGTCCATAGTAAGAAGAGAGGAAGCAGCCCGCTCGCTAAACGCTTGGTCATACGAGCTCGCTTTCCGTTACCTCGGAGTGTTTTTTCCCGTGCTTGCGGCGGCCGAAGCGATGCGAAATCCTCTCGACGACATCGAAGGCAACCGGGATGAAGAAGATGGCGATGATGGATGCCGCGAGCATTCCGCCAATCACAACCGTTCCGAGAATCCTGCGCGAGACCGCTCCCGACCCGGTGGCAGTCCACAAAGGAAGACAGCCGAGGATGAACGCAAAAGCTGTCATTAAGATGGGCCGGAGACGGATACGAGCGCCGGTCAGCGCCGCTTCCTCTATGCTCTTTCCTTTCTCGTACTCAGTCTTGGCAAACTCCACGATCAAAATTGCGTTCTTAGCGGCGAGACCGATCAACATGACCAGGCCGATTTGCGCAAAGACATCATTGTCGAGATGCCGCAGTTTTAAGAACAGGAATGCGCCAAACACCGCTATGGGAGTTCCGAGCAACACGCTGAAGGGGAGCGACCAACTCTCATACTGCGCGGCCAGGATGAGAAACACAAACAGCAGCGAGAGCCCGAAGATGGCGGAGGCGGGAATGCCTTTCGCCGCCTGCTGCTCCTGATAGGACATACCGAAGTAGTCAAAGCCCATCTCCGGAGGCATGTTTTGCGCGAAGACTTCCTCCAACGCTTTTGTGGCTTGGCCGGAACTGTAACCGGGAGCGGCCGCGGAATTGATCTGGGCAGCGTGATATTCGTTGAACCGCGTGGTGAACTCCGGACCCTGTATGGGCCGCACGCTGGCAACCGCATCAAGTGGAACCATGCCGCCCTGATTGTTGCCGACATAGAAC
>DATHIZ010000229.1:0-3967 GCA_035316385.1 Bryobacteraceae bacterium | reverse complement strand
TATGCTGGAGGCAGGCGGGGACGCAATTATGCGGGTGGCGCTGCATAGCTCCTCGGCTCCGCTAAGGCTGGGATTGTTCGTGCTTGCCGCGGGTGTTTTGTTCGCGTATGGATGGATCGTAAATGTGCCGCCGTGGGATTTCGGGAAACTCATGGGGCTGTACGTGGTGTTCTTTTTCGTGATCGGACAGATTATTTCATGGGTCTTTTTTAAGCAGCCACCTTCGCTATCGAGCATTGCGGCGGCTGTCCTGATTGTCAGCGGCGGGATCGTTTATGCGGTGGGGAATCAGTAGCAGCGCTCGACCAGCGGTACTCGGCGGCCTCTCTCGCCAGCGCCGGGGGATCCGCATCAATGTACTTTGACTTCAAGCGACAAGGATTTTGTGTGGCCCGCTCCATCGTCAGCGGTGATGGTGTAGGTGGTGGTCTTCTTCGGGGCTATTTCGAGGCAATGACGGTACGACGGCTTGACCGCTTCGACTGGGGGATCGAGCTTTAGCGACCTTGCGTTCACTACGCCGTAGCAGAGTTGGGTGGTTTCTCCGCGCTTAAGCTGTCCGCTGCCGGCGGAGAAATTTGAAAACATGATCTCTCCCGAGCCGAAGACCTGTTCCACGACTTTCTTCCGGGCCGCTTGTTTTTTTTCGTCGATTTCCTGCTGCATTTTGACGGTATCCTGGTGGCGCGAATAGAGAGTCCAGCCTGCGTAGAGCATCGCGATCAACATCGCCACGGTGGTGAAAGGAACCAGCTTGTGGAATATCGACTTGGGCGGGGGTGGTGGATCATCCGGAATGTCGGTTAAAGCCATAACACTACCTAGACGCGGACGCCGTGGCAATATATCAGAAATGCCACGATTCATTCTTACCATCTTTTACACCACCGTGCTTTTAGGCGCGGCCAACCTCCCGCCGGCCGCCGATCAACAACTCGCGCGTGAAATCTACACGGAAATGGTGGAAAGCAAATCGGGTTTTTCGACCGGCCCGACCACGCCGATTGCGGAAGCTGTGGCGGCGCGGCTTAAGGCGGCAGGATTCCCGGCGTCTGATATTTTCGTAGGCGGCGCGATTCCACGCAAAGCGAACGTCGTCGTCCGTTATCACGGAACGGGCGCGCTGAAACCAATCCTCCTGCTGGCGCACATTGATGTGGTGGAGGCAAAGCGCGAAGACTGGAATATGGATCCGTTCCAGTTTACTGAGAAGGATGGATATTTCTATGGACGCGGGACGGCGGACGACAAGGCGCAGGCGGCGGTGTGGGTCGCGAACCTGATTCGCTACAAGCGGGAAGGGTTCCGGCCGGATCGCGACTTGATTGTTGCGCTGACGGCGGATGAGGAAGGCGGCGGCCCGTACAACGGAGTCGACTGGCTGCTAAAGAATAAGCGCGAGCTGATTGATGCCGATTTTTGCCTGAACGAAGGTGGGCGCGGCGAGATGGTAAACGGGAAGCGCGTGTCAAACGACATCGGATTGGCCGAGAAGACATACGCGGACTTCCGGTTAGAGGTGCGCAACAAAGGCGGGCACAGCTCGCGCCCGGTGACCGATAACGCAATCTACCACCTTGCCGGCGCGCTCTATCGCCTGTCTTCTTTCGGCTTTCCGTTCGAGCTCAATGAAGTGACAAAGGCCTATTTTGCAAAGATGGCAACGCTCGAAAAAGGAACACTGGCCGAGGATCTGGCCAAGGTGGCGCAGGGATCCGATGAGGCAATCAAGAAAGTAGCGGCGATTTCTCCCGGGTATAACTCGACGCTGCGGACGACATGCGTAGCCACGCAACTCGAAGGCGGCCATGCACCCAACGCGCTGCCGCAACTCGCCGCGGCGAATGTCAATTGCCGGATTTTGCCGCAAGACTCGGTCGAGGGTGTGTTGAAGGCTCTGAAGCAGGTCGTAGGGGACGATCAAGTAGCAGTGACGATCAAAGTAGATGAAGGCGCGGCGCCGAGTTCGCCGCTGCGTCCGGATGTGATGAAGGCTTTCGACCAGATCACGGATACGATGTGGCCGGGCGTTGTGACGGTGCCCTCGATGTCGACGGGCGCTTCCGACGGGCGGTACTTGCGAGCGTCGGGAATTCCGACGTATGGCGCGCAGGGGTTTTTTACGGACCGCGACGATGTGCGGTCGCACGGCCGCGACGAACGCATGCTGGTGCAGTCGTTCTACGAAGGGCAGACGTTTCTATACGAGCTGGTGAAGAAGTTATCTGTAAAGCAGTAACGCTCGCACTTAGTAGCGCCAGCTTTTGAGATCCGCTCCACGCGGGGCGGTTTTCTCCATGCGTTCGAGCATCTTCGGCACGTACATGGTGTTGTAGTGCAGGCGCGAAAGAGCGTTGGGGAGAGTAGGGTCGCCGTTCCAGCAGTGTTCGGCCCGGTCTCCATATTTGACTTCCCCCTCGTACGGCGGGTTGGTTGTGGTTTTCAGGAAATCCTCTATGTAGTAAACGGCGTCGTTCAAGAAATACGTGTCGGCGCTGCCTACATAGATGTGAATTTTGCCTCGGAGCTTCGGGCCCAACCTGGACCAATCTCGAGCCAGGATATGGCTCAGGTCATAATGATCGCGCCAATAGGAGGCAACATTACGATCGATGTCGCCGGTCAGCTTATTGAAGATCGGCTGAGGGTAACCGTCGGAACCGACCGGAGAGTAGACGGCCTGCCAGATGTCGTATTGTTCCCCGGAACGTCCTTTCGACCCGAGCGTGCGTTCGAAGTAGTTTGTTTCGCGCTGGGTAATACTAACGCGGCCGAGATAGTCACGCATGCCGGGTTGTTCGATCGATATGTGGGCGCCAGGCAATGCGTATGCGTTCTTATCGTGGTAGAGATCGATGTTGGTGAAGGCGCGGAAATCAACTGGATCCGGACAGGCCGCGAAAGCGCCATTGTAGTGGTCCGGATAGAAGACCTGCACCGCAAGCGATTCCCATCCACCGGTAGAGCCTCCGTAGAGAAAACGGGCCCAACCCTGCCCGATGCCGCGAAATTGCTTCTCGATATACGGAATCAGCTCCGTTTCAATTGCGTCACCATATGGGCCTAAGTTGGCGGAGTTCACAGCGTAGGAATCGTCGTAGTAAGGGTTTGCGTGCTGAATTTCCACCACAAGGAAGCGCGGAAAGCCGGGCGCAGTCCATTGCTTGTAGAACTTGTACGCTTCCTGTTGTTCGGTGCGATTGTAACCGGCCAGATGAAACCGCGTGCTGTATTCCGGCTTCAGATTCGAGTCCGGCGGTTGGGTGCGAAAGCCTTCGATGTCCGCGGGAAAATGGCCGTGATAGATAGCGACGGGATAGTGCGCTTCGGTGTGTTCGGCAAAGCCTTCGGGCAAGAGAATGTGCGCGCCGAGATACATCGGCCGCCCCCAGAACTTCGTAAGCAAGGCGGATTGAATTCTGATGTGCTTTATGTATTTGGTGTCTTTCGGCGCCGGAATCGGCGGGATCTGCCGGTCCAGCGAAACGGTCGTATTCACATCGGAATTGCTCGCGATCGTGATCTTCCGCGGCGTGCTGTAGAGGTTGCCCGGCGCCAGGTTCCAGTGCTGTCCCTCGCCGCGATCCATGGGCAGTTTGATGACATGGCCGTCCGCGCGATGGAATGTTTCGTAGCGATGCAGAACCGCTTGCACGTAGTATTCGCCGGGCTTTACTTCGGACAAACTGCGCACCGGGTATCCGAAAGCTTGACTGTCGACAGTAGCCGCTTGCCCTGGAGCGAGCCCGTCCACATCTACTCCGAAAATCAGCTGTGTGGCGGGAGTGTCATTGATCTGCATCCGTGGTTCCGCGGAAGAATCTGACGACAGGAGCAAGAGCAGACGGCCATCTAGCGGTGAGGCGACGTTCTCTTTGGGGAAGGATATGCTGAATTTCGGCGCGGCGGTGGCGACCGCGGCAGCGCCTATGTAAAGTGCCAGAAATGCAATGGAGGGGCGCGGCAT
>DATHIZ010000228.1:0-27650 GCA_035316385.1 Bryobacteraceae bacterium | reverse complement strand
CCCGCTGTCGAAAACCAGGCCACGGACCGCGCGTTTCGTATAGGCCAGAAAAAGAACGTGCAAGTGCACAAATTTGTTTGCGCGGGGACAATGGAAGAGCGGATTGACGAAATGATCGAGCAAAAGACGAAAGTCGCCGCCGGCGTCCTGGGTACCGGCGAGGGATGGCTCACTGAACTCTCCACCACGCAATTAAAGAGCCTTTTCGCGCTGCAGGAGACGGCGCTGGTCGAGGAGGTGGCGGAAGAACATGCGCTTTGACGATTGGGACCGCTTCGAACACTTTCCTCCTCCTTCCCGGCCCCGCGAGGTCAAAGGCGGCATCAAGGCCCTGTCGCAGCGCGGACGCTTTGGCGAAAGTTGGTGGGCTCGCCGCTGGATTGAAGTTCTCGAGAGCTTCAACATCGGCGGCCGCTTGCAGCGCGGACGCTCCTACGCGCGCAAGGGCCAGGTCCTTTCCATCGACGTAAAAAAAGGCGCTGTCGAGGCGCTCGTGCAGGGGTCGCGAGAGGAGCCCTACAAGGTGAACATCACCGTGCGTCCCCTGTCGCCGCCGGAATGGAAAAAGCTTGCGGTTCAACTCTCACAGCAGGCCATCTTTGCCGCTAAGCTCCTGGCGGGTGAAATGCCCCAGGACATCGAGCAGGCGTTCACCGCTTCGGGCCTCTCCCTTTTTCCGGAGAAATCGAAAGAAATCACAACCGCCTGCTCCTGTCCCGATTGGTCGAATCCCTGCAAACACGTAGCCGCCGTCTACTACCTGCTCGGCGAAGCCTTCGATCGCGACCCCTTCCTGATTTTCCGGATGCGTGGAATCGATCGCGACGAATTTACCGCCCTGCTGGGACAGGAACGTGCCGCGGAAGCGGAGCCGCCGCCCGAAGCTAAACCCTTACCCGCGAATCCGGAAGACTTTTGGGGAGTTAAAGCGCTGCCGGCCGATCTGACGGGTGACGTCACGCTACCCAGGCCTCTGGCCGCCCTCCCGCGGCGCTTGGGCAATCTGCAGTTTTGGCGCGGCGAATCTCCGCTGGCAAAAGCCCTGGAGCCGTCCTATGAGAACGCAGCGCGCCGGGCAGAGCGCCTCCTTTCTGAGCAATGACAGATGTTTCTGAAATAAAACTGAAATAAAAAACGAGTATCCTGTCATAAAGGGGTTCTACTATCTTTATGTCTCGATTCAAAATTCTGGTAGGCGTGTGTCTGCTCTTAGTGGCGTGCGCCGTCACTATGTTTGCGCAAGCGGGCAACGGAGCGATCACCGGAACCGTGCGTGATGCTTCCGGAAGTGCCGTGCCCAACGCGGGCGTCCTAGTCACAAATACGGCTAAAGGGATCAGGCGTGAGTTGCAAACCACCGGTGCGGGCGTGTTCAGCGCCCCAGCCTTAGTCCCTGCTTCGGGCTATGCCGTGGAAGTCAGCGCTCCTGGCTTTGCCAAGTACGAAGCCCACAACATCACCGTCCAGGTCGGAGCCACCATCGATCTCGATATCGGCGTCCAGGTCGCCGCCGCCGTCACCACGGTCGATGTTTCTACGGAAGGGTTGGTGGTGGATGACACCAAGAGCGGTGTCACCGATCTCGTCAACCAGTTGCAAATCGACAATCTGCCCATCAACGGACGCCGCGCCGATACCTTCGCGCTGCTAACCCCCGGCGTCACCCGCGACGGCACCTTCGGTCTTGTGAGTTTTCACGGCATCTCCGCGGGCAACGCCTTCTTGACCGATGGCAACTACACCACCGACAGTTTCTATGGTGAGAATGCCGGCCGTACCCGCATCTCCACTCAAATTTCGCAGGATGCGGTCCAGGAATTCCAGGTCTTGAGCGATGGCTACTCGGCGGAATTCGGGCGCGCCATGGGCGGAATTATCAACACCGTGACCCGCAGCGGCTCCAATCAATATCACGGCACTGCCTACGAATTCTTCCGCAACCGCACGCTCAACGCCACTGACCGCTATTCCACCTTCAATCCACCCGAGTGGCGCCATCAGGCCGGCGGCTCCCTCGGCGGCCCCATCAAGAAAGATAAACTCTTCTTCTTTGCCAACTACGAACTGGTGCGCCGCAACTTCCCCGCGTTGAACCGCATTACCACCTCCTTGATTGCCGATCCCACCGGCACCTTCGTTCTGCCGTCAAACTGTACCGCTTCCCAGGCCCAGTGCTCTGCCGCCAGCGCCTTCCTTCAGAAGCAGATGAATGTTGTGGTTCCCCGCACCGTCTCCTCCGACATCGGCTTTGCCAAGCTCGACTATCATCCCAACGACCGCAATTCCATAACCGCAAACATGAACGTGATGCACTGGCTCTCCCCCAACGGCATCCAAACGCAGAGCGTGTTGAGCAGCGGCGCGGCGCTCGGCAACAACGGTAACTCCACCGTCGAAACCCGTTACGGCAATTTGGGTTGGACCTTCATCGTCAATCCCACCACCCTGAATGACTTCCGCTTCGGATGGTTCAAAGACCGCCTGTCCGATCCTGCCGCCTCGGATCTGTGGCCCTCCACCGGTCCTCTTTACATCACCGTCGCCGGCGCCACAGTGGGAGCCGCTCAAGCCTATCCCCGCACTTACCCCAGCGAGCAGCGCTTTCAATGGGCCGACAACCTGAGCTGGACCAAGGGTTCCCATACCGTTAAAGTCGGACTCGACATCGACCGTACCCAGGACTATCTGAATCAGTTGTTCAACTACGCGGGTGGCTACAGTTATCCAACCTTGACGGCCTTCGCCCAGGACTTCTCGGGCGCCGCAGGCAAGAACTACAATACGTTTACGCAGGCGTTCGGCAATCCGATCCAGAACCTCCACACCACCAACCTGAACTTCTACGCGCAGGATTTGTGGAAAGTCACTCGCAAGCTGACTTTGAATTACGGCATCCGTTGGGAAAAGTCATTCTTGCCCCAGCCCACCCTGTCCGATCCGAATTACCCGCTGACCGGCAAAGTTCCATCGCCCGATCATAACTTTGCTCCGCGCTTCAGCGTGGCCTATGCCGCCGACGACAAAACCGTCATCCGTGCGGGCTTCGGTCTCTTCTACGCGCCCTTCATCACCAACGGTATCGATTCCTTACTCCTCGGCAACGGCAGATACCAGACCAACGTTTCCTTTAATCCCAATCAGGCGGGCGCTCCCACATTCCCGAATGTCCTTGCCGCCGCCCCTCCGCAGAACACGACCGGCATCGTCAATCTGACGTACGCCGATCCGAACTTCCATAACCCCTACTCCGAGCAAGCCACGTTCGCCGTGCAGCGCCAGTTGCCCTTCGGCATAGACGTCACCGCCAGCTACATCTACGTGCACGGCGTTGGGTTGATCACGTCGCCCGATGTGAATCTCTCCGCTCCCACCCAGACCAATACCTACAGGATCCTCGACGCCGCCAGCCGGCAGGTCAGCACCTTCACCACGCCCATTTGGACGGCTGCTAATAAAATTGACCCGAGATACGCCCACATTTACCAGACCGGCAACGGCGGCCAATCCTGGTACAGCGGCATGACTCTGCAAATCGCCAAGCGGTTCTCCCACGGCTTCATGTCGCAGGTCGCCTACACTTGGTCGCACGCCATCGACAATGCGCAACAGTCGGGCGCCAGCAACACCATCAGCTACAGCCAGTCGAGCACCTACAACGGCAACTACTTCCTCGACAAAGGCACCTCCGGAACCGATCAGCGCCAGCGCCTCTCGGTCAACTGGCTCTGGAGCCCGACGTTCACCAGGAGCACCAGCGTATTCGCCCGCTACCTGGTCAACGGATGGCAGCTTTCTTCTATCACCACCATCGGCACCGCGCTGCCCGCCACCGGCACCGTCACCATCAGCGGGACTCAGTTCTCCAACACGCCTCTGCTCTACACCAGTTCGCTCAACGGTACGGGCGGCTGGAACCGCGTGCCGTTCCTGCCCGTCAACAGCCAGCCTATCGACAACGAGTATCGCGTGGATGCCCGCCTTTCCCGCTCCATCCCGATCACCGAACGCATTAAGGCCTCGCTGCTGTTTGAGGCTTTCAACGTGTTCAACACGCAATTCAACACCGGCATCAACACGATTGCCTATACCGCTTCCGCCGGCGTCCTCAGACCGGTTACCTCCTTCGGCACCGGCAACGCCTCGCAAGCCTTCCCTGACGGCACCAACGCCCGCCGCATGCAGGCCGCCTTCCGTCTGGACTTCTAGCTAACTGTACTTGAATCAGGTGGGGCGGACGGTCTTGCTGTCTGCCTTGCTTGCTACACTGTCACAGGAACGAATGCGAAGAAAAGTAACAGTAATTGGCGCGGGCAACGTAGGAGCCAACACGGCGCAGAAGATCGCCGCAAAAGAGCTCGCCGATGTGGTCTTGGTCGATGTAGTTGAGGGTGTCCCGCAGGGCAAAGGCCTGGACATGCTCGAATCGGCTCCGGTCGAAGGCTACGACGTCCGCATCACCGGAACCAACGGCTACGACGAAACCGCCGGCTCCGACATTGTCGTCATTACCGCCGGATTCCCTCGCAAGCCGGGCATGAGCCGCGACGATTTGCTGCTGGCCAACTACGAAGTGGTGAAGACCGCTACCGAACAGGCCGTGAAGCAATCGCCCGACGCCATTCTCATTCTGGTTACCAATCCGCTCGATGCCATGTGCTGGACCGCGCTCAAAGTCTCCGGCTTTCCGCGCGAACGCGTCATCGGTATGGCCGGCGTACTCGACACCGCGCGCTTCCGTACCTTTATCGCTGAAGAACTGAACGTCTCGTTCGAAAACGTCACCGCGCTGGTGCTGGGCGGTCACGGCGACACCATGGTTCCTTTGGTCCGCTGTACCAATGTGAGCGGTATCCCGCTGACCGAACTCGCCGATCAGGCGGCAATCGACCGCATGGTCCAGCGTACGCGCGATGGCGGCCTCGAAATCGTCAAGTACCTCAAGACCGGCAGCGCCTACTATGCTCCCGCCGCTTCCACTGTTGAGATGGTGGAGTCCATTCTAAAAGACAAGAAGAAGGTTCTGCCTTGCGCTGTTTACCTCGATGGCGAGTACGGAATCAAAGGTCTCTTCGTCGGTGTCCCGGTAAAGCTCGGCAAAGCCGGCGTAGAGAAAATCTATGAGATCACCCTCGAAGACGCTGAAAAGAGCGCTTTGAAGAAGAGCGCCGACGCCGTTCAGGAGCTTGTTTCGGTTCTGCAACAAAAAGTGCGGTAAGTGCCGTGAAATACATAGCGCAACCGCTCTGAATCCGCTAACCTGACCTGCATGGCTCGTGTCAAATCCGTCAACGGCTTTTATCCTCTCAACGGTGTTCCGCTGAATGGTCTTCCGGCGAAGAAAAAAGCTTCGGAGATCGACGACCGCTATACCTGTTTTAAAATCGAGCGCAAAACTTCCAGAATCCACCGCTGGGGAATCTACGCCTGTGAGTTCATTCCAGCCAAGCGCAAAGTAATCGAATACATGGGCGAAAAGATCAACCGCCGCGAGACCAAGCGCCGCGCGGAAGCAAGCGAGTTGATCTATCTCTTTACGCTTGACGCCTATTGGACCCTCGATGGCTCAGTCGGCGGATCCGGTGCTCAGTACATCAACCACTCCTGCGAACCGAATCTGATCGCCCGCATTGTCAAAGGTCATATCCTCTATATGAGCCTGCGCGACATCACACCCGGCGAAGAACTGACCGTCGATTACCACTTTGACAAGAAAGTGGAGCGCGTCGCATGCCATTGTGGAACACCCAGTTGCCGCGGTACCATCAATCTCACCAAATGAAAGGACTGTTCTGTAAGACAAGTAACCCTTACAGCGTATAGTCCAGTAGTATTCCGCTAGTATCCAGTCCATATTTCTCGCGAAAGAGAGTATTCCCCGCGGGGATGCACTCAAGTGATGACAAACCGCTGCCGATAAGGAACCTAGGCAGTATATGGACCTGGATCTAAGCACAAGCACACCCAATAAGAAAATCGTTTCGATTTGTGAGACTCAACCCCTTACAGTTCATGGTTTGGAGCATATGCTCTTTTCCACGGACGATATGGCGTTTGGTACCGCGCACGCATCACCCGCTGAGTGGATGCTCAGCGCCGGTGCGGAAAAGACTGACGTATTGATTATCGACAAAGGTCTGGGCGCTAAAACCGTCCTCGACGCCCTCGCGCAACTTCCGGCCGAACACGGTCCGAATCGCGCCACCGTGC
The DNA here is from genome assembly GCA_035316385.1 of Bryobacteraceae bacterium. Taxonomy (GTDB): domain Bacteria; phylum Acidobacteriota; class Terriglobia; order Bryobacterales; family Bryobacteraceae; genus Bog-105. Next base: position 21,443 of record DATHIZ010000228.1, on the reverse strand, counting down.
CCGCCGTGGTGGTATGGGGTATGTCGGTAACTGAAGCCGAGGCGCTGCGCTTTCTGCAAGCCGGAGCCAAGGGGATCATCCGCAAATCTGCCAATATCGCCACCGTTCTGGCGTGCCTGCGCGCCGTATCCCTGGGCCGCAGCTGGATGCAGGATTCAGTCTTCCGCGAATCGTCCGCCGTCGATGCGCAACTCCGCACCGACCTCACGCCGCGCGAACACCAGGTCATGGAACTGGTCGAGCAGGGCTTCAAGAACCGCGAAATCGCTCAAGAACTCGGCATCCGCCCGGGTACCGTCAAAATCCATCTCAAACACATCTTCGAGAAAACCGGAGTCCGCGGCCGCCACGGCCTAGCCCTGAACGGACTGCGCCAAAAAGGCGTCATCTCCCTCCTGGCTTCCTGAAAACGTGGCCCCACAGTTACTTTATTTTGCGTCGATATAGCCGCTTCTCGCTTTACGCTATGGTTTTGCGCTTCGCGCCAAACCATATTTGAAATACCGAAATACCGAAATACCGAATCGAAGCCGGAAGCGTCAGCGACCACGATGCTCCATTACTCAAGAACGACACGGGTTCTATCAACCGCAGCGGTTTTACCCACATCCTTTCGCCCGAATCCAGGCGAGTGGAGACCATCTCCTCGCTTGATCCGCGGAACCGTCCATACCTCCTCAGCAACAATCAGCACACTTGTCGATTTCCACTGCCGTCGTTCGACGCACTAGTGAGAGCCAGGAATGAGGCCGCAACGCGATGCGGTTCCAAAGCTCGCAATTCAACAAAGGAGATCGAACAAGATGAAAGTACTCGTATTCGTCAAAGCTACAAAGGAATCCGAGGCAGGGCAGATGCCCGATGAGAAGCTACTTACCGAAATGGGGCGCTTCAACGAGGAACTGGTCAAGGCTGGCGTGATGTTAGCCGGCGAAGGGCTCCATCCAAGCTCCAAAGGTGCCCGGGTCCGCTTCAATGGTGAAAACCGATCTGTGATTGATGGCCCTTTCGCCGAAACCAAGGAACTGGTGGCCGGTTTTTGGATCTGGCAAGTGAAGTCCATGGCCGAAGCCATCGAATGGGTGCGCCGCTGTCCGAATCCCATGCCAGGCGAGTCCACCATCGAAATTCGCCCAGTCATGGGACTTGAGGACTTGGGTGAAGCGTTCACGCCCGATCTCCGGGAAAAAGAACAATGGTTGCGGGAGCAAACGGCAAAGCGCCACTCGTAAGACTGATCGAGCCTGTGTGATCGAGCCTGCGTCACTGTGAGGCGCAGGCTCGCGCTCGCTCAAGCAGCATGTGACGTTCACGCGTGTTGCGTGTCAGCCTCGCGGCGCGTGTGAACTCCGATCGCGCCTCGTCGAAGCGGCTTAGCTTGAACAGGAGATCGCCACGTACGCTCGGCAAACGATGATAATTCTCAAGGGATGGATGGGAGGTTAAGGCATCGACCAGTGCAAGGCCCTCAGCAGGTCCAACCGCCATTGCGACCGCCATCGCGCGGCTCAACTCCGTAACCGGTGAAGGCATGACTCCGGTAAGTTCCCTGTAGAGATCGGCAATGCGCGCCCAGTCTGTTTCCGCCTGCGTCCGGGCTCTCGCGTGGCAGGCAGCGATCATGGCCTGTAACACGTATGGGCCATGCGGGCCGCCCAGATGCTGAGCGCGATCCAGCGCCACCAAACCGCGGCGTATCAGGAGTTGGTCCCAACGCGACCGGTCCTGGTCCAGAAGCAGAATCGGCTCTCCCGATGGAGTAACACGAGCTTGCGATCGAGAAGCTTGTATCTCCATTAACCCAACCAGGCCGTGGACCTCCGGCTCCATGGGCGCGAGTTCGGCCAATATTCTTCCAAGCCGGAGTGCATCCTCGCAAAGCTCTGGCCGGAGCCAGTCGTCGCCGGCGGTCGCCGCATAACCCTCGTTGAAGATGAGGTAAATGACCTCAAGCACCGAGGACATGCGATCGCGAAGCTCAGCCCCGCGGGGCACTACAAAGGGGATGCGTTCTTCCGCCAGCGTGCGCTTGGCTCGCACGATACGCTGGGCAATCGTTGCCTCTGGCGCCAGAAACGCTCGCGCAATTTCATCCGTCGTCAATCCACCGATCACTCGAAGTGTCAGAGCAACGCGCGCCGCGGAAGGGAGGATGGGGTGGCAGGCTACGAACACCAAGCGGAGAAGATCGTCCCCGATGTCATCGTCAAGTGCGGCATTCAAACGCTCTTCGGCACTGTTCTGCTCCCCTTCGCGTTGATAACTGAGCGCGGCCTGATTGTGCTCGATACGCTTGTTTCTTCGGAGATGGTCAAGCGCGCGGTGCTTCGCAACCCCCATGAGCCACGCTCCAGGACTGCGTGGGATGCCAGATTCGGGCCATTGTTCTAGAGCGGCTAAAAGGGCGTCCTGGGCGAGTTCCTCGGCAATGCCAATATCGTGCACGAGTCGCGCGATCCCTGCGATGAGCCTCGCCGCTTCAATCCTCCAAACGGCATCGATGGCCCGGTGTGTGTCGGTCGTCGTGGCTGCCGGAACGCTCGCCACGGCGGGGCATTGCGGCCCGTCCAAGTTCGCCATGTAAAAGAACTCCCTCTCCAGAGTACACGCGCAAAAGCTGCCCGGCACAGGCACGCTAAACACCTGTGCCCTTGACAAATGGCGAATAAAAGGCGAATATAGCCACGAGGGAGGATACTCCTCGTGCTCCTGCAGATTCACCAACAGCCTGCGCCCGTCAAATTAGTCGGAATCGCTCGTTTGGCTGCCCAAAGCAGCCTCCTCACCGAAAAAAGCCGCGTCGAGTACCGCACTCTGCCTACTCGCAAATGGCTAAACCGCTGCCATTCCGATCGCGTACCCTTCCACTGGACCATCAATCCCTATAGAGGATGCGAATACGGCTGTAAGTATTGCTACGCCCGCTTCACCCACGAATTTCTGGAACGCCGCGACCCCGCCGCCTTCGAGACTGAGATTTATGCTAAAGACTGGGATCCGCTCGCCTTCCAGGACGAGTTGAAAGCCGTCAAGCCGGGCCAGGTGATTGCTCTCGGCACGGCCACTGATCCCTACCAGCCCGCTGAGCGTAAATTTGACCGCACCAGGCAAGTACTGGAGGCTTTGACTAGTGTCCGCGGAGCCTCTGTCTTCGTCACCACCAAATCCGATCTGGTAAGCCGCGACGCCGCGCTCTTCCTCGCCATTTCCAAACACAACGACGTCCGCATCAGCGTCAGCGTCACCACCACGAATCGCACCTTGGCAAGGCTCATCGAACCCTACGCTCCTCGTCCGGATCTGCGCCTGAAAGCCGTCGCTGAACTATCCCGGGCAGGCATTTCGGTCAGCGTCATCGCGAGCCCGATACTGCCGCTGCTCACCGATTCTGAAAAAAATCTCTCCGCCGTGGCGGAGGCAGCCAAAGCCGCGGGCGCAAGTTGCTTCGGCGCAAATATCCTGTTTCTGCAACCCGCCGCCCAGCGTGTCTTCTTTCCTTTCCTTGCCGAAAAATTCCCACGCCACTTGGGTCGCTATGAGAAGAGCTACCACGCCGGAGCCTATCTCAAAGGCGCGTACCCCGACCGCATCGGCAGCTTGTTAAACGATATTCGTCAAAGGGTGGGCATTCCCGCCCGCGACTTTTCAACCCTTCCTGTCGAGCCAAACCCTCAATTGCTTTTGTTCTGATATGTTCGTATTTCCGAATGAACATTTCGCTAGTGGGTAAATCAGCTCTGGTCACGGGAGCAGGGCGGGGAATTGGCTTTGCCATCGCGGAACTGCTTTCCGCTTCCGGCGCTTCCGTGCTGTTGACCGATATCGACGGCGAGGCGCTTGAAGCCGCCCGCAAAACGCTCGAAGCCACGGGAGCTAAAGTGGCGTCCATCGCCGGCGACAGTACGTCCGCCGGCTTCGCGGACGCCGTCATCGAGAAAATGCTCCAGGAGCACAACGCCATCGACATCCTCGTGAACAACGCCGGCTACACCTGGGATAACGTCATCCAAAAAACCAGCGACGAACAGTTTCAAGCCATGCTCGACATTCACGTGGTGGCGCCGTTTCGCATCTTGCGTGCCGCCTCTCAATGGATACGCGAAGCCGCCAAAAAAGAGAAGGAAGTTGGAACGCAGATCACCCGCAAGGTGGTGAATATCACCTCCATCTCGGGTCTCGACGGCAACGCCGGGCAGGCCGGTTACTCCTCCGGGAAAGCCGCCGTCGTCGGCCTGACCAAGACGATGGGCAAAGAGTGGGGCCGCTATAACGTGACCGTTAATGCGGTAGGCTTCGGAATGATCGACACCCGATTGATTCAGCCGCTCGAAGATTCCGCCGCCAGCGTCACCATCGGCGAGCGGCAGGTCCGCGTCGGAATGCAAGCCCGGGTGCGCGAACAGGCCGCTCAGATAATTCCGCTGGGCAGACTCGGCACGCCCCGGGACGCCGCGAATGCCGTGTTCTTCTTTTGCTCCCCGCTATCGGATTACATCACCGGCGAGGTGTTGGTCTGCGGTGGCGGCCTGCATTTCTAAACCTTCGTTGGAGTTTTTTTTCGCGCTTTAAGCACTTGCAGGATCGCCGGTACCAGCGATATCGCAATAATCGCCAGCACGAATTTCTCGAAATTATGCCGCACCAGCGGTATGCCTCCGAGCAGGTAGCCGAGCACGATCATCGACGTGACCCAACCCACCGCGCCTACAATGTTGAAAGTCAAAAAACGAACGTAGTGCATCTTTCCCACGCCCGCGATGAACGCCGCAAACGTGCGGATAATGGGGACGAACTTGGCATAGATAATCGTCTTCCCGCCGTGCCGTTCATAGAACTCGTGCGTGCGATCCAGATACTCGCGGCGGAAGATCCGCGAGTTGCGCTGAAACAGCGAATAGCCCAGCGAGCCGCCCAGCAAAAAGCCGCTGCCATCGCCGAGTATCGATGCTGCCGACAGCAGTAGAATCGTCGGCACAATCGGCAGTTCGCCCGCACCGGCCACCACGCCCACGGTAAAGAGCAGGGAATCTCCTGGCAGGAAAAAGCCGATCAGCAATCCGCTCTCGGCAAACACGATGGCGAACAACACTGCGTAGCCCACCCAACCGGTTAACACCGTCGCTAGCAGCTGGATCAATTGGTCGGGGTCGGTCAGACTCCGTATGAAATGAATAACTTCAGCAGTCACGAATCTGTTCTTGCTTTCCCTAGCTTTGGTAGGAGGTGATGATCTTACTGATCGTGCCGTTGTTGATCTTTATCTTGCCGCGCCGCTTTAATTCCGCCACGATGCTGTCGCGGAATAGAGCACTCTGAACCTGTAATCGTTGCTGCTCCAGGCCCTGCACAATCGCGGCCTTGTTGCTGGCGAACTGGTTCATGTCGGCCGGTGTCTTCTGCGAAACTCTGCAAACGAAGTTTCCGCCCTGCGCCGCGACCGGCCCCACGATCCCGCCCACGTTCGATTGGAACGCAGCCGCCAGCTGCGTGGCGGGTCCAATGCCTTCCGCCGCTCCATCCACCGTGAACGGCGCGGCGGTCTGGATTGTCAGGCCATATTCTTTCGCCAGCGCCTCTAAACTTTCACCTTTGCGGGCGCGCGCTGCTGCGGTCTTGCCGGCCTGCTCCGCCAGCCGCGCCGCTTCGGCTGCGGTGTATTTCTGCAGCACATCGTTCTGCGCTTCGGCGAACTCGCTGTTACGCGCCGGCGTCACGCTGGACACCGAAGCAAATGCCGCTTTGCCTTGCGCGTCCATGTTCACCACTTCGGTGGTGCCGCCCCGCGCAGCCCTGAATATCGCCGTCGTTAATTCGGCCTGTGTGTTGATCTCCGGCATGGCTGTTGTATTGGTCATGCCGCCTAGCTTGAAAAAGCGCAGGTTATATTTCTTCGCGATTGCCTCGGCCTGCGATGGGTCCTTCAGAATCTCGGCATGCGCTGCGTCCACCGCCTTCCTCAGGCTCCCCGCGGCGGCGTCTTTCTTGGCTTCCATCAAAAGTTGCGGTTGCGCCTCTTCGAAAGACTGCGTATGCGCCGTTTGTTTCTCTGCCACCTGCAAAATGTGATACCCGTATTCGGTCTCCACCACGCCGCTGGTCTCGCCAGGCTTCAACGAAAACGCGGCCTGCTCGAACGGAGCCACCGTTTGGCCCTTGACGATCCATCCGAGTTCGCCGCCCTTTACCGCCGATCCCGGATCTTCCGAATTCTTCTTCGCCAGCTCCGCAAAATTGCCGCCCGCCTTAATCTGCTTCAGCAAATCTGCCGCCTTCGCCTTGAGCTGCGCGGATTGCTCTTTCGGTTTGCCTTGCGTCTTGATCAGAATGTGGCGAACATTCACGCGCTCCGGCGTGCGGTAGCTGTCGATACTGTCCTGGTAATTTTTCCGCAGCTCTTCCGGCGTGACCTGCGCGTTCTGCACGAAGTCCGCTGTCTCTCCCACCACCAGCGCCACGTCGCGCTTCTCGGGAATCCGGAACTCGCCTCGATTCCGGTCGAAATACGCCTTCACCGCCGCCGGGTCTTTGTTTACCTTGCTCTGAAAATCTTTGGGATCGAATTTGATGTATTCCAATCCGGCTTTCTGGTTCTTGCGCTGGTACTCGGCTTTTGCATCCGCGTCCGAGATCACCATTGCTTGCCTTTCGAGCGTTTCCAGTTGGCCCCCCAGCATGGCTTCCCGCTGCTGCCTTTCGAACTCCGTCACGCTCATGCCCTGCTGCGCTAGAAACCCTTGGTACATCTGCATGTCGAATTTTCCGCCTGCCTGCGCCGCGAACGCTGCTTGGATGGCGTCACCCAGTTGCTGGTCGGAAACCGTCAAGCCCATCTCGTGGGCCTTGTAGGTCATCGCTTTCTGTTCGATCAACTGCGTGACCATGGTCGGAATGTACATGGCCAGAATGCCCTTCGGCAGGCTCTGTCCGCGCGTCAAGCGCTGGATCTCGCGTTGTAAATCGACCGCCGTGATCTTGTCCGAGCCAACCGACGCTAGCGTGTTCTCGCCGGTGGCGCCAGAATCCCCAACGCCGCCCGGGATCAAATAGATCAGCATCGACCCTGCTACCAGCAGGAGCATCACCCCCAGCAAAATGCGCACACTCTTCTCGCGGCTACGAAACAAATCGAACATGGCTGTAAGGTGGAACTCCTGCTAGAAAACCTCTTGAAATGGCGGCCGTACCGCGCTTTTCGCGCGAGCGGTAGCCTCTTGTAAGTATAGCGGAGGGCGCGGCTTACGAAGCTGGCTTTTGGGCCGAACTGCTACGTTGAAGGAACCTGGAATATAGGGAAAACATCTGGAGAAACAATGGAAAACTCTCGCATTGATGCTGTAGGTCTCCTCTTGGCCTTAGTTGCCGTCGTTATGGCGTTTTCCGCCGGTCAAGCGAACTTCGGATATGTGAGCAGCCTCGCGGGCTTGAGCCTGCTGCTGATCCTGTTCGCTTATGACCGGAAAGGTTACCGCTCGGGGGCCCAGAGCTTGGCCTTCGCCGCCGTCTGCGGCATCTGTCTTATGCTCGCCTGCGGCTACCTGCTTCGGCTCGTCTCTTCCTCCAGCAAGCCGGATCGTCTTGTCTTCGAGGAATGGCTCGGCTTCTTATGGCTGGGTGGAACCATTGTCTTCTGGGGCATAGACCGTGCCCGCATGGGCAGCCGGGAACAATCCGGCTTCCCCTCGCCCGCTCTCGTCGCAAGGCCCGCCGCGCAGGGCGGCTTCATCTCGCAGGCCACGGTTTACCCGGCGCCGTTTCAGCCGCCAGCGCCTCAACCGGTACCCTACACTCCGCCCGCGCCCGAACCGCAGCCTGTGTTCCGGCAGCCCGAACCGGCTTCGCCCGTTACTCCAGCGCCAGAAGCTCCGCCGTTGCCGGTGGAGCCTGTAAATCCGCCGCCCATTCCATCAAATCCGCCGCCCATTCCAGCCGCGCCCCGCGTTCTCATTCCGCCAATCCCGCCAGGTAGGGAAACCACGATATACGTCAACCTGCTGGGCGAAACCATGAACGTGCTCCGCACCGTTCACGCCGAAAATCTAGGCCGCGACTTTTACCGGATCGTCGATGACATGCCCGACGGCGAACACTGGGAATTTAAACCCGGCCAGGTCGTGCGCTGCAAAAAGAAGAATTTATCCAGCGGTAAAGGCTTGGTAGCTTTCGAAGAGGCTCCCCGCGCCAACTAAGGCGCAAAAATCCGCGTAATCATGACTATCAAAGACGACATCCTTGAAATCCTCCCTACCCCTGCCGGACCCATGCGGACCAACATCTTCCGTCCCGCCGCGGAAGCCAGGTATCCCGGCGTGGTTTTCTTCTCCGAAATTTTCCAGGTGACCGGTCCCATTCGCCGCACTGCGGCCGCCATCGCCGGGCAGGGCTACGTAGTGGCGGTGCCCGAGATCTATCACGAACTTGAGCCCGCGGGTACGGTCCTCGCCTACGATCAAGCCGGAGCCGACAAAGGAAATGACGACAAGTATGCCAAAGAACTCGCCTCCTATGACGCCGACGCCCGCGCCGTCCTCGATCATTTGAAGGCGCGCCCCGACTGCAGCGGCAGGCTCGGCGCCGTGGGCATCTGTCTGGGTGGACATCTTGCTTTTCGCGCCGCCATGAACCCGGATGTTCTGGCTGCCGCCTGCTTCTACGCCACCGATATCCACTCCGGGACCCTTGGAAAAGGCAAAAAGGACGATTCCTTAGCGCGCGCTTCGGAAATCAAGGGCGAGTTGCTGCACATTTGGGGCCGCCAGGACCCGCATGTCCCGCTCGACGGCCGAAATCGTATCAAAGCCCGTCTCGAAGAAGTGCAGGCGCGTTTTCAGTGGGTGGAACTCAATGCCGCGCACGCGTTTCTCCGCGATGAGGGTTACCGTTATGACCCGGCGGCCGCCCATCTTTGTTACGGCTTGCTCTTCGACCTGTTTCACCGTCAACTGGCGATCGGAGAATCGCTCGGTGTATCCGGCCCGGTAGAGGCCAATCACTAACTACTTCCTGTAACTTATGGCGGCAAACGGAATCTTAGGTACGAGAGGGTTTCACCATGCGCAAGATGCTTACTCCGTTTGTCGCGGTTGCGGTTGTGCTATCGCCGTCTTTTCTGTTTGCCCAGAAAAACAACGACTCGAATATTCCCTACGTCCATGGTCCCGCCAGTGAGTCCCGGCTCTTAACGGAGATCCGGCACCAGCTTGTCATGCTGCCTTATTACTCCGTCTTTGACGATCTGGCTTTCCGCGTGGACGGCGGAACGGTAACTCTGCTCGGAGCCGTCACGCGTCCGACGCTGAAATCCTCTGCTGAAAACGTTGTGAAGCGTATCGAGGGCGTGACTCAGGTGAACAACCAGATTGAAGTCCTGCCCCTTTCACCTATGGACGACCAAATTAGAAGAGCCATGGTGCGCGCCATCTACGGTGACCCTAACATCAGCACTCGCTATGCCTATCAGGCTTTGCCATCCATCCACATCATCGTGAAAAATGGCAACGTGGTCCTGAAAGGGCTGGTAGCGAACCAGTTCGATAAGACTCTCGTCTACACCCGCGCCAGCAGCGTTCCAAACGTTTTCAAGGTTGTGAACGAGCTCCAGATCGAAAATTCAAAGTAAGCCCGCGCTAAGTGAACGCTATCATTGCGGACAATGAAAGTGTTGCTTCGCCTGCTCTGCGTGTTGCCTCTGTCGTTACCTCTGTGGTTGCCTGTGATTGCGCCCGCTCAGGTAATAATGAGCCGGCGCATCTACCGGCAGAACGGCCCAAGTTATCAGCAGATTTGGAACTGGAACCCGGCCAGCGGTGCGCTCAAACCGCTGACGCATTCGGCGCGCGGCCATTTAGATCCTATCTGCTCGCCTGATGGTAAAGCCATTTTCTTTACTTCGCTGGAGCGTCGGATGCCGGGCGCCAGTTTGTGGAGCTTCAACCTTAGGACCGGCCTCGAGCGTGTCATCTCAAACAAGCCGGTCAGCCAGCCGGCCGAAGACAAGAATGCCGATGCAAATTGTCCCGTTTCCGCGCGAGCCGGTGACTTACTTGCGTGCGCAAAAGGGCGTGACGTTGTGCTCTTGCGTAATCGAAATCAAGTTGCCCGCGCGCGCATCGGCGCCGGAGAGGTGCGTATTGCCGGAGAGGTGCGTATTGATGGATTGTTCTGGTCGCCCTCGCGCGAATGGCTGCTAGTTGCTACCTTCGGGCAGAACTCCAATAGCTCATCGCCGCAGTCCGATTACTTTGCCTTCGATATTGTGAGCCGTAAAGTGATTCCCGTCGGCAGCGGCAACTCCGGCATGTGGGTTCCCGGAAAATCCGCCATTCTTTACACCACGCCCCGCGTCCTGGCGCCCTTGCCCAACCAGTCCACGCACTCGGTCTGGGTCGAGCACACCATGCTGTTTGATCCGTCGAATAAGAAAACCATCGCAGTTACTTCCGGCCTGACTGACGACAGCAGTCTGTCCGCCTGCCCGAACGGATCACAGATCCATTCCTCCCGCTAAGTCTCTCCCGGGCCATCGGTTACCCGGATCCAGCCTCGTTAACCACTGGGCCCCGATGTTACCTTCGCGACACTGGAGTTCCGCCGGATTATGTTCGTTTCGCAAAATACGCCGTTTCTTCGCCGTTTTTATAATTTCGGATTTTGCAATTCTCGCGGATTGGCTTCGTTCGGAAAAGTACCCCCTCTCAGCCGTGGTGTAACTTTGTTTCATCTTTTTATTCGATAGGACGCATTTTTCGGACCAAAAGGCGAAACAAAGGCGAATCAACACCTTACGGAAGAATCCTTACAGAAATCTATTGCATTGCCGGGCGAGTGCATGCCACTATTTATCCAGTGGCCTGAAGTGGCCAAAATAGGGCTGAAGTGGAAGAGATTGGTCAGGTTTCCGAGCCGAAGGTGGCGCCGGATGCCCCTCGCGGCGTCTTCCGCACAGCTGTTGACGATAAGGGGAGACTTAAACTTCCTGCCTCTATCGTTCAGTATTTGGAAGCGTTAGGGGAACGCAAGGTGTTCATTACCACGTTAGATGAAGCCGAAGCGCGAATCTACCCCCTTTCGGTCTGGCGGGAGACCGAAAGAATGCTCCAGGAGCCCGGCGAAGATTTTGAAGAGCGTAACGACGTAGCGCTGGTCGCCGCCAATTACGGTCTGGATGTGGACATTGACGCGCAAGGTCGGGTGACGTTGCCTACCGATCTGCGCAAGATTTTGGGATTAGAGGGTGATGAGGCCCGGCTGCGCTGTTTTCAAGGACGCATAAACGTTCTAAGCAGCAAGGAATATGAGCGGCGTCTCCAGGCTGCGAAAACCGGTTTGCCGGAGAAGCTCAAGAATTTGCAAAGGAAAGGTTTGTGATAAGGGCGTCGTATGGAAGAAGTTGCGGGCAGCCGCGAACCCTGGCGCCACTATCCGGTCCTGTTGCAGGAGTCGCTGGAGTACCTTGCGATCCGGCCGGCGGGAACCTACGTGGATATGACGGCCGGTCTGGGTGGGCACACCCGGGCCATCGCCGAAAAGCTCGATACCGGTTTGCTGATCAGTTGCGATCGCGACGCGGAGTCTCTGGAATTGGCACGCACGGCGGCAGCCGGCTGCTCGGATCGAATTCGTTTTTTTCACGGCGCTTTCTCGCAGCTGCCTCAGGCGCTCGAAAGCAACGGGGTTAAAACTGTGGACGGAATTTTAGCTGATCTGGGAGTCAGCCGCTACCAGTTGAGTTCCGGGGAGCGCGGCTTTTCTCTGATGGAAGATGGCCCCTTGGACATGCGAATGGATCGGGCCCAGGGTTTTACCGCGGCGGATTACGTGAACGAACTGTCTGAAAAAGAACTTGCCGATCTCATCTACCAATTCGGCGAAGAAAGGAGGTCGCGGAGAATCTCCAGAGCAATCGTTCGCGCGCGGCCCATTCTAACTACCGGCCGCTTGGCCAGTGTGGTGGAGCAAGCCGTGCCGCGGACGGGGAGAATTCATCCGGCTACGCAGACCTTCATGGCGTTGCGGCTGAAGGTGAATAGCGAGTTCGAGGAGCTTGATAATCTGCTCCAAACGGCGCCGGAGCGGTTGAACCCCGGAGGGCGGTTTGTAGTCCTGACTTTCATGTCCACGGAAGACCGAAAAGTGAAAAAGTCATTCCAGGCGCTGGCGCAAACCAAGTATGCGACGATTTTGACTAAACATGTTGTCAAGCCGTCGCAAGAAGAGATTTTCGATAACGCAGCGTCGCGGAGCGCCAAACTGCGAGCGCTCGAACGGGTTTAAAGAGGATTTTTATATGGCATCATTGGCAACTTTCGTAAATCGTTTTGCAGGCATCAGAGAGCTCGCAGAAGCTCCGTCAGCCGTTTGGACCCGAACCGAGTCGCCGCGCTTGCGTCCCCTCGCGAATGAGGACGTGTATCTTTTTGTGAAGCGCATCGACAATACCACTGTCATCCGCGAATTAAATCCGGCCGCCCAGCGCGCCCGCGGCAACTCCATGGCGACCGGCTTTGTGGCCGCCGTCCTGGTGATTGCCGGCTTGGTCCCCACCGCCTACAACATCACCAGCGGATTCACCTTGCAGCATCTCCGCCAGGAGCAGGTGCAGCTACAGGAAGAGCGCGCCAAATTGGAAACCTCCGAAGCCCAGTTGGTCAGCCCGGACCACCTGCGCGTGCTCGCCAGGAAGTTGAAAATGGCCGAGCCGGAGCCTCAGCAGTTACAAACACTTGAAGGCCCCGCACGGGTGGAGTCGCCGGCCGAAGCTCTCAACGATTTGCCGTTTGTTTCGCGCGCCTCCACGAGCCGCCGCTGATAGCCACGCGCGGATAGCAAGATGCCGCCGCTTTCACAATTAACCAAGTCACAAGAACGCACCGTAGTTGCCGGCCTCATCCTCCTGGCGTGGGCCCTGATTATCGTCTTCCGCCTGTTTTTGTTCCAGGTCGTGGGGCACTCCCAGTTTGAAAGACTCGCCAGGAGGCAGCAGGAGCGGTTGGTGCCGATCGTCGCTCCGCGCGGTTCCGTGTATGACCGCAACGGCCACCTGCTCGCCATCAGCTCTGCTTCTCAAATCGCCGTCGTTAATCCCAAACGTATCCCCAACAAAGAACTCGCCGCCGCTTTGCTGGGCCGGATACTGCACTTGAACGCTCAAAAACTTCAGGATTATCTCGAAAAAGCGGCCGCCTCCCGGCGTCACAGCGGGTACTCCATCATCGACGCGCACGTCACTCCGGAGGAAGCCGCCACCTTGAAGAGCATGAATCTCGACTGGCTCGATGTTCACCAGGGAAGCGTGCGCAACTATCCCAACGGCGCCGTCGGCGCGCATGTAATCGGCAACGTGGACGGCTTAGGCAACGGCGTGGCCGGAGTCGAGCTGAAAATGAACAAGGTGCTCGCCGGCATTCCGGGTTCCCGGCGCGTCCAGCGCGACGGTAAGGACGTCTCCTACGATTCGGAAATCGTGAAGACCCCGGTCATGGGCAAGAACCTCGGCCTCACCATTGACCGCGAACTGCAATACATCGCGCAACAATCCCTGAAGGCCGCAGTCGTTCAAAACCATGCCGAGCACGGCAGCCTGGTCGCCATGAACCCCCGCACCGGTGAGATTCTGGCGCTCGAAAATTACCCGACTTACGACCCGAACGACCGCTTACTTTTCGGGGAAAAACCAACCGGGCGTGAAGATCTGGCGGCTGTCGCCCCCTTTGAGCCCGGCTCTGTTTTCAAAATTGTCACATTGTCCGCCGCGCTCGAAACCACCAATCTCACTCCGGATAGCTTGATCAATTGCGGCGGCGGCGTGATGCGGCTCTACTCTCGTGTAATCCACGACTCGCATCCGCATGGCGTGCTCTCCCTGCAGGACGTATTGGCTTTTTCAAGCAACATCGGCGCCATTCGCATCGGCATGCAAGTGGGCAATCAGAACTTATACGACTATGTCCGCCGCTTCGGTTTCGGCCAGCGCACCGGCGTGGAGTTGCCGGCGGAAGCGCCCGGCATGTTGCGTCCGCTCAAACGCTGGCAGCCCACCTCCATCGGTTCGGTGCCCATGGGCCACGAAATCAGCGTGACGTCTGTCCAACTGGCCCAGATGGGCAGTGTGATTGCAAACGGTGGCTTTCTGGTCCATCCGCGCCTGGTCGCCTGGGAGCAGGAACGCAATGGCCCGCGCGAGCCGGTGAAACGCCCGGAACCGGTCCGGGTTCTCAAAGCCAAGACGGCCATGGCCATGCGCATGATGATGCGCCGTGTCATGGAGCCGGGAGGAACTGCTCAGCGCTTGCACGTGATCGGTTACACCGTAGGCGGAAAGACCGGCACCGCGCAAATTTACGACTACGCGCACCGCGTTTACACGCACAAATACAACGCGACCTTCATGGGGTTTGCGCCGCTCAACAATCCTTCGGTGCTGGTGGTTGTCACACTAACCGGAACTACGGGTGCAGCCGGATTTGGCGGATCTGCCGCTGGCCCGGTTTTTGTCCGGTTGATGTCTGCCGCGTTAAACCGGATGGGCGTACCGCGTGATGCCCCGGAACAGATCGAACAACTGATCGCCCAGCAAAAGAAAGACGCGGGCATCAAAGACGACGAACAGGATTCCGATACGGTCGCGGCATTGGACACCCCGTTCACTCCCGAAGAAATCGCCGAAGCCAGGGGCCACGATGACGAAATCGATCCAAACGCCACCAGGATTCCGGATTTCGTCGGCAAAACAACTCGCGACGTTCTGCAGGAAGCAACCGCGGCAGGAATCGAAGTCGACATGGTGGGCGACGGTTTGGCTCGCACGCAAATTCCTCTTCCGGGCGGCCAGTTGGTTCCCGGTGAACACGTGCGTGTGAGGTTCACGCGTTGAAGTCCGCGCAATTGAAACCTATGCAACTCGCCAACGTCCTCGAAGGCGTTCCGCTCGTGGGAGGTCTGCCCCCGGCTTTCGCGGAGCGAGAGGTGCTGGGCCTCGCTTACGACAGCCGCAAGGTCGAGCCCGGTTATCTGTTCTTTGCATTTTCCGGCGCTAAAACCGATGGCGCGCAGTTCGCTGCCGCCGCCATGCAGAAAGGCGCGCTCGCGGTGATGAGTGACCGTCCCGCTCCCGGCGGCTTCAATGGAACATGGCTGCATGCCGCGCATGGGCGTCAGGCTTTGGCGGTGGCTGCCCGCAATTTCTACAACAAGCCTGACCAGCGCCTGGTGCTTACCGCCATCACGGGCACTAACGGCAAGACCACCACGTCCATGCTGATCGATGCCATTCTGCGCGCTGCCGGTAAGACCACTGCGCTGATTGGGACTATCGAATATCATCTGGCCGGCCGCGTTCTGCCGGCCGTGAACACCACGCCCGAGTCGCTCGACCTGTTCGCCATGTTCGCCGAATTAGAGCAACTGGGCGGCACGCACGCCACGCTCGAGGCGTCCTCGCACGCGCTTCACCTGGGGCGCATTTACGCCATGGAATTTCATACGGCGGGGTTTACTAATTTCACCCGCGACCATCTGGACTTCCACCACACGATGGAAGCTTACTTCGCCGCCAAACAGTTGTTATTCAAGCCGCGCAGCGGTCCTCCCCCCCGCTTTGCGGTTCTTAACGCCGACGACGAGTGGTGCCGCCGGCTGGAGTTGTCGAAAGAAACGGAGGTCGTCTGGTACGGATTGCACCAGGAGCCTCCGTTTCTTTCCGGCGGCGCGCCCGGAACGTGGGTGCGTGCCGCGGATGTGGATATGTCGTTCAGCGGCTTGCGCTTCACTGTCATCGCCGGCAAACGGCGCTTTCCCGTGGAATCCCCGCTGGTTGGGCACATCAACGTCTACAACATCCTGCTGGCTTGTTCCGCCGCAATCACGCTCGGTGTGAGTGACGAGCACGTGCAAGAGGGGTTGTTACAAATGCAGAGCGTTCCCGGAAGATTTGAGCGCGTGGAAGAAGGGCAGCCCTTCATGGTGGTGGTCGACTACGCCCACACCGACGACGCTTTGCGCAATGTGATTTCCGTGGCTCGCGGCATGCGGCCCAAGCGTGTCATCACGCTGTTTGGCTGCGGCGGGGATCGCGACCGTTCCAAACGGCCGCTCATGGGAATGGCCGCCGCGGAGGCGAGCGATTACGTGGTGCTGACCTCCGATAATCCGCGCAGCGAAGATCCGCTGGCGATTATGAACGACGCCATGGTAGGTCTGCGCCGCTTCGATACGCCGCACGAAACCGAGCCTGACCGCGAGCGCGCTATAAAAAAAGCCATCAGCAACGCGGGACCCGGCGACGTAGTCATCCTGGCTGGTAAAGGCCACGAGACTTACCAGATTTTGAAGGACGGTCCGATTCCGTTTGACGACCGCGAAGTAGCGCGCCGCGTGCTGCGCGGATTTGGTTACGGCCGGTCACCAAAAAAGAACACACTGGTATAGACATGCAGCTTACTCTCGCTCAGGTGCAGCAGGCAACCGGAGCGCATCTGTTCGAGGTGCGCCCGGAAATTTACGTACGCGGTTGGAGCATCGACTCGCGGACCGTGGCCGCCGGAGATCTGTTCTTCGCCATCAAGGGCGAGAACTTCGATGGCCATCAATTTACCAACGCCGCAATCGAGCGTGGCGCAATCGCTAGCGTCGTCAGCGATACATCCATTACCGGTCCCCGTCTGTGCGTTCCTGACACGCTTGAGGCCCTACACCACGTGGCCTATAAGGCCAGGGAAACCTGGGGTCGTCCGATCGTTGCAGTAACCGGCAGCGCGGGGAAGACCAGCACCAAAGACATCATCGCCGCATTGCTCGGCGTCCGGCTCCGCGTGGCCAAGACCACTGGTAATTTTAACAACCATATTGGCCTTCCGCTCACTTTGCTGCGTATTCCGGATGACGCCGAAGTGGCGGTTGTCGAAATGGGCATGAATCACCCGGGCGAGATTCGCCAGCTAACCGCCTTGGCCGCTCCGCAATATGGAGTCGTGACTAACGTAGGCTTCGCGCACGTGGAATATTTCGCCTCGATAGACGGCGTCGCGGCCGCCAAACGGGAATTGATTGAAGGCCTGGCGCCCGGAGGCGCCGCGATTCTCAACGCGGATGATGAACGCGTGCTGCGCTTTGGCGAGATTCATTCCGGCCCCGTGGTCACTTACGGATTTTCGAAGCAAGCCAGTGTCCGCGCGACTGATGTGGCGATATACCCGCGCGGCGCCGAGTTTAGCGTGGACGGCGTGCGGTTTCGCAGCGTCCTGAGCGGCCGGCACGGCGTTTCGAATGTGCTGGCTGGTTTGGCCGTTGCCAGCTTGTTTCAGATCAAGTTTTCAGAATTGGTGGATACCGTGGCGCACCTGGCGCCCGGAAAAATGCGCGGCGAACGCAGCGTCTGGAACGGCATCATCCTGCTCAACGATTCGTACAATGCGAATCCGGAAGCTGTTCGCAGCATGATCGACGTGCTCTGCGCCGAACCGGGTAAACGCAAAATCGCCGTACTCGGAGAAATGCTGGAGCTGGGTCACATGGCCGAACAATTGCATCGCGAAGCGGGCGCATACGCAGCGAGCGCCGGTGTGGATGTGGTGGTGGGAGTCCAGGGCGCCAGCAGATTTCTGGTGGAGGAGGCGCGCAAGAGCGGACTGCGCGATGACGCCGCTCTCTTTTTCCAGACAAGCGAAGAGGCCGGCGCATTTCTGCGGAACTTTGCCCAACCGCGCGATGCGATTTTATTCAAGGGGTCGCGCGGCGTTCATTTGGAACTCGCGCTGAACGCTTTGACGCAACCCCAACCCTCGCAGGACGAAACGAAAACGTAACAAATGCTCTACTGGCTGTTATTTCAAGTTCTTCACAGATACATCGGTGCTTTCCGCGTCTTCGGATACGTCACCACGCGCACTGCTCTGGCCAGTCTGACCGCATTGGCTATCTCGTTCCTGCTGGGGCCTTGGCTTATCCGGAAGCTTCGCGAGATGAGCTTCGGCCAGCACATCCGGGAGGATGGTCCGCAGTCGCACCGCAAGAAGGCCGGCACGCCAACAATGGGCGGCCTGCTCATTGTCACCTCCATCGTGGTCCCGACGCTGCTGTGGGCGGACTTGCGCAACCCGTATGTCGGCCTCGCTCTGCTGGGCCTGGTGGGCTTTGGAATTATCGGGTTTATCGACGATTACGCGAAAATCACCAAACAGCGCAATCTAGGTTTGACGTCGTGGCAGAAATTCTGGGCGCAAGTGCTGTGCGCCATGATCATCGGTTTTTGCCTGCTCCTGTTGCACGCCAACCAGGCGTACTCCACCGCTATCAACGTGCCCTTCTTCAAGCAATTTAAACCGGACTTGCTGATTGATCCGCTGACGAAACACTTCTGGACTTACCCGCTCGCCTTCGTGCTGTTCTATCTGTTCATCGTGTTCGTCATGGTGGGCTCATCGAATGCCGTGAACCTGACCGACGGTCTTGACGGCCTCGCTATTGGCCTGATGATTATCGCTTCGGGCGCCATGACGATGCTGACTTATATTTCCAGCCACGCCGCGCTCTCTCAATATCTCGATCTCGCGCGCTTACCCAGATCCCAGGAGTTGACTATCTTCTGCGCGTCCATGGTGGGCGCGAGCCTCGGTTTCCTTTGGTTCAATTGCCATCCCGCGCAAGTTTTCATGGGCGACACCGGTTCTTTGGCGCTGGGCGGCGGAATGGGGATCGTGGCGGTGCTCATCAAACAGGAAATCCTGTTAGTGTTCATCGGCGGCGTGTATGTGATGGAAGCGCTCTCGGTGATCCTGCAGGTGGGCAGCTATAAGCTGCGAAATGGGAAGCGCATTTTCAAAATGGCGCCCATTCATCACCACTTCGAAGCCCTGGGCTGGCCTGAATCGAAGGTGATCGTGCGTTTCTGGATTGTGGGCCTCATCATGGCGGGCTTCGCATTGACGACATTGAAACTAAGGTGAAGCCGCATTTGAATTTCTCCGGCAAACACATTCTGATCATTGGCGCAAAACGCTCCGGTCTGGCGGCCAGCGCACTCTTGCG
Organism: Bryobacteraceae bacterium; assembly: GCA_035316385.1. Taxonomy (GTDB): domain Bacteria; phylum Acidobacteriota; class Terriglobia; order Bryobacterales; family Bryobacteraceae; genus Bog-105. The sequence continues at coordinate 2,423 of DATHIZ010000228.1, read as the reverse complement.
TAAGCACGGCGCACTGGTGCGAGCCGTCGATTCTCAAGCGCTCACTCCCGAAGAGCAAGCCCGTTTTGCAGCTCTTGGCGTCACCGTTGCCGGGCAGGATTCCGTTGACCTGGCGGGACTGGACTGCATAGTCCTTTCGCCCGGAGTTCCCTACGATCTCCCGGTACTCATCTCGGCGCGCGAGCGAGGCATCCTTACCATCGGCGAAGTCGAGTTGTCGTCTTACTTTCTACAAGGGCCCATCATAGGCATCACCGGTTCGAACGGCAAAACTACGACGACCGCGCTTGCCGGTCACCTGCTCAAAGAAGCCGGTCTACCCTGTCAGGTGGGAGGCAACATCGGCACCGCTGTCACATCGTTGATTGATTCTTCCGCCGCCGGCCAGTGGAACGTTCTGGAGTTGTCGAGTTTTCAACTGGAATCCATCCGCCAGTTTCGAGCGCCCATCGCCGCCTGTCTCAACGTCACGCCCGACCATCTGGACCGCCATCACACCTTTGCCCTCTACGCCGCCGCGAAGGCCCGCTTGTTCGAAACGCAGCAGCCGGGTGATTTCGCAGTGTTGAATTACGATGACCCCAGCTGCCGCACCTTTGCTACTCGCACTCTGGCGCGGACGTTCTGGTTCAGTTCCACGCAGCCAGTTCCGGCAGGTGTTTCGCTGCAAGGCGATTCCCTGCTTTTCAACAACCAGCCTTTCCTGCAACGGTCCCAAATCAAATTGCGCGGCATGCACAATGTCGAAAACGTGATGGCGGCCGCGGCGCTGGCGCACCTCGCTGGCGTCAAACTCGAAGCCATCGGTCCCGCGGTTGAATCGTTTCCCGGCGTCGAGCACCGTATCGAATTTGTCCGCGCGCTGGATGGTGTCGAATACTACAACGATTCGAAAGCCACCAACGTGGACGCTTCGCTCAAGGCCATTGACGCCTTTCCGCGCGGCTTGTGGATCATCCTGGGCGGCAAGGACAAAGGCAGCGATTATGCGCCGCTGCTGAACCCGTTGCGCGCGCGCGCCAAAGCCGCCTTGCTTATCGGCGCGCCGGAGCCGTATCCCTACGCCGCGGCCCCGCTGATTAAGAAAGCCCTGAATGGCGCGGTCGAATTAATCGACTGCGGAACCTTGGACGATGCCGTCACCTACGCCCGCCGGCACGCTGCCGCGGGCGAGACCGTGCTGCTCTCTCCCGCCTGCGCCAGCTTCGATCAGTTTCAAAATTATGAAGAGCGCGGGAAACACTTCAAACATTTAGTCCTAGAATTGGTTTAGTGGAATTCCTGTAACGAAATTGGTGTACGATGGCGCAAAGACTCAAGACCGACTGGATTCTCTTTCTCACCGTGCTGGTTATGGTGTGCTTCGGCTTGATCATGGTGTACAGCTCGTCCTCGCTCATTGCCGAGTTGAAGTTTCACTGGAGCAGCCTGCACTTCTTTTGGCGCCAGTTGGGTTGGGCCGTGTTTTCGTTCCTGGTGCTGCTCTATTGCATGCGGCGCGATTACCGCCGCTGGAACGATCCGAAGATTGCCTTTGCCAGCTTGGGCCTGGTGCTGCTGCTGCTGCTCGCGGTCTATTTCAGCGACGGCGCCAGCCACCGCTGGCTGCGAGCCGGACCTTTATCGCTGCAGCCTTCGGAACTGGCGAAACCGGCGCTGTCCCTGTTTCTGGCATTCTTCCTTTGCCGCCGCGTGGGAGCCATCAACGAAAGGCACACGCTTGGCCCGCTCGCCATTTCGATTTCCGTGATTGCGCTTGCCGTGGCCATCGCGGACCTGGGCACCGCTGTTGTATTAGTGGCGACCACCATTGTGGTGATTTTTGTGGCTGGCGTGGATTACCGCTATCTGGCTGTCATCGGCGGGCTCGGGCTGGTTCTCGGTTTCGGTTTTATCGTCATGAAGCCGTATCGCCTGGCGCGTTTTATCGATTTCACCGACAAGAACCACACGCTGTTGGCGAAGATCGATCCCAAGGGCCGCCTGCTGAATTACGCGCATCAAACCGCTTCCACCAGCGATCCCGGCTATCAGCAGTTGCAATCGAGGATTGCGGTGGGCTCCGGCGGCTGGGTGGGCGCGGGCCTAATGGAGAGCAAGCAAAAAATGCTTTTCCTCCCGGAGGCGCACACTGACTTCATCTACGCGGTGGTAGGAGAAGAGACGGGCTTTGCCGGCTGCTTTCTCTTGCTCGGCGGATTTGTGGTGGTGCTCTGGCGCGGATTCCGAACTTCGTTGCGCGCCAATGATAGTTTCGGCCGTTATCTAGCCCTGAGTGTTACGGTTTGCGTACTGGTGCAGGCGTTGATCAACATCAGCGTCGTGCTCGATCTGCTCCCCAACAAGGGGATCCCGCTGCCATTCATCAGTAACGGCGGCAGCTCTTTGCTCAGTACGCTGCTGCTGATGGGCATGTTATTGAG
>DATHIZ010000227.1:0-5189 GCA_035316385.1 Bryobacteraceae bacterium | reverse complement strand
TCGCCGGGGCCGAATGCCGAAAGACCGCCACGCTGCCACGGATCTTGGCTCCAGCTCTTTGCTCGAACTGCTTCAAAGTGTTCGCGCGCGCCGGGAAACACCCGTTCGGCATCGGCGAGTGTTGCTTGAACGCGGCTCTGTACATCCATTTCGTCGAGTTTCGCGGCCTTCGCCCCGATGACATAGGACAATAACAGGCCCCGTTGATCGGGCGAGTCCGGCCCAAGTACCCAAAATCGCTCAGACAGCAGATCGGTATTGGCGAATCCGCTCTGGCCCTTCGTCTTCCAGAACTGTTTCTGCATTTGAAGGAATACCTTATCCACGGGGAAGTATTTTTGTTCCCGGATAACGCGCTGCTTTTCGGACGAAAGACGGGCGTCAGCGAACAGATTCCTGGCTACCGAGAACGGAAGGGCGGAAATAACGTAGTCGCCCCGAATGGTCTCGCGACCGCCAGCGTGTTCGATAACCGCCCACGCGCTGCGATCATTCTGCCCGATGCTCATCACCCGGCATCCATAACGGATCGCTCCGCCCAATCCTTTGGCGAGTGCCGCCGGAAGCTGATCGTTGCCGCCGCGGATATGGAAGTACTCGCGCGTTACCTGCTCATTGAATTCGACCAGCAGAAGTAAGGCGAGGCTGATGGTTGTATCCGCGCCCACCGTAATAAGTTCAATGGCATCCGGGGAAAGACCTTGCTGCGTCAGGTACTCGCGAATCGTGAACCGGTCGATTGCCAGAATCGCCTCGGGCACGTTGGGCGAATTCTCGCTTCCTTTTGCGGATTTCAAGGGGTCAGCCAGATAGCGTCCCGCTAAAGCTTTCCGGCCCAAGCGGCGCTCGTCCGGGCGTAGTTGCAGCGGCCAATCCGGTTCGGGGCCGTTCGCAAGAGTGTAGTTCCGGCCGCGCAAGTGAACCACATCAGTCAGCTCTCCTCCTTTGAACGGTTCTAGCGTCAGTCCGAGTTCCCGCACATAGGACAGCGTAAGGTGATGAGTGTCCGGAATGCGTGTCGCCCCTGTTTCGGCCGTGAGCTCCGGATCCAGCCCCTCCCGGAGAGTTTGAACCCTGCCGCCCGCCCGGCCCTGGCCTTCGAGAACGACAACGTCGAAACCACGTGTCCGTAACTCATGCGCGCAACAAAGGCCAGCCAGACCGCCGCCGGCGATAATCACTTTTTGCGCCGTGGCGGCGGGAGCGAAGACCGCACCCGCCGCCGCGAGGAATGCTCGCCGGTTCATAATGCTCCGCCCGCAGCGCTTGCCTCTCGGACAGGGACGAATTCCGTCACATACTGCAACGCTGCCGTCGTGGATTGTTTGATTTCCATATGCAGAAGTGGCGATCCAATGTGAACAATGTTCAACTGCTAGATTGCACGGTTGGCGAGAACTGGCTCCGCTTGCTGTATTTAGAACACTGAAATCTCTGAGTTTATTCCTGGACTTTGTCGTAAGAAGACGAAGATCTGGGACAATCTCACCATGGACGCGACGGCATTACTGGAAACGGTAGCGGAGACTACACGAGTCTGAAGAGCCTCGTGGTCGACCTTCTCGTCACGAATGAGTCGGAAGACGATGGCGTCGTCAGCACGCAGCGAGCCAGGGCATTCTTCGCCGCTCCGGACAGCGTTCGTGTGGAACAGGAGGCCGGCGCGGTAGCTTGACCGTGACCAACGGTATTGATCTGCACCACTACTTCGCTGGGGCCAGGCGATATTCGAAGAGCGTTGTACAGCGGCGCGACATGCTTCCAGGTTGGTTCGGGCCGGACTTCCCGGTTGTCAGCGGGACTACGTTCCTCTTCAGCCGAATTGCGGAAGCGGAGATTCTGCGCGCGGAAACGGTGGCGGGCGAAGGCTCCGAGGCATCGGTCACATATGAGCCGCCATCCTATCCCGGCGTGACCGTATCCAGTTCCCCCAATATATTTTGGGTGAATTCCCGCACACACCTTATATCGCGGCTGGAAGGCACAACTACGTACCGCCGTCCGACGCAAGATGAGACTGACACCAGCAAACTTCTTGCGTTCACGCGAGTAATCGCGAATGAAGTAAATCCCTCCGGAAACATTCGAGTTCAGTCCGCCCGCTGATGCCTTGGATGCTTCCGATTCACGCGGCCGAGGCGGTTATATCACTGGAGGAGAGGGGCCGGGAGCGCACGTTTTGACCGCGAGATAGGGACGCGGTTCGAGAGGTGGCACTCTCACGACTGGGCTGGCGACACATTGATCGAACGATCCAAGCTGAAGTTGCACGGTTTGGATCTCGCATTTGAACGGCGCCTGACTCTTTCGGACGATCGCAAGGAAATGCGCGTCGTCGAACGCATCACCGGGCCCAAAGGCCAAACCGAGCGGGAAGTTTCCGTCCCGGTAGCCTAACCTGAGGGCTTGGCCGGCGCCTCGTTACTCGAACGGTGCGTCGTCGCCCACATCGTGCGTCAGGTTTTCAAATTTGGTGTATTGGTTTAGAAACGCCAACTTCACGCGGCCCGTGGGGCCGTTGCGCTGCTTGGCCAGAATCAACTCGGCTGTCCCTTTGAGTCTTTCCTTGTCCGGCCGGTAAACATCTTCGCGGAAGATGAAGGCCACCATGTCCGCATCCTGCTCGATGCTTCCGGATTCGCGCAGATCGCTCAGCATGGGACGGTGGTCGCCCGGACGCGTTTCGGGCGCACGCAACTCCTTCGACATGAGCTTGAATCCGCGCGATAGCGAGCTGATTTCCTGCACGCGATTTTCAAAGCGTCCGCGCCCTTGCATCAGCTGCAGGTAGTCCAATCACCAGGCCGAGGTCCTGCTCCGCCGGAAACGAATGCGCCGTGGAACATTCCGAAGCGTTCGTGACCTGATCAAAGCCATCCACGACTACATCCGGATTTACAACAAAAACCCACGACTTTTCCATCGGGTCGCACCGCCAGCCGCATTATCCGGAAAGTCAATAAATATAAAGAAACGTCGGATACGGTAGGCTAGTGTTCCCTTGTCGGGCAAGCCTATTAATCTTCGGAACCCCGTATCGTTTTCGGGGCGTGTAATCCAGATAAATCTTATTGCGAACGTTTCTTTGCAATAGCCACAGTTTGTCCAGCGATATACATCGCAAAAGTATCGGCTTTTCAAGAGATGGTCCGCCAGAACGGGTGGCCTGCCCGCAAAATGCTAATTAACAGAGGGCGCGCTACCAGAACGACAGATTGGAGGATTTCTTGAAACGCTCAGTCGGGATAACCGCCATTGCTGTTGTAACGATGATCGGCTCTTTTTTCTTTTTGCTTCTTTCGCTCATACTCCTATATGGCGCAGCAAGCTTTCAAAACAGCCGGCCTGAAACGGCTGTGTTCGTCCGGCTGATTGGCTTTTTTGTCGGCGTGGTCACGCTCTTATTCTTCTTTTGGGGCATTACAACGGCGGTCGGGCTACTCAAGTTACAAGCTTGGTCTCGCACATCTATTGTCGTTTTCAGCGGAATTCTAGTGAGTGTCTCTGGATTTACGGGGTTGATGGGTATCCTAGCCCCATTGGCTCCGGTTCGGGATGCATCCCCCCGTGACCGGACGCGGCAGAATTGGAATCACAATCTTCTATAGTTTGTTGGTTCTTCTTGGCGCGGGGTGGCTGCGATACTTCAATAGCACAAAGATAAAAGATCGATTCAAGCCGCCAAAAGTTGGGCCGATTCTCCCGGATAACTCTCGAACGTTGAGCCTCACTATTGTCGGAGGCTTTGTGCTGTTTACTTCCGTAGGGCGTTTGCATTTTTGCATTTTTGCCGTTGCCAACTGTTTTTCTCGGATACTTGGTTAGCGGGCCGCCAGCTCACGCGCTCAATATCGCATATGGCGGCGTCTCATTGTGGCTAGGGATCGCACTTCTGCGTCTAACGCCGCGCGCCAGAGCTATCGCGATCGGATTTTTTGCATTTTCGGTAGTGAACGGCGCGCTGTTCGTCGTACTGCCGGGCTTCATCCAGCGAATTAGTACGTCGCTTACCATTTTGCCAATCGACTGGCGGCCGTTGCTCAACAGCGAATAGGCACGAGAGACAGCGAGATGGGGGCTAATAACTGCTCTTATAAATGCCATACCCATTTGGTTTTTGGTGACCAGACGCCGCGCTTTTCGAGAGGTTGGGCGGTAACTCTACCCGAAAGTTGGGATGGATCTGTTTGAGGGTGCACCTGGAGAAAAGTACGGTGATGACACCGTCCCTCTAACGGTAAGCCGTAAAGGAGAGGTACCTAGTCTATGGCGATTTTTACAACAGGATTGAGGAGATTCGCGGCGTTCAAAGAACTCTTGTCCGAGATGTACGATGGATTGAAAAGAAACTTGGCCCAAGACAGCCCATCGAGATTGATGGTGAGGTCGCTGGATTTCAACGATGCTACATACGCGCGGTTTTCGCGTTGATAGAGGCAGTTGTCGAGCAGCACAGAATTCTGCTACTCGGTTTATCAGAGAACGGGATCATCACGTTTGAAGGCGGTGCGGCCAAGATTTTGAACAAGAAGCAAGAGGCGCTAGTCCAAAGAATTAAGGACGTCTATGGAGTGGCGGGGCGAGCTTTCGACCAACCCATCGAGGTTTCATGTGAACCCATTGAGGACGCAAAAGGTATCCGAAACCGCCTAACACATCCCAAGTCATTTCAGGATTGTGGAGTGGATATTCTGGATTTCGACAAAGTCAGGGAAGCAGAAAAATGGTTCGAAGAGCTAAACAATTCATTCGTCGCGGCGGCAAGAGAACATCAAAAAACACGCGACTGGAATGTTGAGTCTTAGTCCACTTTCGGGTGACTTAGACGCTGCATCCCTCGACACAGATGATCATTGTCGGCGAGCCGGAAACAATCTCAGGTCGCTTGCTTCCGTGTGGTGCTCGATAAAATGGTTACCCGACAAGTGCCTACGCCTCTTAAGTTGCCGCTAAGATGGACTTTCACTTCATTATTCGAACGGGGCGTCGTCGCCCACATCGTGCGTCAAGTTTTCAAACTTGGTGTATTGGTTTAGAAACGCCAGCTTCACGCGGCCCGTGGGGCCATTGCGCTGCTTGGCCAGAATCAACTCGGCTGTCCCTTTGAGGCTTTCTTTATCCGGACGGTAGACTTCTTCACGGAAGATGAAGGCCACCATGTCCGCGTCCTGCTCAATGCTTCCGGATTC
>DATHIZ010000226.1:0-13192 GCA_035316385.1 Bryobacteraceae bacterium | reverse complement strand
TGTCCGGTGGCCGCCACGGTACACAGCAACGAAGGCCTCAATGAAATGGTCTATAACCGCTGTGTAGGCACCCGCTATTGCTCGAATAACTGTCCCTACAAAGTGCGGCGCTTCAACTTCTATCTCTATTCGGATTGGAATTCGGAGAGCCTGCACGGCATGCGCAATCCGGACGTCAGCGTCCGCAGCCGCGGCGTCATGGAAAAGTGCTCGTACTGCGTGCAGCGCATTCAGGAAACCAAGATTCAGACGGAGAAAGAAAACCGGCGCATTCACGACGGCGAAGTGATCACGGCGTGCCAACAGGTTTGTCCGACGCAAGCAATTACGTTCGGCGACCTGAACGATCCAAATAGCAAGGTGGCAAAGCTGAAAGCATTGAAACGCAATTATAATCTGCTGGACGATTTGAATACTCGCCCGCGGACGACATATCTGGGTTACGTTCGAAATTCCAATGAGGCGCTAAGAGGTCTGCGTGGCAACCATAGAGAAGCCTGAACATCAATACGTACCGGAGCAGTTCATCCCCGACCCGGGGCCGGACAGCATTCTCTCGCCGGGTCATGACTACGGAACGGTCACTGACCGTATCACCGGCGTCGTCTATAATCCGTTCAAAAAATCGCCTAAAAAGTGGATGGTGGGCGCGTTCGTTGCCTTCTGCTTCGTTAACTTGCTGGCGCTGTGCGTCTGCGTGTTGTTCCTCAGGGGCGTCGGGATCTGGGGCATTAACATTCCCATTGCCTGGGGCTTCGCCATCATCAACTTCGTCTGGTGGATCGGTATCGGCCACGCCGGGACGCTGATCTCGGCCGTTCTTTTCCTGTTAAAACAGGATTGGCGAACATCCATTAACCGCTTTTCCGAGGCAATGACGCTGTTCGCGGTGGCGTGCGCGGGTATGTTCCCGATTCTGCACTTAGGCCGTCCGTGGTTGTTCTACTGGCTCCTGCCCTACCCCAATTCAATGTGGTTATGGCCCCAACCGCGCAGTCCGCTGGAATGGGACGTGTTCGCGGTATCGACTTACGGAACCATTTCGCTCACCTTCTGGTATGTCGGTCTCATCCCGGACTTGGCGAGTATGCGCGACACGGCGCCCCATCTATGGCAGCGGCAAATCTACGGCTTCCTCGCCTTAGGTTGGCGCGGCTCGGCCATTCACTGGCATCGTTATCAGAAAGCGTATCTGCTGCTGGCCGGTTTGGCGACACCGCTGGTGCTCTCGGTTCACACCATCGTCAGCTTCGATTTCGCGGTGAGTCAATTGCCTGGCTGGCACACGACCATTTTTCCGCCCTACTTCGTTGCGGGCGCCGTCTATTCGGGGTTCGCGATGGTGCTGACGCTGATCATTCCATTGCGCGCCTGGTACAACATGCGCGACATGATTACTCTGCGCCATATTGACTCGGCTTGTAAGCTGATGTTGGGCGTCGGGTTGATTGTGGCGTACGGCTACGGTTTAGAAGCATTTTTTTCCTGGTACAGCGGCGATAAGTATGAAAGCTTTATGTACTGGAACCGCGCAACTGGTCCGTACGGCTTCACTTACGCTCTCTTGATTCTGTGTAACATTCTCATCCCGCAGGCCCTTTGGTCCAGGAAGGTCAGGCATAACCTGGCGCTGGTTTGGATTATTTCCATCATTGTGAACATCGGCATGTGGCTGGAGCGGTTTGTGATTGTTGTGACGAGTCTACACCGCGACTTCCTGCCCTCATCCTGGGGCATGTACATCCCGACTAAGTGGGATTGGGGCACCTATGCCGGTACGATCGGGTTCTTCATGCTCTTGATCTTCCTATTCGTGCGGGCGCTGCCTTCCATCTCTATCTTTGAAGTTCGCGAAGTGGTGCATCACGAAGCTCACTTGGCGAACGAAAAGGAGCATGCATGAGCCACGCAGAGATATTAGACGAAACCCCTGCCATTCACGGCGCCATGGTGGAGTTCGACGATCCGGACACGTTACTGGAAGCCTGCGAACGAGCTTACGCGGCGGGCTACCGCAAGATGGACGCCTATGCGCCCATGCCGGTGGAGGGATTGGCGGAAGCGATTGGATTCAAAAAGAACAAGGTTGCGCTGTGCGTTTTGATCGCCGGCATATGCGGAGCCACCCTCGGCTTTACCTTTTTAGAGTGGATTTCGGGCGTGGCTTATCCGCACAACGTCGGCGGACGCCCGCTGAACAGCTGGCCGTCTTTTATTCCCATCACTTTCGAATGCATGATCCTGTTTGCCGGTCTTACCTCCATGTTCAGCATGCTGGCCATGAACGGGCTTCCGAAGCCTTACCATCCGGTATTTAACGTGGAAGCTTTCAGACGCGCCTCCGTGGACAAGTTCTTTCTATGTATCGAATCAACCGACCCGATGTTCCGTCCCCACGACACCATGCATTTCCTGGGCAGTCTGGGCGGGAAAGAGGTGAGCATTGTTCCGGCATAAACTAGCGCTCTCGTGTGCCCTGGGCGGGCTACTGTTCGCCAGCGCCTGCCGCAACGACATGCACGACCAACCGCGCTATAAACCTCTGGCGGGAACTGTTTTCTTTGCCGACGGACGAGCGTCGAGGCCAACTATCGAGGACACGGTGGCACGCGGGCAGTTGCACCTTGACCAGGCCCGTTATACCGGCAAAGTGAACGGGAAAGATATTGAATCCTTCCCGATTCAAATTACGCGTGAAGACGTAGCCCGTGGACAAGAACGCTTTAACATTTATTGCTCCCCATGCCACGGACGCTTGGGCAACGGCCACGGCATGGTAGTAGCGCGCGGCTTGCGTCAACCTCCCAGTTATCTGGACCCGCGCCTGGTGACGGCCCCGGTTGGACACTTTTTCGACGTGATGACAAACGGCTATGGAGCTATGTACAGCTACGCTTCGCGCGTGGCGGTGGATGACCGCTGGCGGATTATTGCCTACATCCGGGCCTTGCAGTTAAGCGAAGGTGCTTCCGCGGATGTAGCAAACGCCGGTACGAAAGCAGCGGGCGGGCCCGCCGGAGGAAGTAAGTGAGCAGTCACGGACACGAAACGGATCTTCGGATTCCGGAGATTAGACTGGGGCCCAAGGCCGCCAGCGTGGAACGTATCGCGGGCGTCGTGGGTGGGCTCGGATTGCTACTCTGCGTCGCGGGTTTTTTCCAGAATCGGACTCAATTTTTTCAGTCGTATCTATTCGCCTTTATCTACTGGGGCGGATTCGCGATCGGCGGCTTAGGGTTGCTGCTGTTAAATAACGTGGTGGGTGGTAAGTGGGGCGTGACAACGCGCCGTTACCTTGAAGCCGCAATGCGCACCCTCCCCTTGATTGCCCTGTTTGCCGTGGGATTGATTTTTGGCCTGAAGGACCTATACGCCTGGAGCCATCCCGACCTGGTAGCGGCGAATGCGTATCTTAGCCACAAGCAGGGTTATCTAAATATCCCGTTCTTTATTGTCCGGGTGGTCATTTACTTCGCTATCTGGCTGTTCTGGGGTATGCGTGTGAACCGCTTAGCCGACCAGCAGGATAGTACCGGCGACGTGGGCATCCCCGAACGGATGCGTGCCTTCAGTGCGCCTGGCCTGCTGATTTTCGTGCTAACCACGACCTTCGCCTATATAGACTGGGTGCTGTCGGCCGATACGCAATTTTATTCGACCGTTTTCGGCGGCATGATCCTGATCGGCAACGTGATGCAGACCTTCGCGCTGACGATTTTGACGCTGATTCTAACGTCGCGCGGCGACCGCTTCGGCGGCCGTATCAATTCCAAAATTCTGCATGATCTGGGCAATTTGCTTTTCGCCTTCGTGATTTTCTGGACCTACCTTTCGGTCTCCCAGTTGATCATCATCTGGCCGGCCAACCTGCCGCAGGAATTGGTTTGGTACAGCGACCGCACGGCCGGAGTATGGAAAGCGCTAGCCTACGTAGTCGGGCTATCGATGTTTGCGATTCCTTTTCTGGCTTTGTTATCGCAAGGCCGCAAACGCGATCCTCGCAGGCTGATCAGGGTATGTATCTGGCTGCTCGTAGCGCATGCCATTGACGTGTTCTGGCTGGTTGAGCCGACCTTCCGCAGCACCAGCGTCAGCACGCCTCTACACAACAACACCGGCTTCGCCCTTTATTGGACCGATTTCGCGGCTTTCCTGGGATTGGGCGGTATTTGGGTTTATGTTTACCTGGGTCAACTCAGACGGCGGCCGTTGTTGCCGCTGCGTGACCCGCGTGTTTCACCGGCATTGCCAAAGGAGGTGATTGCATGAGCGGACACAACGAATCGCCTAAGTATTCCGAGCCCGTCCTAGGGCATCACGGCACGAATTTTGAGAATGTGGACGCCAAGGCGAGCATGGTGCTTTGGTCACTCGCGGCTATCGGACTGACACTGGTTATCGTTTTCGCGTTTACCGTTTTCCTGCAGCGGACGCTCCAGAAGGAGCATCCGCTGGGAGAGTTGCCGAGCCCGCTCTCTCCGGCGCGCGTGCTGGCTCCCGCCCCGCAGCTACAAGTGAATCCGTGGGAAGAGCTTCCCGACATGCGCGCGCACGAAGACGAAGTGTTGAACAGCTCCGGCAAAGATAAGGACGGCCATGTGCACGTGCCTATCAGCCAAGCCATGGATACGGTTGTTTCGAGTTTCAAGATTGCCCCTGGCGCGACGCGTGGCATCACTACGCCGGGCGGCGAAGGACGTACTTTCGCGGGTAGTTTGAACGATATGCCCGCAGCCTACCGGCCCAGCATCCAGGGAGAGATTCAGAAGAATGTCCGGTAAATTGTTTGTGAGTACGTGCCTGGTGCTGGCAAGTGCTGCCACGATGACGGCGCAATATGCCCGTCCCACGCTCACAAAAGGAGTCGGCATCCAGCAGAAACTGAACTCGCCGGTCCCGCTGGATCTGATTTTTCATGACGACACGAACCAGGTGGTTCCGCTGCGCACTTACTTTGGCGACAAACCGGTGGTGCTTTCGTTGGTGTACTTCAAATGCCCCAGCCTTTGCCCCATGAGCATGCGGGAAACTATGTCCGGGTTGCGCCGCATCGCGCTGGAGCCAGGCCGCGACTACAACGTCGTGGTGGTAAGCTTTGATCCGTCAGATACGCCGGCGGACGCCGCCAAGACCAAAGCCGAATTCAAGAAGCAGTTTAACCGCGGTGGATATGATGCCGGTTTTCATTTTCTGACGGGCGACCAGCAGTCGATTGCGAAACTCGCCTCGGCGGTGGGTTGGACGTACCGTTGGGACGACGCATCGAAGCAGTTCATCCACGCGGGCGGCATTATGGTCACCACGCCGGATGGCAAACTGTCGCGCTATTTCTACGGCATTGATTATGCTCCGGCCGATCTGCGCATGTCGCTCGTCGAGGCGTCGCAACACAAGATCGGTACTCCGGTCGACTACGTTTTACTGTTTTGTTTTCATTACAACGCCGCGCAGGGCAAATACACCCTCGCCATCTTCAACGTCCTGAAGCTGGCCGGCTCTCTGACCGTTGTGATTTTATCCGGATTGATTATTTTGCTCATGCGAAACGACAAGAGAAAGAAGATGAGCGTTAGCTGGAAGGCTCCGAAGCATGCTTGATCTGGCATTGAACTTGCCTCTACATTCCGCCCTGAACGTCCCGCTGATTCTGGCCGATTTGCCGCTGTTCCCTCCGGCGGCTTCGGCGCAAGCCGGACCAATCGATGAGCTCTATTGGTTTGAAGTGATTGTCTCGGCAATCATGACGGTATTGATTTTCGCGGCGGTGGCATTTTTCGCCTGGAAATACAGGCGGCGGCCCGGTGTCCGCGCGGTCCAGATCGAAGGCTCAACAGGTCTTGAGTTGACCTGGTCCATCCTGCCCTTTCTCGTGATGCTGGTGATGTTCTGGTGGGGCGCCAAACTATACTACGCGGCGCAGAACCCTCCCCTCGACGCCGCGGAAGTATTCGTCACCGGCAAGCAGTGGATGTGGAAAATACAGTATGCGGACGGGACCCGCGAGATCAACACTTTGCATGTGGCGCTGAATCAACCCGTGAAGCTGACCATGGCGTCGGAAGACGTGATTCATAGTTTTTCAATTCCGGCCTTCCGCGTGCGGCACGATGTAGTCCCGGGTACTTATGACAGCCTGTGGTTTACTCCGACCAAAGTCGGCCGGTATCATATTTTCTGTACGGAATACTGCGGCAACCAACACGCACAAATGGGTGGCTGGGTAGAAGTACTGGACGAGCGCGCGTATGCGAATTGGGCAAGCGGCGGCGGCGGAGAAGGTTCGCTGTCGGAGCAGGGACAGAAGCTTTTTGCCCAGAACGGCTGCTCCACTTGTCATCTGCTGGATCAGCAAGGCCGCTGTCCGATACTGCGCGGGCTCTACAACAAACCGGTACAGTTGAGGGATGGTAGCACCGTTATGGCAAACGATGCGTATTTGCGTGAATCCATTCTGGATGCGAACGCGAAGATCGTCTCCGGGTTTGACGCCGACGTCATGCCGAACTTCAAGGGCCAACTGTCGGAAGAGAACGTGATCCAACTCATCGCCTACATCAAATCGCTGTCGCCGGCCACGCCGGCAACCCAACAAGGCAGCCAGCAACCGGCGGTCGTGGTTGCCCCCAGAGCCAGGGCGGCAGGGGCCGCCGCGCAGCCGCAGCAATAAGGAATGAAAAGATGGCAACCGAAGAAACGCATTACCTAAACGCGACGCACGGCTGGAAGAGCTGGCTATTAACGACGGACCATAAGCGGATCGCGATGCTGTATCTCATCTCGATCACGCTGATGTTCTTCGTCGGCGGAACGATGGCCGTGTTGTTCCGGATCAATCTGCTGCAGCCGGAAGGAATTTTTTCCGCCGAGACGTACAATCGCCTCTTCTCGATGCACGGCATTGTGATGGTGTTCTTTTTTCTAGTGCCTTCCATACCGGCAACGCTCGCCAATTTTCTCATACCCATCATGATCGGCGCGAAGGATCTGGCGTTCCCGCGCATTAACCTGCTGAGCTGGTATATCTACATAATCGGCGCGGTCTTTGCAATGTTTGCAATCATCCGCGGCGGCGTCGATACCGGCTGGACGTTTTACGCCCCTTACAGCAGCACCTACTCGAATTCTTATGTTCTGACCGCCGCAATGGGCGTGTTCATCGCCGGCTTTTCCTCCATTCTCACAGGCTTGAATTTTATCGTCACCGTACATAAGATGCGCGCGCCCGGCATGACCTGGTCGCGCCTGCCGTTGTTTGTCTGGGCCAATTACGCCACCGGGCTGATTCAAGTATTAGGGACGCCGGTGCTCGCGATTACGGTTTTGCTGCTGGCTTTCGAGCGCATTGCACACGTCGGAATTTTCGATCCGAACATCGGCGGCGATCCGATTCTCTTCCAGCATCTCTTCTGGTTCTATTCGCATCCGGCGGTCTACATCATGATTCTGCCCGGCATGGGCGTCATCAGCGAAATCGTCGCCTGCTTCTCGCGCAAGCGGCCGTTCGGTTACAACTTCATCGCTTTCTCGAGCATGGGAATCGCAGTGCTGAGCTTCGTGGTGTGGGGCCATCACATGTTCGTCACGGGCGAGGCGATGTATACGAGCGTGGCATTTTCCTTCTTGAGCTTCATGGTCGCCGTTCCCTCCGCCATCAAGGTATTCAATTGGACCGCAACCATGTATAAGGGTTCGGTCAGTTTCGATACTCCCATGCTGTACGCGTTCGGATTCATCGGACTGTTTACAATCGGCGGGCTGACAGGTCTGTTCCTGGCCGCGCTGGCGACCGATGTGGCGACACACGGAACCTACTTCATCGTGGCGCACTTTCACTACGTGATGGTCGGTGGCATGGTGATGGCTTTCCTGGGAGGACTGCATTTCTGGTGGCCGAAAATAACCGGGCGTATGTATCCCGAAGCGTGGTCGAAGTTTGCCTGCATGATTATTTTCATCGGCTTTAATTTGACGTTCTTTCCGCAATTCATTCTCGGCTATCTGGGCATGCCGAGACGCTATCATGCTTACCCGCCTGAATTCCAGGCTTTGAACGTGCTCTCCACCGCGGGAGCTTCCATTCTAGGCATCGGCTACCTGATTCCTATGATTTATTTTGCATGGTCGATCAAGTTCGGACCCAAGGCAAGCGCCAATCCTTGGAACGCCGCCGGCCTGGAATGGCAAATCGCTTCTCCGCCTACCACTTTCAATTTCGACGAGACGCCGACAGTGACGGAAGAAGCATATGATTACGATGGCGCGCGCTATTACGAGCCCATGGAGGAAGTCGTTGGCTGATACAGTCGCAGTAGTTCATGAACCAACCGCGGAGCAAACACATCTCCGCCACCATTTCGCGACGTCCGCGCAGCAGATGGATAGCGCCATGCTCGGGATGTGGACCTTCCTCATCACCGAGGTGCTGTTCTTCGGCGGAATGTTCGGAGCCTACGCGGTTTATCGCAACATGTACCCCGGGGCGTTCGCCAGCACCAGCCGCTATATGGACGTGGTGCTCGGCGGAACCAACACGGCGGTACTGATCTGCAGCAGCTTGACGATGGTGCTGGCTGTTCGCGCCGCCCAACTTAGTAAGCGCAAGGATCTGATTCTGTTTCTGATCCTGACCATGATCTTCGGCTCGGCCTTTCTGGGCGTCAAAGCATTCGAATATCACAGCAAATGGGTAGAGCATTTGGTGCCGGGCTTTGGATTTCAATACGAACATGCCCCCGAATATCTCCATCCGGCGCAACTGCTATTTTTCCTCTATTTCTGCATGACGGGGATGCACGCCATTCATATGATCGTGGGCCTGGGCCTGTTGACCTATCTCCTGGTTCAAGCAGTGCGCAATCAATACAACGAATACTATTTCGCGCCAGTGGAAATGATCGGCCTTTACTGGCACTTTGTCGACGTGGTTTGGATCTTCCTGTTCCCACTTCTCTATTTGATAGGACAAAGACATTGAGCACACACGCACACGCGCCCGGCCATGCGGCCTCCGGGCAACACCACACACCGGTCCCTAAAGTAAGAACACTGGTGGCAGTTTGGGCCGCACTGATTGTGTTCACTTTCTTAACTTCCTGGGTTTCTGAAATCGAACTCGGCGAGTGGAACATTGTCGTCGCCCTGCTGATTGCCTTGACGAAGGCTTCGCTTGTGGCATGGATCTTTATGGGCGTGCGTTACAGCACTACTTTGACCAGGCTTTTCTGCGTCGCCGGTTTGGTCTGGCTTATGATTTTGGTGCTACTCACGTACAGCGATTACTCTACCCGGGGCTGGACGTATCAGGCTGCGCCCTGGTCGACCAACAAATCGGCGGGTTCTTCGCTGAAATAACCGCGCGCTACAACTTCTCTTGTTTCACCGCTGGCAGAGCGGTCCGCCTGAAAACCGGACGACTCTGCCAGTTTTGTTTTTGCGGCGCAGCGTAGAGTAGTAAAGGACTACAGGAGACTCTCACAATGAAACACCGCGCGATGTTTATCAAGCCGCTTTTTCTGGCGATCGGCATAACGCTGTTTACGAATATTTCAAACGCGCAAGTGGCCGGCGGTTCTTTTAGCGCTGAAGTGAAGCAAGCTTATGAGAATGTCAAAAAAAACTTGCTGAAGTCGGCCGACAAGATTCCGGACGATCTATACGGATACATGCCTACTGCGGATGAACGCACCGTCGCGGAAGTCCTGAACCACGTGGTGGAAGCGCAGACACGTACGTGCAGCACGGTGAACGGCGGTATGAAGGCCGGGAAAGCCGACGGCAAGACCAAAGCGGACGTGGCCGCGGCATTGAAAGATGCGTTCGCCGAGTGCGACAAAGCGTACGATTCGTTGACGGATGCAAATGCTTCCGAGATGTTCAAGATCGGTAAAGGGCAGCGCTCACGCCTGGCTGCATTGACGGGCAATATCTCTCATGACAATGAGCAGTACGGCATTCTCAGCGTCTACATGCGGCTTAAGGGAATCATTCCGCCGTCGAGCGACGCTGTTCCAAAACGCTAAAAATAGATGAATTACAGGCCGCCGCAGTTGCCCTAGTTGACTATGGTGGGCCCTGCGGCCGCCTTCGCCTCCGCGCTGCGGATTCGGTTAGAATGTAGGGGATATCACATGAATAACAGATACGCCCGATTCGAATGTAGAATTTGCGGTGAGCTCGTTTATTCTCCTGTCGCATTGGATCAACTCGCCGACGCTTCTTCCCTCGAGAACAAGTTACCTAAGCCCATGAAGGCTGAATTTAGCGAAGCTAGCATTGAACTGACCTGCTCCGGAGGTCACAGCGATCTCTACCGGTTGCGTGAAATAAAGCTGGTGGAATCCAAGCCGCCCGGAAGGCTGCAACATCGACGCGCAATGGCTGCAGGCGGATAAATCCCACATTCCCTCCCTTTTTTACTAAACCACCGTGACGGAATCGTCAGGCGTTCGACAGCTTGGGCCATCCACAGTGGAGCAATATTCAATTCTCAATTGCTGCAGATCGGCCACGATCCGCGGATAGCCACCGCTTCTCGCCATCTTGATAATTGTTCTTGAATCGGTAGCCACGGGCGAGAGCAAATCTACCGGACCGGCCTTGGCGAGTTCAATAAAAATCGGCTTGTACCGCTGAAAGCGAATCCAAGTTTTAGTACCCAACGCAATGTAACAGGATTGCAATTAACTGTTAACCGCCTGTATATAGATTTCTAGACAAAAATACTAGAAGCTTAGGTTCGGATTGGGTTGGGGGTTAAAAATGCGAAAGTTGCTTGCGCTTGCGGGCGCATTGTTTTTATTTGTGGGCGCTGTGTGCGCGCAATTTGAAACGGCGGAAGTGTTGGGAACGGTCCGGGATTCTTCAGGCGGCGCGCTGCCCAAGGCGGCTCTCATCTTGACGAATGAGGAAACGGGAATTGAGATGAAGAGCGTGGCCGACGAAAACGGCAACTACAACTTCTTCAACGTTAAAGCCGGCCGCTACAGCCTCACTGCCGAGCTGGCAGGTTTCAATAAGTTCACCACCTCCGGAGTAGTGGTCAACGTACAAGCTCGCCAGCGTGTAGACGTCGAGCTCCAGGTAGGCGCGGTCACACAGTCTGTAGAGGTGAAGAGCGCGGCCGCGGTGCTTGAAACAGATACCAGCGAACACGGCCAAGTCATCAACACGCAGCAGATTGTAGAGCTGCCGTTGAACGGCCGCAACTATTCCGATCTGGCGCTGCTTGCCTCGAATGTCCATCGCTCGCCTCTGGCGGCAGGCTTGCAGGGCACGCCGCGTGAGGGCGCCTTCAACGCGAACGGCATGCGCAGCACCTACAACAACTTTCTAATGGACGGCCTGGACAACAACGCGTATTCCACCAGCAACCAAGGCTTCTCAAATGAAGTCGCGCAGCCTTCGCCGGATGCGATTGCCGAATTCAAAGTGATTACGAGCAACTACAGCGCCGAGTACGGCCGCGTCGGCGGAGCCGTGGTCAACGCCGCCATGCGCTCCGGCACGAACGGGTTCCACGGGACGGCATACGACTTCTTGCGGAATACGCAGCTGAACGCCATCGGCTACATCTTCAACCAGCGCTCTTCCACGTTCCTGAAACCGACTTTGCAGCGCAACCAATTCGGCTTTACCATCGGCGGTCCCATCATCAAGAACAAACTCTTCTTTTTTGCGGACTACGAAGGCTTTCGCCAATTGCAAAAGGCGTTGACCTTCGATTCGATACCGACGATGACTGACCGTTCGGGCACTCTGCCGGTTGCCGTGACCGATCCGCGTACCGGTGCGGTCTACCCGGCAAATCGACCGATTCCCGTCACGGCAATTACGCCGTTCGCGAACCAGGTTTTGAGTGCGCTGCCGGCTCCAAATGGCACAGGCCGTTCCAACAACTACCAGGCGCTGCTGCTCAACAAAGATTACGCTGACAAGTACGATGCCAAGATCGACGGCCAGATCAATAACAAGATGACTGCTTTTGTGCGCTTTAGCCAGCGCAAGGACAACCAGTATTTTCAACCGGATCTTCCAGGCCCTTCCGGTGGAAACGGCAACGGCTATGTTCGCGTTTTAGACCAAGCGGCAGGCGCCGGCTATACCTGGACCATTACTCCGGAATCTCTGTTTGAGGCGCGGCTCGGATTCACGCACATTCTGGGCGGAAAATTCCCTCCCTACCTGGGGGGCGCCAGCGCCCAGGCTCTGTACGGAATAACCGGCTTACCCACGTCGCCGGACATCACGGGTGGTTTGAACACGCAAAGCGTGTCCGGATTCTCGGCGTTCGGACGGCAGGCCACCAATCCGCAGTTTCAGAATCCGACCACCTGGGACCCGAAGTTCAACTACTCCATTGTGCGCGGCCGCCACGCCATCAAGACCGGCTTCGAGTTTGAGACCATTCGCACTGAAGTGATGGACATCAATCCGGTTTACGGCCTCAACAACTATTCCGGACAGTTCAGCAAGCCCACTTGCGCGCAACTGGGACAGGCCAGTGGCTGCACGGTGGCCGCCGATCCCTCCAGCTACAATCTGGCGGATTTTCTCTTCGGTTTGCCGAGCCAGGTACAACTTGCCAATTACCTGATCACCAACTATCGCCAGCATCAGTACTTCGCCTATGTGCAGGACGATTACCGTGTCAACTCAAAGCTGACCCTGAATTTGGGCTTGCGCTGGGAATTCGCCACGCCTCGTTGGGAGCGTGACAACGTATTGACTAACTTCGATCCGGTGACCAACTCTCTTTTGAAAGCGTCCAACGGCAGCCTGTATAAACGGACCCTGGTGAATCCCGACTACAAAAACTTTGGGCCCCGGCTCGGTATGGCGTACAGTCCGACCAGCAAAATAGTTGTGCGCGGCGGTTACGGCATCAGCTACGTTCACCTGAACCGCCTGGGCAGCGCGGACGAACTTGGCATTAATGGTCCGCAGGTGAATATAGCTACGGTCAATCAATCCCTGGTCAATGGCCGCGTGCCGCCCACTTTTATCGGTCAGGGCAGCTTCCCGCCCGATTTTGACAGCGCCGCCAAATTCGATCCGGTCAACGCAAACATTGCCTATATACCGGCCAACACCCGCTGGCCCTATATCCAGAGCTGGTTCTTAGGCGTGCAGCACGAGTTACCCGGAAACAATCTGGTGGAAGTGGCCTACAACGGGAACCATGGTGTCCGGATTC